>NZ_AHMP02000003.1:3430000-3730000 GCF_000243735.2 Leptospira kmetyi serovar Malaysia str. Bejo-Iso9 | reverse complement strand
TCAGCTTTCGGATCAAAGAATGGAGAATCGCGAGCGCCGTATTGTAATAACCGCTGTTCGCCACTTTTTCGCCCATCGCTTCGAGAACCAACGTGGAAAGATCCTGATCGTTCTCCTTCAATCTTCGAACGACCCCCCTTTCCAAAAGGTTTAGAGTTTTTGAAAGTAGTTTGATCGCCCTTTGCGGATCGTCGGGTTCGGGTCCGTGCGCGGGAAGAAGTCTTCGAATCGGCAATTTGGAAAGACGATCCAAGGATTGATGATAGTCGTATAAGTTTCCGTCGATCTCCGCGTAGATCGAGGAAATATTTTGCAGAACCAAATCGCCGGTAAAATAGATCTTCTCCCCCAAAATATAAGGAGTCAAATGCCAACGGTTGTGACCTGGAGTATGAAGAATTCCGATTTCCCTTCCGCCCGCCTTGATGACGTCCCCTTCCACGAGTTCCACGTCGAAGTCCAGATACGGATCGACTCTTTCGGAATTCTCCAACGCATCATGAAATTCGAATATACCCGTATCCACTCTTTTGAGTTCGGTGGCCCTGGTCGTATTATCGTGATGTCCTTTGTAGACGAGTCTTCTCATCGCCCTTTGAAAAACCTGAACGAACTCCACGTAGTTTCCGATCTCCGCGGCCATTCCGGTCATCGCATACAACTTCGCATCCGTATAATAACGCAACGTCAAGGCCGCGCTCATATGATCGAGATGATTGTGGGTGTAGATGATGTGCTTGATTTTGCTCAAGGAAAGACCGATCGTCTTCAACGCTCTTTGCAAAAGACCGAGGTTCTCGATATAACCCGAGTCGATGATGGTCGGTTCGCCGTCTGGAAGAATATAGATATTGTTCGGAGAATAAAACGGCTGAGGAATTTCAGTCTTAAAGATTCCGTCTCCTATGTCCTTTACTTCCGGAATAGAATTGTATCGGTGAATTTTCATTCAATTCTCCTCAAAGGAGGGAATCCTTCTTGAATACAAGGTCTTTACACGCTCGGAAGTCTGCAATTGAAATTTCAAACGCGGAGTTCTCCGAAATCGTTACGAACAAAAAACGATGTCCGATTAATTTCGACCGCAACAAACTTTGACTGCGTCCGCGAGTTGTTTCGGGTCCCAAGGTTTGGGAAGAACCGCGTACGTTCCCGCTTCTTTTTTTACTCTTTCCACGGCCGCTTCGTCGACGTGACCCGTGATGAGAATGGAACGTATGTTCGGATATTTTTTATGAATTAAGATTAAGAATTCATCCCCTTTGAGTCCGGGCATACGCCAATCGGATAAAATGAGAATCACGTTGACTCCGTTTGCGACCAACTCGTCCACGACTTCCAAAGCTTCGTTTGCGTTGATCGCGGTCTCGTATTGAAATTCGTTTCCGAACTGTTTTTTTAATTCCTGTTTCAACGCGATGAGGATGATCGGTTCGTCGTCCACACAAAGGATCGCGTTGTTTTTCTTGATGTTATCTTTCAAAAGATCTCTCCGTTTACACCGAACGTGCGGCCTTCAACCACACGCTAAACTTTGTTCTTCCGGGAACACTCTCAAACTCTATTCTTCCGCCCATTTTCTCTATGATCTTTTTGCAGATATCGAGCCCTAAGCCGATCCCTTCTCCTTGTTTTTTAGTGGTAAAAAACGGTTCGAAAATCTTATCTTTGATCGAATCGGGAATCCCCGCCCCCGAATCGATAAAGGAAGTGATGATCCAAGGATGTTGCTCTTCCAGGCTGATTTCAATCTTCCCTTGGTAATTCATGGATTGCAAACCATTATTTAGAAGATTGATCCAAACCTGATTGAGTCGATTCCCGTTTCCGAGACAAAGCCCGTCCGTTTTATAATCCTTAACGATTTCGACGCCGTATTTTATTTTCGTATGATACAAGGTGAGAATGGTTTCGATCTCGGATTTTATATCCACGGCAACGATTCCTTCCTCTTGTTCGCTTCCGCCCGGATTCAAATAATTCTTCAAAGCCTCCACAACGTGCGAAGCCTTCCCGCTCGCGATCGCGATCACGTTGCTCAAACGAACGATCGTGGAAAGCGACCCGACCGTCGCCAAAAGATTCGTTCTTTTTTCGGTTTTTAAAAGATCGATCAACCTCTCTCCGAGTCTGTATGCTCCGATATCCAAAACGGAACTCGTTACGTCGTCGTAGTCGTCGAAACCCGCGTTCTTAAACATCCGGTGTAATTCTTTTTTCAAACTTCGATCGGGTATGATCTCGGATTGAAACGCGTCCTTTAAACTTTCTTCGAGAAGAATATTAAAACTTTCTGATTCTTCCCGATTGAGACCGGAAAGGATTTCGGGAATTCCCTTTAATTCTTTCTGGAGAATTTCCAAGATCGCGCGGTTCGAAGAAAGAATCGCTCCTAAAGGTGTGTTGAGTTCGTGCGTCATCCCTGCCGCGAGTTGTCCGAGCGCCGCAAGTTTTTCGGAAAGAAGAAGCTGGTCCTGAGCTTCCTGCAATTCCTTCATGATTCTTTCCAGATTGAATACCGCTTCTCGAAGATCGGAATTCGATTTGCTGAGTTCTTCGGTTCGAATATCGATCTTTCTTTCCAGGTTCGCGTTCAGATCGAGAATCGTTTCCTCCGCTTCCTTGCTCTTCGTGATGTCGTAGATGATTCCGAAAATCTGTTTCGGTCCGTGGTTCGAATTTCTTTGATAGATCCGTTCTCGGGAAATCAACCATCTCCATTGTCCGGTCTTTTTGTGTTTCATCCGATACGAATGTTCTATGATATCCTTATCGCTCATGTTCGCGTATTGAGGTACGACTTCCTTCAGATATTTCGGAAAATCCTCGGGATGCATCAGGATCGGAATGAGATTCTCTCCCATTTCCTTCATTTCATCGGGAGAATAACCGAGAACGACCTCGATTCCGTTGTTGCTGTATACGTTTCTGCGTTCTTCTATATCATAAATATATAATATATCCGGCGTGATATCCAGGATCGATTCTATGAACTGGTTTCTTTCCAGAAGTTTGGCTTCGATCTGTTTTCTTTCGGTGATGTCCACCATCACGCCCCGAAGCCATTTCGGTTGATTGTTTTTTACGATGACTTTTACGATGTCGCGCAGCCAAACGAATCCCCCGTTTTTTTTCAGAAATCGATATTCGAAATCGTGCGCTTCCATTCTTCCGGTACAAGCGATGCAGAATTCGACGGCCCATTGGCGATCGTCCGGATGCAGATGTTCCGCCCAGAATCCGGGTTGTTTCCATTCTTCCACGGAATAACCGAGCATGTCCTCGACTTGTTGACTGACGAACGTAAAGGTGAACGTCAACGCGTCCGCTTCCCAAACGATCCCGGGCGTGGTGGCGACAAGATCACGGAACTGTTCTTCGCTGGATTTTGTTCTTCGGAACGATTCCTGAAGTTGTTCCGCCATGTGATTGAACGTAAGGGAAAGAGATCCTAATTCTTCCAAACGACTCGAAGGAACGCGTTGATCAAAATCGCCTTTTGCCATCGCGCTACTCGCGTTCGAAATTCTTCGGATCGGAGCCGTGACAAAACCCGCGAGAAAGGCCGCGATCAAAAGGGAGGAAGTCAACGCGACCGCAAAGACCATCGCCGATTGACTGCTTCCGATTCTCACCCCTTCCAGATAATATGCGGAAGGAATCGAAGTGATCAGAATCCAGTTGAGATTTCCGCTGTTGTCCTGATACGGAGTCGCTTGAGTGAGCCAGGTTTCCAACGCGAGCGGTTTTGCCGTGACCACGTCGAATTGAAACTGAATCGGTTCGTGAAGCGCATTCAAATCTCCTAATTTAGTTCGAAGCGTTCCGATCGCGTTTTCGATCACCGGATCCGAATCCTGGTCCACGATCGTTTCCTTTCCGTTTGCGATTCTCGAAGAACCGATCAGATTTCCGGATCGATCGATGATGATCGCGCGTCCGTGCGCGGAAACGTTCGTCGACTTTAACAGATGATTGATTCCTTCCAAACGCGAAGGTTCGTTTTCGTTTTGGGTCCTGTCCAAAAAACGATCCAGATGCAGATTGAGGTTCTCCGAAATTTCCTGATGCAATCTTCCGGCGAGTTTGTCCGCGGCCATCTCCGCGCTTCTCAAATTCAAATACGCGGTCGCGCCCACCATCACGAGCACGAGTAAAATAAAAGGAGCCACCAAAAGCATTCGAATCGGAAGACCTTGGTTCGACTTTCCTTCCGTGTCCTGTCCGGTTTCTTTTTCCCAAACCCAATTCTTAAAATCGAAAAAAGATTCCCGAACATGTCCGGGAATTTCCGCCCAAAACATTTCGTATTTTTTCGCGATCGGAAGAAAGACCAACATCGCAAAAGGAGCGAGCGCCCATGTGATCGAAGTCGTAAAAAACAAAGCCGGAGTTATGTTTCTGTAAGAGATCGCGGGGGAGAATTGTTTGGAACAAAGATGTCCCCAGAGCAAGGGTTCGATCGTCATAAAAACGATCACGAACAGAATATATTTAATCCAGACCTTGCCTTTCGTAAAATCGGGATTCTTCCCTATCAATCGATAGGCGACCCAAAAACATGCAGGATTTATAAAGTATCCCACGAGCCAATCCAGAAGAAAACCGGCGGGAACTCCTTCGATCAAATCCGAAAGACCGTATGCGAACGGAACCGCGATCAAAGCGGGAAATCCGAACAAAAGAATACAAAGAAAAACGGAAAGATCTTTGAGCGATTCGAAAGTTTGAGCGCCCGGAACCAAAACGATAAAGGAACCCAAATAACCGGTGATAAAAATTAATACGAAGGTAAACGGAATGCTCAAAAGAGCCTGGGTATTCCAGAACTGAACCTCTCTTCTGATTCCGAAACCGCCTTCTAGTTTTAAACTAAAGCCGGTGAAAGCGGAGAGCATCAAAACGAATCCAACGATAAATCCGAAACTTCCCCAGGTTTCCAAAATCGGAAGCGGAATCGATTCGAAGATAGATTCAAGCCATTGAATGATGACGTGCATCCTTACCTCATAAAAAATCAGAATGACAAAACGAAGATAATCCGACTTAAGAAAGACCGGAAAAAAATCTTAAAAGAAGAATCGACGGATTGTAAATCAAATTCCAAAACCCAATGAGGATTTTCGAAAATTCGAATCAAATTCTCAATCGAGCCGGGCGAGTTCTCTGGATTTTTCAAGATCTCCGTCGTTGATCGCGTCCGCCAATTTTTGAACCCAAATCAAACGTTCCGCCGAATCCTTGCCGAAAACCAAAGGAAGATGTTTTTTTTCGAAAGAGGAAATCTTCCCGTCAAAACAGCAGGTTATGCTTAGAATTTTTAAACAGAAATCCCTTTCCGATTCGTTCAAATCCCGCAGAAGTTTTTCAAAGGATTCCCACTCGTCCAAACGAAAATGATAATTCTCGATTTGAAACGCTTTATGAAGTTTGATCAGAATGTATTCCAAGTTCGGATGAAATCTTTGCGTAAATACGATCGAGTTTCCGATCGCGGTCATACAAGCGATCTGCGCGTTTCTGCTCAAGGATTCTTTTCTGGCAAGAATATCGTCAACGAGTTCCTTGGAAACGATCCGCGTAAGAAGACGGGTTCTCAACTCCTTTAGAATAATGTAAAGTACGATCGCGTCCCAAATCGCGGTGATCGGCGCGGCAACGAAGTCCGCGTAAACCCGAAAGGAATTTCGAGCGAGAATTTTTCGAATCACGATCTTTGCCACGAGGTTCGACAAAAACACCTTCGCCTTATAAAGAAGAGTCGTTAGAAAAAGACTTTGTTTGTTCGTAAGACGATACGGATCGATTCCCAAAAGTTTCAGATCCGGATCGGGAATCTCCAACGCAAGTCTGGAAAGAAGATTGCTAACGCTCGTAATCAGATCGGGATCTTCCTGCAAATCCAAACCCGCAAGACGGGTCATTCGATATACGGAAGACAAACCGATTCGATACAAAAGATAAAATTCCAAAACGGTTCCGAGCAAAAGCGCGAGTCCGGTCCAAGTCCATTTTTCCAAAAATACGGGAGACCAAAGTTCCGGATTTTCGGGAAAAAGTTTTTCAACGAGAATGATAAAGAACGTAGTCCAAAAGCCCGTGTGCAAGGCCCAAAACACGGTCCATCCTATGACCTTTTTGGAACCCGATCCGAATTCCTGGGCGTCCCAATTCCCCGGGGATCTTTTGTCTCTTCGCGCGAGATCCGCTAAAACGCGGATGCCCCATCGTTCCAGAAGTCCCGGTTTGTATTCTTCTTCGGGAGAACCCATTTTCATCGCCGGGAGTTCATTTCATTTTTAGGATCTGTCAAACCATTCTTTCAAATTTTATTTCAGAATTCGGGTCCCGGGGAACGATCTTTTAAACAACGGGTCGAAACTGGAAAGTAAGGATTCGATTTCATCCTTGACCTCGGTCCGCTTTTCGATCAGTATGAATTCTAAAGGCATCTTATGAAACGTTCTCATTCCGCATTCTTTACCTCCATCCTTGCTTCGATGATTCTTTTCAGTTGCGCCAATCATAAAGATCAAAATAACGTCGACCTCAAGGTTTTGCTCGCCGACGGAAATGTAATTTTCATCAATGGAGAAGTCGATCCAGATAAGATCTCCTCTTGCGGAGTCGCCGTCCCCGGAACCACTTCCACGGGAACAACCGGTACTACGGGAACGACAGGGACCACGGGAACAACCGGTACAAGTAATACTCGTTATACGGTCACAAGCCAGTTGATCATGAAAACAACCGGAGAATCTTTGGTTCTTCGGTTTCAATTCGATTCTTCCCAATACCAAGGTTCGGTGGACCCGCAACAGGGTTTCAGTTATTCCGGCGGACTTTTTGCGAAAACGGTTACGGGTAACGTGGGTAAGGTGGAATGGGGAACATCCGGAATTCCCGTTTATCCGACCAGCAACGGCGCAGCCCAACAACAAACGCTTCAATATATGGAGATCGACATTTCTCTAACCGGAAAGCTTCTCAACACTTCTACAAGCACGGGAATTCTCAATCAGTGTTATACAGCCGATAACGTAAATTGCACTTCCATAACGACTACGCAGCAGTGTTTTACGCAGGACAACCAAACCTGCGTTTCCACCGCTTCATCTACCGGAACTTCCGTAACGATTACTGGAAGCATTCATTGTAACGCGAAGAACGTGATTCCGAGCGGCGGTGCGACAACGACTCCGTAATCCGAATTGGTGCCGCGTGGTTGTGCCTAACGGCGATTTACCGAACGACTTAACCCAGATTTTTCTTAACGTATTCCACGAGTTGATCCGTGGCGATTCCCCATCCGTGATGAAAACCCATGTCCTCGTGTTTTTTACGATTCGTTAAATTACCGTGGATCGCGGTGGCCTTGTATTTGGTTCCGCCCTGACCGTGCGGTTCGAACGTAAGAACACAACTGAAAAATCCGAACGGTTGCGCCGGATCGGGCGAAGGACGATAACCCGGTTGAAGCGCGTCCGTCCAAACGAGTCTTTCATGCGGAACGACTTCGAGATAACAACCGAGGTTCGGAAAATTTTCCCCTTCCGGAGATTGCATCGTGGTTCTAAAAATTCCTCCCGGTCTCAGATCGATTTCACAATCGATCGTTTTCCAAGGCGCTGGTGTAAACCAATGTAAAACGTGCGCGGGTGTGGTCCACGCGGCCCATACGAGTTCCCGGGGAACGTCCACGATTCTTTCGAAAACGAGATCCAAGTTCGGATCGAGATTCGGATAAGTCGGAGATGTCATTTTTTACGGCTCCTGATTCTTCCTAAGAGGAAGGAATTCAAGAAGCAAGTAAACGATCCCTTCGACGGGATTGCAAATCTATTCTTCCAGAAGTTTTAGGATTTGTTCCTTCAAAAGATTTCGAATCGAGGATTCTTCGAAACTATTTAAGAATTTCATTAAGTTGTCCGCTACGTTTTGAAACTCAGCGTCCATCTTTTCGCGGATCTGATAACGCGAAAGAAGACTCAAAATCACCACGCCGTCTCCTTGAGATCGTTCCGATTTTTCAAAAAGAGAATGAACCAGCTTCTTATCGTTTTTGTCCGCCTTTTCCAACAAAAGAAGAATCGGATACGTATACAAACCGTTGTAAAAATCCTTGAGAGGAACCTTTCCGCTTTTACTCGCGGGTGTGAAGTAGTCGATCGCGTCGTCTTTTTTCTGAAAGAAGGAACCGAGATCGATTCCGAATTGTCTGAGTTTCTTTTTTTCTTTTTCGTTTTTTTCCGAAAGAATTCCCGCGGAAACGCTTACGGCTCCGAACAAAGACGCGGTTTTACCGTATACGACTCTATTATAAATTTCTAAAGTGATTTTGGGATTTTTTTCCCATTCCATCTGGATCAACTCGGAAACCGAAAGATCCTTGATGACCTGCGTGAAAACGTCCATCAGTTCGGGATAACCGAGACCGTTCAGGTGGTCGATTCCGCAGGCTAAAAGATAATCTCCGGCGAGGATCGCGGTTTTGTTTCCGAACTTGGAGCCTACGCTTTGAAGTCCTCTCCTCGTTTCCGCCTCGTCGACGACGTCGTCGTGAAGCAAACTCGCCGCGTGAATCAATTCGGCGATCGCGCCCACGTCCAGCCAGTGTTTACCGGAATAACCTAAAAGTTGACAAAGACAGTAATGGAGAATCGGACGAATCCGTTTTCCACCGGATCGGATGGTGTAGGTTTTGATTTCGGCGAGAATTTTGAGATCCTCCCGAATGATCGCTTCGAGTTTTTTATCGAACTTCCGAATCAGAGAATCTTTGAGTACAGACGCTTTCACTACCCCTTCCCGTGGGGACAGTATTCAAAATTACGGTACAGGCTCAAGCAAGAACTCTTTTCGGATGTTCAGGCTTTGAGTTTGTTTTCGAGAATCAGGAGCTGACGGGAAAGAATATCTTCCATGTCCCGAAACTGTTCCTTACGGTATATGTGGATCAGATTCCGGTACATTCTTTTGATGATGGAAAGCGTGCTCGCTCTCGTGAAATATCTTTCGCTCGGAGTAAAACTATTCGCTTCCAAAAAGCGGATACAAGTCGATTTATCCAACAGAACGCCTCCGTGAAACGGATCGATAAAGGTTTCGTAATCGGGAGAATCGAAATGAAGTAGAAAATGCAGGGGCATATTCACTCCGTAAAGCGGAAGCGAAAGTCTGCGCGCCACGAGAAGATAAATCGCAGAAAGGGAAATAGGAATTCCTTTCCGAGTTCGAACGATGCGGGTTACGAAAGAATTGTTCGGATCGTCGTACTGATCGTTGTTTCCCTGAAAATTCTCCTCCGAAGAAAGAACCCTCGTCAAAAAATGAACCTTCAATTCTTCGGAAACGTATTCGGGGTTCAGATCGCACAACTCCTCCACTCTCAGAGCGAGCTGATCCAAATAGATTTTAAATTCGTGATAGGAAGCGTCGGGATCGCCCACGCTGGAAAGAAGAAAGACGGCCTCTTCCAAATCTCCGTAATCGTTTACGTGCCCCTTGCTCGCAAGAAGCGCATAACGTGCGTTGATTCTTTCCAAGTGAACCACCGAAGAGATGGAACGCGCAAAAACCCGCAGAGTGGGATCCTTAAACTCTTCCACGAACTCGCTGATTCTAAATTGCCAAGGAACCATATCCGCGATCTCGCGGATCACTTGGATTTTTTCCTCCGTTCCCGCAAACTCGAGCTGATAAAATTTTTCTTCGAGTTTATCGGGAGGAAAAGAGAGATATTCATAATAAGAATCGGATGAGGGCATAAACAATATATTTTTACGAAAATCGAAATGAGTCAATTCGGAATGAAACTTGTCATCGGAAAAAATGAAATGAGATATATAAATTACTATGTCTTACGGTCTAGTGAAACAAGAGCTCGTAAATTGAAAAGATGAGTTAGGAAAAAAATTTCAAAAATGAAAATCTCCCCGCAAGAACGCGGGGAGATCGGAAGAATTCCGTTTTAAACGGAAAGTGCGGATAATTCTTCGAGAGCTTTCTTTTCTTCTTCCGGTTTCGGAGGAGTTCCATGCCAACCGGGATTGTTTTCCATAAAGGAAACGCCCTTACCGAGCACTGTGTTGAACAGAATGATCGTGGGAGAACCCTTGTGTTGTTTCGCTTTTTCAAAAGCGGAAACAATTTGTTCAATATCGTGACCGTCCGCTTCCAATACGTTCCAACCGAAGGAAAGAAATTTCTCGTTCAGAGGTTCGAGGTTCATAACGTCTTTCGTAAAACCGTCGATCTGAATTCCGTTCTTGTCCATAAAAGCGATCATGTTGTCCAATTTATAGTGCGCGGCGGATTGAGCGGCTTCCCAAGTCATTCCTTCGCCGCATTCTCCGTCGGAGATACAAGTATAGATCTTATGATTTTGTTTTTTGAATCGGGCGCCGAGAGCCAATCCGACGGAAACGGAAAGCCCCTGACCCAAAGAACCGGAAGAACTTTCGATTCCGTTCATATAACGTGTGGAAGGATGACCTTGCAACTTGCTTCCGAGTTTACGGAAAGTCAAAAGATCTTCCACGGGAAAATATCCGGAATGAGCCATAGCCGCGTAACGGATCGCGCACACGTGACCGTTGGAAAGAATCAAGCGATCTCTTTCTTCCCAATCCGGATTGGAAGGTTTATGATTTAGAATTTTCTTATATAGAACGGCGTAGATATCCGCGAGACCGAGAGGTCCGCCTGGGTGACCGGAATTTGCAGCGGTCACCATACGGATCACGCTCTTTCTGAGTTCGTTTGCAAAACTCTTAAGTTCTTTGAGATCGTTCATATTCTTCCTAAGCGAATGAGATGCGGATTTCCAACCTCGAGAAGAGGTGCCGAAAGAAGGTCAGTTCGTAGAACGAAACAGAACCAAACCGGAAAGGAAAATCACGGTGTATAGAGGAAGGAAAATATAGTGTAGCTTTCTGTGGAATTCTTTTTTTCGGGATATTCCCGACCAAACCATCAGAAGCATCAAAACCAAGGTCAATGCGGCAAAGGCGCGGTGCGTATCGATGATCCATCGATCGACTGCGGGAACGATTCCCGCGTTCTCCAATCCTCCGCCCAAATACTTTATGTAAAGAAGGGAAAGCGCGGTGATCAGATTGAAAGAGGCGCCGGTGAGATTGAAAATTCGATGGAGAACGTTTTTTCTAAAACGAAAATAATAACCCGTATAAAAACAAAGGACCGAAAGGGCCATTCCGACATTAATCAAGGTTAGAATCATCTGTTACATTTTCGGCAAACCGCTCGTGTTCAAAACTCTTTTTCGAAAGGAAGTTCGAAACGAAAAAGAAATAATTCGCAAAAAAGAAGAGAATACCCGCTCCGGTTTTTTTATTTGACCGAGGAAAACAACTCGAAATACTGGTTCCATAGCAAATTGCTGCCTTAGCTCAATTGGTAGAGCATCTGATTTGTAATCAGACGGTTGTGGGTTCGATTCCTATAGGCAGCTATTTCTCTTCGGGTAGGTACTCAAGTGGCCAACGAGGGCAGACTGTAAATCTGCTGACTATGTCTTCGAAGGTTCGAATCCTTCCCTGCCCATAAATTTTCTTTCTTAATCCCAACAAAATCAAACAACTACGGTTTCGATAAAAGAGTGACTCGTTCCCTACGGGTCACTCGTCAGGATTCGAAGCTTGCGAGTGAAAGCGTTTTGAGCGATCCATAGGGAGCGAAAAAACGCGATCCGAGTCCAGGGGATGGACGAGGCACGAGTAAGACGCCTCGGAGCTGCGTTGGACAGGATGGACAACTGCGTAGAGGCGAATCCGAATGAAGGATGAACCTACTTGATAGTTTTCCGTGGAAAAATGCAGGAACTCATACTTTTTGATGAATTAAGATCTTTCCGTATTTTTAAAAATGTAGGATCTCCCACACAAAGTCGAAATTCAACGATCTAACCCGAAAATGTAGGACCTCATACAAAATCTTGAAATCGAAAGATCAACGAGAAGTTGTAGGAGTTCCTACAATACTTAATTGAAAAAAGGATTGAACCAATCGGCAAACGATTCGGGAGCACACGCCGAATTCTTTCCCTAATTTCCTTCGGAGAGATTCGTCTGAACGTTTTTCCAATCGATCGCGTAAAGACGATAACGACCGTCCGCAGAATAACCTTCCAGAAAAAAACGATTCAAGGATTTGCGATAGATCAAACCGGAAAACTGTAAGGTTTCCTCCGCGCCGTCGCCCATAAAAACCGCGCGACCGAGAACCGGATTGTAGGCCGCATTGGCGACCAACAAACTCCATTCATCCTGATCGGACGCAAACAAAGGAGTGGAAAGAATCGAGTCCGCGGAAAGCGAAGGGAAAGGCGCGCAGTTCTGAGGTTGTATTAGATTTTTCTTAAATAGAACGGAACGGCTCGTTTTGCAAAGGAATTGGGGAGAACCCGATAGATACAAGGTCCCTTCTTTCTTTCGATAATCCCAAAACGGAGTCGGATTTTTTTCACCGGAGAATAATCGTTCGTCCACGAGTTTACCGTAGTTTGACGCGGCTTCGTTGTCCTCGGGTTCGGATTCTTCCGCTTTTGTCGAAGCGCCTTTGCCGAGAAAGTATTCGAAGACCGGATCGGAGTTGTCGTTGTTCAGAATTCGGATCGCTTTTAAAAAATCCTGACCGGGATGATTGTTTTCGAAATTCTTAAAACAAACGCGGGAAAGAAGTTCCTCCGATTCGTCGCCAGGGAAAAAACTTTTTGATAAATACGAACAGGCTTCCTGTTTTCTACCAGAAACCAAAAGCGTTTTTGCGGTTTCGATTCTACTTCGATCCTTGTTTCCGTAAGAACCGCTCATCCAAAAATATCTTGCGGAAGAATCGTATTTGCCCAGGTTTCTCAGAAACTTTCCGTAAAGATATAAAAGATCCGATTTACCGTCTTCGCTTAACGATTTGAGTTTTCCGCCGGAATAAATTCTTTTGTAAGCGCTTCCTCTTCCCGAATGAAGCGTGAAGCTGATTCTCAAAGCCAAAGAAGTTTCGGGGGTGAGAATTCCCTTTGACTCTCCGAACGCGTGGATTTTTTCCCAGCCGTCGTAATCGCCCGTTTTGATTTTCACCGCATAACAGGCCTTATACAAGGAAGCGTTTTCTTTTCGAGAAAGAATCTTAAACAAGAACGGCATCTCTTGCGTCGGTTGTGCGTTTCCGTCTTCGGAACCCGGAGCCGCGTTGGCTTCTTCGGAAACGGATTCTTCCTTAGAGGGAGACGTTTGTGTTTCTTGAAAGAACGGATCGGGATTCGGAATCGGTCTGCTACAACCGGAAATTACGGAGACAAGCGCGAAAGGACTTACGTTCAAACCGCTTGCGAGTTCGGAAACGATCGAAGGATATTTTCCTTTTTTGTCCGTAATCTTTCCGGAACGGCTCATCACGAGAATCGCGGGAACGTATTTGCGATATTTCTCATAAAGAAAAAAAAGCCGGGAAGACGCGGTCTTTCGAACGTCCGATTTTTGGGAGGTCCTGAGGAGTTCTTCATACAACGGAATCGAAAACAAAGGATCTTCCTTTTCCATCGCATACGCGTCCTCGTAGGAAACGGAAACCGCATTCGAAGCTAAAAATAAGAATATTAGAATAAAATAAAATACTTTAGAATACATTTCTAAGAACTTCCCGTTTTGCGTCCGCTCCGTGGTTGAGAGGACAAACCTCGGAAGGAACCGTTCCGCTTTTAAAAAGTTCCTTTCTCGTATGTTTACAGGAAGGTCCGGGAAGTTTACCGGATTCTTCGCAGACGGTGGCGCTGAGAGCGTGTTCGCTGATCGGATACTTTCTCTTTTCGTCGGAATCCTCGGCCGCTTCGAAGATTTTGGCGACCGTTCCCCACAAAGGAGCCGCAACGGTTCCGCCTAACGCGGACGATCCGAGACCGAAACTCGGGTCGTCGTATCCAAGCCAAATCGCCATCGATAAACCGGGTCTGACTCCGACGAACCAGTTGTCCCGGTTGTCGTTTGTGGTTCCCGTTTTACCGGCGACTTCTCCCTTGTATCCGGTGTTTCTGACTCCGGCCGAGTTCGCACTTCCGTGAAGAAGATCGATCATGATCTCCGAAACCTGCGAGGATAAAACCTTTCTTTCTTCGGGAACTTTTAAACCGAACTCGTCCGTGGATTTTTTTTCGTAGATGATCTTACCGGAACGATCCGTGATCTTTTGAATGAGATAAGGACGTTTGATCGTTCCGTCGTTTGCAAACGCAGAATACGCAAGAGCCATTTCCAACGGAGAAATTTCCAACGAGCCGAGGGCCAAGGAAAGATCTCCCCTAAATCTGGATTGAAGCACTTTGGAATCTGGGAAAAAATATTTCTGAAAGAAGTCTTGGATTCTGGATATACCGAGTTTTTCCGCTATCTGAACCGCCGCGGTGTTTTTGGATTTCGCCAAAGCGAGTCTAACGCTGATGTCGCCGTCGTATTGATTCCCGATATTTTCCGGACTCCAATTTCCCGTTTGATTTCTATAAATCAAAGGAGCGTCCAAGATCCGAGAAGACGCGTTGATAAGTCCAGTTTCGATCGCGGCCGAATACAAAATCGGTTTGATTGAAGAACCCGTTTGACGTTTCATCGCGGTCGTTCGGTCCAACTGATTGTCCGCTTTGAATTCGGAACCTCCGTGCATCAGAAGAATTTCACCCGTCGCGGGATCAACGGCGACTAACGCGACCTGAAGACCCGATTCGTTCGCCCCGCTGAAAGAATCCGTGTCGATAAAAAGTTCGAGTGCGGGAGAAAGATCCTGAACGTATCTTCGAAACACGGCGGTCTCGCTCGAATTCTTATTGTCCGTGAGTTTCGTTTTACGAACGAGCCCGTTCTTTTGTACGTTATCCACGTACGTCTTTACGATCTTAGGGAGTTCGGCCTGAACGGGTTCCGCGATCGTCGTATAGATCGAAAATCCTCCCGTCTCGTAAATATTGGAATCGGGATACAAGGAATTCAAAAACTTACGAACGTGTTCGGTCACGTATGGAGAATGGTCTCGTCTGTTTCCGAAAACGGTTTCTCCTGGAGAACGCATGTGAAACGAAAGATAGATCTCGTCGAGTTTCGTCTTCGGATTCTCCTTTAAGATTTCGTCTTCCCGAAACGAATGAATGATCGCGTTGACTCTCTGTCTGGATAAATCCGGATTCTTCAACGGAGAAAAACGATTCGGCGCGGAAGCGAGAGAAGCAAGAACGATCATCTCCTCGGTGTTCAATTCCGCGGGAGTTTTCTTAAAATAGAATTCGGCTGCGCTCGCAAAACCGAAAGCTCCGTGTCCGAGATATACGTTGTTTAAATAATATAATAATATTTGCTTTTTCTCATACGAATATTCGAGCGCGAAAGCGAGTTGGGCTTCCTTGATTTTTCGTACAAGACTTTTTTCGCGATCGTCCAAAAGAATTCTTGCGAGCTGTTGTGTGATCGTGGACGCTCCCTGTTTAAAACGAAAACTCGTGATGTTCACGAAAATCGCACGAAGCACGGACATATAATTGATCCCGCTATGAGAAAAGAATCTTCTGTCCTCGACCAAAAGAACGATCTTCTTTAAATTCTCGGGATAAGCGTCCCATTCCAAGTTACTCGTTTTTTTCGCAAAGATCTCGGAAACTTTTTTCCCGTCGCGATCGTAGATTACGGAAGGCTGATGGTTGTAAAAAAGAGAAATCATCTCTTTGAGTTCCGCTTCTCGCGTGATGACCCCGACCCAAAAAAGAATCATTCCCACCAAAAGCAAAGAAACCACGACTCCGGCGGAAAGCAAAACCACGTTCGGAAGTTGAATTCGTTTTCCGGCGACTTGTTCCCTCAATCGTTCCGCGAGGGTTTTGATGCGAGGTTGTCCGTCGTTTTCGATCTCTCTTCTTACGGAGAAGAACGGTTTTTCCTCGAAGGAAATTTTTTCCCGTTTGAGAAGCGGTCGTTCCTCCGACAAAGCGGAACTCGAAGCGGCGGAACCGGACGCGGATGAATTCGATAAAAGAGAATCGGGTTGCGGACCTTTTCGGGAACCTTGGAATTTTTGCGTGAGTTCCCACACTTTCTCTTTCAGTCGGGTTTGTAACTGCGAGAAAGATTCTCCCATTCTTTCCAAGATTCCGGGTCCGGTCGGCTCCGAAGGAGAAGGCGATGCGGAAGGCAAAACCGTGTTCGGCGAGAAAGAAGGTTCCGACGGACGTTGTTCCGACCTCTGTTTTAATTGAGGAGGAGTTTGGAACGTGGGAGATCCTACATTATTCGGAGATTCGGGACGACGTATGATTTCATTGGACGGAGCAATCGATTCTACACGGGAAGGAACCGACGGCGGCGGCGGTTTTGGAAGTTCCATTCTTACCAAAGCCTTATGACCGCACTGATAGCAGGTGAGCCTGAAAACGGAACCTGTGGGAACTCCCTCCGGCAACCGAGAAGTCGTTCCGCAATCCGGGCACAAAAATCGAGTGCTTCTCAGAGTTTGAATCCCGGTCTCCATCATCCTCTTAATTGTCGGAGGATCTTCCGGTTCCAGACAAGCACTTAATTCTCTTTTTCTTTCCTTTCGGTAATGACGGTAAAATCGGAGCCTTTGAGAATTTCGGTCGGAACTACGTCCTCCTCCCGGAGAGGAAACATGGAAACGGAAAGCGTTTTGAACCCGAGTTCCTTCAGCCGAAACGTCACACCGAAATTCTCGTCGCTGTGAAAACGCCCGTTGATATGAATCACCTTCCTTCCCTTCGTCAAAAAAGCGTTCGCGATCGAATCGGCCATCCCCGCGTCCCAAAGATATTGCGCGTCCACAAATCTCCTTTGAATCGTTTCATCCGACGCCATACCCGGATGTTCTTTGAGAGTGTTCTTGATTTTTTCTTCGTAGGCTTCTTGGGAAAATTTGCGAATCAGATATTTAGGAGGTAAAAAAACCGAACGAACCTTGAACAATTCTTCCAGACCGGAAGAAGAAACGAGGTTCACGTATTTTCTCGGGACGTTAGACGCGAGAACCGGAATCCGATTCTCCTTTGCGAATCTCAAAAAAGGATGATAATCCCGGAGATGATTCGGCCAAAGTTTTAAAGAATTCAAAAACGCTTTTTCGGTGATCTGACCGTTTAGATATTCATCCAAGGTTTTTTGTTGATCCCGTTCGAGCATCTCCAAGGAAAGAATTACGGGAGTTTGCGAAGAAATTTTCCGAAACCAATCCAAACGGATTTCGTGACCGGCGACGTCGTCGTGTTCTTCCCCGAATATTAAAACATCATAATTTTTGAATGTTTCAAAGATCGTTTCCGGTTGAACCGCCGTCGTGGTCAGTCCTTTTTGAATGAATATCGGAGAAGACGGCGGTGATTGTTCCCCTTCTTTCGGATTTTCGAGCATCGTATCCGAAAAAACGGGAACGTTTACGCAGAAAAGAACGCACAAAAACGCGATCGGTAGAATTCTTAAAAAGAAACGGGACTTCCTCGAAAGATATTGTTTCAAACTCAAAAACGCCCTTACTTCAAAAGAGATTCGATCTTTTGCGTAACGGAAGAGCTGTCCGGTTCGACCGCGGAACGATATCTCGCTTCGATCTTTCCGTCCTTGGATATGAGAATCTTTTCAAAGTTCCATTCCACTTCTCCTGGGTTCGGAGAATTTTCGATCAGATAAGAATAGAGAGGATGTTGATCCTTTCCCTTTACCGAAATCTTGGACATCATATCGAAGCTCGCTCCTTTTTGAATTCTGCAAAAGGTTTCGATCTCCTTATCGGTTCCGGGCTCTTGACTGCCGAAGTTGTTCGCGGGAAAACCGACCACGACAAAACCCTGATCCTTGTATTTTTTATAGACCTTTTCCAAATTGTCGTATTGATAGGTATAACCGCATTTGGATGCCACGTTAACCACCATCACGACCTTTCCCTTGTATTTGGAAAGGGAGACTTCGTTACCCTTGATATCCTTTACTTTGAAATCATAAAAACTTCCCTTCGCAAAAACTCCGGCCAAAGGAAAAAGAATTCCCAACATAAAAAACAGAATGAAAAGTTTGGACTGCATGAACGATTACCTTCTTCCATGAGTTTAAATCCGAATACGGATTTGCTTCAATCGTTTTTCAAAAATGAAAACCCCTTTCCTCGTTCTTTCTTTAGATAAAACCGCGCGTCGTTCTTTCAGTCGATTGTTACGGAAATTTTGCCGATCGCTCTTCCCTCTTCGAGTTTGCGATGCGCGTCTCCGATCTTCGTCCAGGAGAATCTTTCGGGATCGAGCACCGGTTTTAAAATTCCATTCTCCACAAGTCTTGCGATTTCGCCGAGAATGAATCCGTGTTTTTCGCGTCCTTCGTCGTGCAACAGAGGAATCAACATAAAGACGATCGCAAGATCCAAACTTTTGGAATGAGCTTTTCCCAAGTTGAACGATCCGGAACCGTCGATCGTGATCGCTTTTCCTTTTCTTTTCACACAAGCGATCGCGGTTTCAAAACCGCTTCCGCCTCCCGTGTCGAACGCGAGATCCAATTCCTCCTTTCCAAAAACTTGAAACGCCTTCTTTTTGATTTCCGCTTCCGATCTTCCGCTGACCGCTTCGGCTCCGAGCTCGAGAACGAGTTTTTGTTTTTGATCTCCGCTCGCCGTCGCAAGAACGCGAGCTCCGGCCCATTTCGCGAGTTGAACCGCGATATGTCCGACTCCGCCCGCTCCACCGGTTATCAATATCTTATTTCCGGCTTGGATGTTTCCTTTTTCGAAAAGCCCTTCCCAAGCGGTGATGGAAACCAACGGTAATACCGCGGTTTCTTCGAAACTCAGATTTTTCGGTTTGTGTGCGAGCAATCTTTCGTCCGCGAGAATGTATTCGGCGAGCGCTCCTCCGGTTCCGATCAAACCGCCCACACAACCGAAGACCTCGTCCCCGACTTTCCAACGAGACACGTTATCCGCAACCTCTTCGATAATCCCCGCTACGTCTCCGTTCAAAACCGCGGGAAACGCGGGCGCGATCGGAGGACCGAACTTTCTGATTTTATAATCCACCGGATTTACGCTCGTCGCTTTGACGCGGATCAAAACGTGCCCCGGGATCAAAGTCGGTTTCGGAACTTCCCCCGCTTCGAATACTTCGGCGCCGCCGAAACGATTGATTACCATCGCTTTCATATACCATTCTCCCTTGATGCGGACGATTCTAATCCAAAACGATTCTTTCCGCAATGTCTTGAATTTGAAACTGATTATTTCTAAATTGGAAAGAATGAATCTAGAAAGTATAACCGACTTGGAATTGTTCGAAGCGGTTTGTTCGGAAGGGAATTTCGCAAAGGCCGCCCGTAAAACGAGAACTTCCTTACCCACGATCAGCAAAAGAATTTCCAGATTGGAACGGGCCCTCAAGACCACGTTGTTCGAAAGAACGACGAGAACGATCCGTCTCACGGAAGCGGGAATCCGTTTTCGACTCAGAACGGACAAGATTCTAAACGAATTGAGAATGGCCGAAAAGGAAGCGAACGTAGAAAAGGAACTCAAAGGAAAAATCAAGATCACGGCGCCCGCGCCCTTTGCGACGAGAATCCTACCTTCCGTTCTCTCCGAGTTCGGAAATCTTTATCCGGAAATTCAACTCGAGACGGTTTTCGGAAACGAAAAATTCAACCTCATCGAGGACAGTTTCGATTTGGGAATTCGAATCATGAAACCGATCCGAACGAACCGTTGTAAGGTATTGATGTCCAACCCGATCGTCGCGACGGCCTCTCCCCAATTTCTGGAACGGGTCGGAACTCCGAATCATATTCAAGAATTAGAAAATTATAATGTGTTTTACGTGGATGAACATTCGAGCGTAAAAATCCCCGGAACAAAAAAGAAAATCTCGGAACTTTCCAAACATCGGGGAATCCGATCGAACAACGGTTCTTTTTTAACCGAGACGATCGCGGAAGGAGCGGACGGAATTTTATTTCGTTCTCTTTGGGATGTGGAAACTCTTTTGCGTTCCGGAAAACTCAAACGGATCTTTCCGAATCTGATTCTGGATTCGAATACTTCCGTTTGTCTTTTGTTTCCTTCGGGAGAAAACCCGCCGAAACGGGTTTTACGATTTCAGAAATTTTTGGAATCCAAACTCGAAGGCTGGAACCTCTGATTCGATCGGCTCGAATCACAAAGTCGAACCGTACGAAATCAAAAAGGCAAAATCATTCTTCCCTCTTTAAGCGGGAAAATATTTGTTCCAAAGACTTGCGGGAATAAAAGTCGCCGCGATGAACAATCCCAAAAACAAAGAAACGATCGCCAACCCCAAAGCGGGAAAAAATCCGATCGGTTCGCTTCCCCTTTCGATCAAATACAAATGATCGTCGAGAACGTAACCCATGTCCTTATAAATTTTTTGGGATTCGAGATCCAGAGAAGTATCGTTGAATCTTCCTTCGATCGCAAAGGTGGGAGACGAAAAATACGTTCCGTCGTCCAAAGCCTCTTGAGTTACCGCGCTGTCCTTCACGATGACCTTCACCTTTTCAAGACCGGAATTTGCGGTCGCGACGGGATACGTGATATGTTGAAGTCTTTCCTTCTTCGTGGAAATCACGTAATTGTTCGCCGGAACCACTCCGTCCTTGATCTTGATGTATCTCGGAATTTTATCCGCGGGAGTTGCGATGAATTCCGCGAACGTAAACTCAGTCTTATTGTTTTTAGCGGAATGAAAACGAATATCCGGTACGGCGATTCCGAACGCGACCGTACCGCAGGCGACAAGACCGATCAAACGATTGATGACGGAAAAGCCGCCGAAAAAATGAATTCCTCTCAAGATAAGATTCATCCGAAACCTCGAACGTTTTGAAATAAATTTTTGAAAGATTCCATCCGATCGATTCCAAGGTCGATTTCTTTTTAAAAAAATTCTAAACCGAAATGGAAAACAAAAGATGAAATTTCAAAGAATCAACAACCGGAAAGAAATTCTTTCCGGCGTGTTTTTCAAAAAGGAAGAATGGAAGTCCGCGAAAGAATCGCGAAGGTAAAATTTAAACCGCGATCTCGTCGAAAAACGTAAGAAGATTCGGTTCTTCCTGAGCGTCGAGATGATCCAACGCTTGTTCGATCACGGAATCCAAATAATATGCGTAGTTCTTATAACCTTTCAAAAAGGTTCGGATCTCTTCCGTTTTTTCGGAAGGAATCTTATCCTGAACGATCAGTTGAAACAAAGCCAAAATTCCGAACGCGGATTTAAGAGAATCCTGAGTCGCCGCGATTTTTAAAATCTCGTCCGAATCCACTTCCGCAAAAGACGGAAGAAGATCGGTGATCAATTCCAAAGCGCCGATCGGAATCTGACGATCCAAAGATTTTACGTAATTGATGATGGCACGATACGCACGACTGTCTCCCACTCGGGAAAGAATTTGAACCGCGCCGGAAAGAAGTCTTTTGTGATAACCCCAGGAAAGTCTTCCCGAGTCCGCGTCGCGCATCACTTGATACAAAAAACTCCACACAAACTTATCGTTGTCGATCGCCTTGTCTGCGAGTTCGGAAAGCCATTCGTCAAAGGAGGGATTTTCCATTTCCTTCGAGAGAAACTCTACCAGTTCGACGGGATTTCTTGTTTCAGGCATATGGTTCTTTTTGCGCATAGGCTTCGAATTATCCACTAAGGTTGAATCATTTTCCATTCTTTTTCTTCAAGAAGAGACGGAATATTTAAAAAAACGAATACGAAAACCCGTTCCTAATTTTTTAAGATCGGATCGGAAATGCCTGTTTCGCGTCACCTCGGGCAATTCGGCAAAACCCGAGATCGAAGCGTATTCTTTCCCAAAAGCGGAAGGCGCAAATCGAACGTTTGACTTCGATTCACGTTAGGCAAAATATCTTCTGCTTTTTTGGTTTGGGGAGAATGGAGATTCTTTGCCCCGCGGAAAAAACAAAATGAATTCCGGAAGACTCGGATAAAAACTCTTTGACATAAAATTGAAAAAGTTTCAAAGATGGGAAAGGCCTATGAATTCACTTTCCACTCAAATCTTTCAGGACATCTATCACGCTTCCCAATCCGGAAGAATGACCACGATGGAAGACTTGGAGATCAATACCGCAAAATCCGCGTTTCAGTTAAGACCGCATTTGGAAGACTTAAAAGAATCCAGTCTGGTCGTGGAACATCCCGAAGGTTTTGAAATCGCCCCGAGCGGAACTCATTATTATCAAAGTCGCTGGGGCTGAACGAAGGAAAAAATCGAATCCCGAATCGAAAACGGATTTTTACTTTCTTTCGATTCTTTTCAAGATCCGTTTCGATCGGAAACGAAATCACATTCCAAATCCTTAATGTTTTTCCTTTTGATCCTCTCCGTTCTTAGTTCGGTTTAAAAGAAAAACCGCCAGTACGGCAAAGGTTCCGCCGACGGTGGTCGTAAAACTCGGAATCTCGTCTAAAAAAATCCAACTTCCGAAAAGCGCCGTCACGGGAACCAAAAAGATAAACGAACTCGCGACCCTAGAACCCAGTTTTGTGGAAGCGAAAAAATAAACCGTCGTCCCGAAGGTCGTGGATATTACGGAAAGATAAAGTATGTGGAACCAAAAATGAGGTCCGCTGTTTAACGCATTCTCCACTCCGTAAGGAATGGCAAGAAAAAAATCCAAAATCGTTCCGATCGTAAAAACGTAAAAACTGTAAACGAGAGGAGAAATCGTTTGTCCCGTGCTGTGACTGTTCATGCTCAAGAACGCCCAGCTGAACGCGCAAAGAAGAAAGAAAATATTTCCGGATAAGAACAGAGAATTCAAATCGAGTTCCCAAAGCCTGAGAAGAATACAACCGCCCACAAGCCCGAGCAAAAGACCGATTCCTTCCCTCGCGGACGGAAGTTTTTTCTGAAACGAATGAACGAGCACATAGGTAAAGATCGGATTCATCGTCGTCACGAGAACTCCTCCGGCGCCCGCGAGTCCGTTCTTCAAACCCAAAAGAAAGAATTGATTGTAGATCGTATAAAGAAGTCCGCCGATCGCGACTTGAAACAAGGTGTTTTTATTCGGAAGACGCAGAGATTCTTTTCTCCAGAGAACGACGGGAAGAAGAGAAATCGCGGTCGCTAAAAATCTCCAGAAGATGATTACGTTCGGATGTTGATCTCCTACGATGAGCTTTGCGGAAGGCCAGGCAAAACCCCAAGAGATCATGGCAATTACGAGAAGAACGTAGAACTTTGCGCTAGCATTCGATGGCATAAAGGATTGAACCTCTTTTACCAATCTTTGGAATCGGAAAGCAGATTCAACCCTTACTTTGAGAATCGAAAAAACGAGTCGATCAATTCTTAGCGCGGTTTCTATGTTCCCGAACGAGCTCGGGAAGTTTTGCCATCGAAGAATGAATTCTATGCATTTCTAACGCTGGTTTTGCGGGAATTCCGAAGTACGCGACCTTTTCCGTGCTGTCTTCGGTAAGACCGGACATTCCCATCAGAATCGATCCTTTCTTCATCGTAATTCCTTCCGCAACGGCCGCTTGACCGCCCATAATCACTCCGTCTTCCAAAGTCACCGAACCCGCGAGAACGGTTCCTCCGGCGATATAAACATAGTTACCCACTCTGCAGTTGTGAGCGATGTGAACGTGATCGTCGAACTTCGTATAATTTCCAACCGTGGTCGTTTCGATCGTAGCTCGATCCACGGTGCAACAAGCTCCCATTTCCACGTAATCTCCGATCACGGAGTTTCCAATTTGTGGAACCTTATAACGAACTCCGCCTTTATCGTAAAAACCGAATCCGTCCGCGCCGATCACCGTGTTGGAATGGATGAGATTGTGTTTCCCGAGAATACAATCGTAAGCGACGACCACTCCCGATTTCAATACGGTTCCTTCTCCGATCTTAACTCCGCTTTCAAGAACCACGTTCGGATAAATTTGACAATTATCTCCGATCTCGACGTTCTCTTGGATCACGACAAAGTCCATGATCGTAACGTTCTTACCGATTTTTGCGCTTTCATGAATGCTCGCTTTGCTCGAGACGAACGCGGTCGGTTTCGGTTTTTTTTCAAACAAGGAAAGAAGTTCGATAAATTTAAGACGGGCTTGATTTTCCGGAACGATCAACGCGGAAGGAAACTCGTCGGCTAACGCGGGAATGGTGAGCGCCAATTTCACTTCCTTCGCTTTCGGATTGGAATTAAAATATTTCTTCGCTTCGAAATAATAAATTCGATTCGATTGAACGTTGGAATGATTTTCGATGTCTCCGACTCCGATCACATCCGTTTCGCCGTTTCCCTTAAGTTCTACACCCAGTGTTTTCGCTAAGTCTTTGGCTTTCATGAAATCAAATTTTTCTTATCTAAAAGAGAGACTCAACTCGTTTTTAATTTATAATTCCGCATAAAAGTAGAAACGGACACCGTTCGGTATTTTAAATATGGAACCTTTTTTTAAAATCTGAATCTTACTAAAGCTCGAATCCGATCCGCAATACTCTTTCGATTCCGAAAGAATATGCGGATTTTTGAAACTAATCCGGCGTTTTAAACGAGAACCGTTTCGAAACTTTCGATCTTTTGAATCTGCTTCATCGTCAAATCCACGTCGTCCCATCCGTTTCGAATCCGATTCACTAAAGAATCCGCCAAAACGAACTCGTATTTTTTTCCGTTTGCAATGACTACTAACGCGTCCAAGTCTATGTAAACTTCCGCATTCTCCCTTTCGTTCAAGAAGGAGAGAATTTCCTCGGTTTCTTTTTGGGAAAGTTTGACCAAGGCGATTCCGTTCTTCGCGCAGTTTCCGAAGAATATATCCGCAAACGAAGGAGCGATCACCGCTTTAAACCCGTAATCCGCCAGAGCCCAGGGCGCGTGTTCCCTACTGGAACCGCATCCGAAATTCTCCCCCGCGACCAAAACGCTCGCGCTTCTATAACGAGTTTGATTGAGAATAAAATCCGGATTTTCCTTTTTACCTTCCTCGTCCGTATATCTCCAGTTGTGAAACAGATGAACTCCGAAACCGGTGCGTTCCGTTTTTTTCATAAATTGTTTCGGAAGAATCTGATCCGTATCGATGTCTTTTCGATACAAAGGAACCGCGGTTCCCGAGTGGCTTGTCCATGCTTTCATACTTTTTGTTCCTCCAATTCTTTTGCGGTTCCGAATCTTCCCAAAACCGCCGCGACCACAGCGCTTTCGGGGCTGACCAGATGCGTACGACCTCCTCTTCCTTGACGTCCTTCGAAGTTGCGATTGGAAGTGGACGCGCATCTTTCACCGGGAAGCAGATAATCGTCGTTCATTCCGAGACACATGGAACATCCGGGCAATCTCCACTCAAAGCCGGCTTCGATCAGAATCCGATCCAAACCTTCCGCTTCCGCTTGACGTTTGACTCTTCCCGAACCGGGCACGACGATCGCGGTTACGTTAGACGAAACCTTCCTTCCTTGCGCGGTTTTGGCGGCCTTTCGGATGTCTTCGATACGAGCGTTGGTGCACGAACCGATAAAAACCTTGTCGATCTTTACGGAACGAAGTTCTTCTCCCGGTTTTAATCCCATGTATTCGATGGATCTTCTCGCGGCGGCTCTCGCTTCCGCGTCCGAAAAAGAATCCGGATCGGGAACCTTGGATAAAACCGGAACGACCTGTCCCGGATTGGTTCCCCATGTGACCATAGGAGAAACTTCTTCCGCGTTCAATACGATCGTTTTGTCGTAAACCGCGTCCTCGTCGGACTTTAAGGTTTTCCAATATTCCACTTTTTGATTATACTCTTCGCCTTTCGGAGAATAATCCTTTCCCTTCAGATAATCGAACGTGGTCTGATCGGGAGCGACAAGACCGGCTCTCGCACCCGCTTCGATACAAAGATTGCAAAGAGTCATTCTTCCTTCCATGGACATTTTGCGGATCACATCGCCCGCGTATTCGATCACGTAACCTTGACCGCCGTTCGTTCCGATCTTACCGATCAAGTAAAGAGACAAGTCCTTTGCGGAAACGTCCGAAGAAAGTTCTCCTTCGATTTTGATCAAAAGGTTTTTCGATTTTTTCAAACGGATCGTTTGAGTCGCAAGAACGTGTTCGATCTCGCTGGTTCCGATTCCCAACGCAAAGGCTCCGAACGCCCCGTGCGTGGAAGTGTGAGAATCGCCGCAAGCGATCACGGTTCCGGGTAACGTAAGCCCCAGTTCGGGTCCGACGACGTGAACCACTCCCTGATCGGGATGATGGATGTCCAACAGCTCGACGCCGAAGTCCGCGCAGTTTTTGGAAAGAAGTTCCATCTGCTTTCTGGAAATTTCTCCCGCGCCGTTCCAATCCCGATTTCTCGTGGAAACGTTATGATCCATGATCGCAAGCGTTCTTTCCGTTTTCCGCACCGATCTTCCCTTTTCCTTCAAAGCCGTAAACGCCTGAGGAGAAGTCACTTCGTGAAGAAGATGTCTATCCACATACAAAATGTCCTCTTCTCCGTCCTTCACGACGACTCTGGATTCCCAAATCTTATCGTATAATGTTCTGCCCGTCATATTTCCTCCCGATAAAAAGAAGATAGCAGATCCGATCCCATAATGCAAATAAATAGGATTGATTGACAGTATAACTAAAAGTTATAGATTTAGATCCGATGGAATTCAGACAGATCCGATACTTTCTCGAAATCAGGGACGCGGGAACGTTTCAAAAGGCCGCCGGAAAATTGGGCCTCACACAACCCGCACTTTCGCGTCAGATTTTTCTTTTGGAAAAGGAATTGGGAACCTCCCTTTTCGAAAGAGGCCCTAGACAAGTGCGTTTGACGCACGAAGGCGAAGTATTTCTAAGTTACGCGATCCGAATGAAGGAACTTTGGGAAGAATTAAGATCCGGAATGAAAGAACCTGGCCGCGAACTTTCCGGGGAATTTTCCATATCGGCGGGAGGAACCGTATCCGCGTGGATTCTTCCTCCGATCTTAAAAAAGATCCGAAAGGATCATCCCGATCTCGTACTTTCGGTGCGCGAAGGAGATTCGTTGGAAACAAAAGAATCGATTTTGTTAAACGAAGTGGATCTGGGAATTCTTACCGGACCCGTAAACGAACCCGGACTGATTTCCAGAGAATTTCTTTCGGATCGGATCTTACCGGTCGCGCCGAAAACACATCCGATCTTTCAAAAGAAAAAACAAACCCTAAAGGATATCAAGGATGAATCCTTCGTGTTCTTTCATCCCGCGTCCGCCATCCGGAAAGCAGTGGAAAAAAGGATCCGTTCTCTCGGAAAAGAATTTCGTCCTAAGATCGGAATGGAACTGAGAAGCGTCGAGTCCGTGATCAAAAGTATCGAAGCGGATCTTGGAATCGGTTTTTTATCCGAGTACAGTCTCACTCCGAAACTCAGGGCGATTCCGATTCCGGAACTGATCGTGGAAAGAAAATTCTTTCTTTGTCATAAGAAAACGATCCGCCCCGGTTTGTCGAAACTCGCGGACGCGATCATACAAGAATCAAAACGGTTATAAACTAGATCACTTACAAGAGTTTAGAATACCCGAAACTCTAGTTTTCCAAAACGTATCGGGACCTTCAAACGGCCAAAACCGATTCAGATCGGATGCGAGTTGATGCGCCTTCCGTGATAGATAAAAATCCGTGGGACACCAATTGAGCAAATTTGCATACAACATCGAATCTCCGAATAGAGCCGAAGCAATCACGGCACGATCCTCCAGCGCATTGGTCGAAGAATAATAACTCAGAAACCCGGAAATAGGATGAATGAGGTCGGTCCACTGAGGATAATCGTTCGGAGAAAGACTTCCGTATTGAAAACCCGATGGATTCAACAAATACCAATCCGGTTGCGTATAATAGTTGTATCCCAATCGCGCAAAATCCACGTTATGCGTAAGTTCGTGATGAATCGTGGAGATCAACTGATCGTCGCAATTGCAACCGGGAAGCGATTCTCCAACCGATAAGATGATCGAGTTCTGATTCATAGCATTGGAAAGGCCTTTGGCTCCTCCGCTTGGAGAAAGAATGTATTTAACGAGAAAGATTTTTTCCGCTCTTCCTTTGATCCAATATCCTCTCGGATATTTCGCAATTTGTGCACGCAAAAGAGATTTGTAATATTCCAAATCCTGATCGGTATAACTTAAATCGAAAGAATACGAACTATTCGGAATTGTAGGCGGCACAGCGTGGGTAACGATCTCGACCTCCCGGTCATAGTTTTCCGCACGATCCTGCTGAAACAGCAAGGATAATAGAAAAAAGGAAGAATCATCTTTTTCCTTTTTGGAAGAACAGCCCGTAATCAACGCGGCAACGGAGAAAGATACAATCATCAAAACCTTGAGCATACAAGAGAATACAAGTCAAGGTCGTTCAATTTGTCTCAGTTGATAATTTGACCGATCATAGATTGGAACCATAGGTTTAAATCAAACCTTTGTTTTGTTAAAAATTTTTGACACGCAGTCGTTTAACAAAAACTACACTTTGATCGAAGTGAAAAAATCCCGAACGTCTTCGGCGACTTCTTGAGGAATTTCCCATTCCGAAAAATGCCCTCCTCGCTCCATAACGGTCCATCGCCTAACATCGTAAAAACGCTCCGCCCATCTGCGAGGAGCGGGAACCGTGATCCCGTCGCGCAAGGGCATAATGATCGCGGTCGGCAGGTTTACCTTTCCGCTCAGGCCGGGATTGCGACCCACTTCCCGATACAAACGAATCGAAGCGGCGCCCGCGCCTCCGAACCAATGCAAAGAAAGATTGTCCAATAACTTATCTCTTCCGAAATGTTTGTCGAGATCGCCGTTGCAATCTCCCCATCTTTGAAACTTTTCAATGATCCAACTTGCTAAACCGACGGGAGAATCCGCAAGCGCGGGCGTTAAGGTTTCGGGACGAAGTCCTTGCAAACTTGCATAAGAAGTTTCTAATTTAGCCCAAGAAGCGACCTTTTGTTGATATTCCACTTCCTCTTCGGAAAGATCGTTCGGCAAAGGAAACAAGAACGGAGTAATTCCGGTACGATGTAAACCGAGAATCTGATTCGGATATTTGAGTCCCAACTGTTGTTGCACAAGAGCCCCTTGATCGGAACCTCGCGCAGCGTATCGCGCATAACCCAATTCTTCCGTCATCAACTTGTGAACCAAGTCCGCGATCCGCGTAAAACTCATTCCGTGTCGCGTTGGAATCTCCGAAAATAAATAACCGGGTAAAGAAACGGCCACAACGTCAAAGGTAAGAATGGAATCGTTTTGAAATTCGGTAAGAAGCGGAATGATATCCGACATCTGGATAAAACTGCTCGGCCATCCCTGCATCAATAAAAGAGGAATCGGATTTTTTCCTTTTCCTTTCGTATGAATAAAATGAATTTTTGTGTCTTCGATCTCGGCGATATAGTGATCGAGTTTGTTGATTTGTTTCTCACGGGAACGCCAATCGTAGTCGGTCGCCCAATATCGCATCAGATCGCGAAGATAATCCGAATCGGTTCCATCGGCCCAGTTTGATGTTTCGATCGACGTAACCCATCGTGTTCGTTTTAACCGATCCTTAAGGTCTTCGATCTCCTCGTCCGGAATATGAACCGTGAATTCGGAAACGGAATTCTTTTTGCCCAAGATTGATACCTCCGAACACGGACGAAAGACGATTTGCGAAAGTCCATCAATAGATTTCGCCTAACGTCCTATTCTTTTTTAAATTATACGGAAGAATCTTCTTCGGCATCAATACTTTTTTGACTTCGGGAAATTCTCGACAAAGTCAAACTATAAATCCGGAGTCAAACAATCGATCGGATCGTTTAGGCCAATCGCGCCGCCTCCTCGTCCGAGACCTTATAGGGACGCATTTTTTTGAGATCCATAAACAAACCGTGGAACTTAGCGGAACAAACCAGCGCTCCGTCCGACACGCGAAAAAGATCCTGAATCGTTAAAACCCTACTTCCTTTTTGCGCTTCGAAACGAGTGGTGATGCGAGCCGTATCGGGATATTTTAATTCGAGTTTATACTCGAGTTCGGCCTTTAAAATTACGGGACCGATGTTTCTTTGTCTGAGTTCGCTCAAACTCAAACCGGTTTCGTCGAAAGCGGCCACTCTCGCTTCGTGAAAGTAACTCTGATAAACGCCGTTGTTTACGTGACCGTTCTCGTCCTGATCCGTCCAGCGCACTTTGAGCGTATGAGAAAATAACTTAATTTCCTTTTGAACTTCCTGTTTCTTTTCAAGAGTTTCCATGATCTTCTCCTATGGTAGAACAGTCTGTCTACCTTTTGGAATCCTACAAAAAGGTAGACAATTTTGTCTACCTTTTTACGCTTCGGTTATTACGGTCCGAAAATCCATGAAACAGGCGACTCTCAAGCAAGATCCCGCAAAGGAAAGAATTCTCAAAGCGACCGTAAGACTTTTTTATGAAAAAGGTTATTCGGACACGGGGATCAACGAAATTCTAAGCGAAGCGGAAGCGTTTAAAAAAAGTCTATATCGTTATTTTCCTTCCAAGAAGGATCTCGGGATTAGTTATCTTACCTTTCAGGAAAATCAGATCATCGGCTTAGCCGAAATCATGATGAATAAATACGACCAATATCAGGACTTTGTCGAGGCGTGGATTAAGTTTATCCAAAGGAGGCTCCGAACGACGTATCGTTTCGGTTGTCCTCTCGCGAACTTTGCGGTGCAAACGCGTCACGAACCCGAGCTCAGAGAAAGAATTTTGGAATCCATCGATCGTTGGAACCGAAGTTTTACGATGTATTTTTCCCGTCCGATTTGGAAAAAGAAAAAGTCCCTCAATTCCAAAACAGCTCTTGAATTTTCCGAAAAGGCTTTGTTTTTATACCAAGGCGCGATGCAACTCTACGGAGCCACCGGGAATAAGAAGTTCATCGACCGCTTGGAAACGGAACTTCTGAAACTGGAAGAAGCGATCTGAAGATCACATTCAATTTTTCTAAACTTCCTTTCGTAAGAAGAATCAAATCCGTTTTCGAATATATGACATCTTTTGCGTAGCTCGGTAAGAATCCCGTAAAAGCGAAAAAGACGTTTCTCAAAAACGACTTGCTGTGGAATAATAAGGAAATAATTTTTTATCCAAGAGCGAATTCTTCCATGCCCGTAAAAAAACAAAAAGCAAATACGATCTCTTCGCGTTTTCAAAACCCGAAGGTCGCCGAAGTTTTTAAGGAATATCCGAATGCGGTCCGTGAAAAATTATTGGCTCTTCGAGAATTGATTTTTGAAACCGCAGGTTCGATCGACGGTGTGGGAAATTTGGAAGAAACCTTAAAGTGGGGGCAACCGAGTTATCTGACTCCGACCACAAAAAGCGGAAGTACGATCCGAATCGACAAACTCCCCGCGCAAGACGATCGATACGCGATCTACTTCCATTGTCAGACGAACTTGGTTTCCACCTTTCGAGAACTTTTTCCGAAACGATTCGACTTCGAAGGAGATCGTGCGATTCGTTTAAACGTAAAAGATCCTCTTCCTAAAAAAGAACTCGGCGTTTGTATCTCTCTCGCGCTTACCTATCATCTGGATAAAAGAAAAAAGAAGTAGAATCCTCCGAAACGAAAGAACGCGCGCAAGCGCAACGCGATCCTTTCGCTCCGAAAATGTTTCGATTCTAAAGATACGTTCTTCGTTTCGAAAATTCTGAGATAGAAAATTCTTACGCGTTACGTTACGCGGGAATGATCTCCAATTCTTCATCGTCCGTATCCGTTTCCACGTTTCTCGCTTCGCGGTAGGTCATCCATTTTCCGGTTTCGGAATCGATCACCTTACAACGGGAAGTCGATTTAAAATAATCTCCGAAAATCGTATCCCTTTCCAAAACGTGTTCGCCGTAAACGGCTTTGATTTCGTTCAATGCGCGTTTCAGATTGTAGAACGGAATTTTCATATGAACGTGATGCGGCATATGAATGAAAATATTGTGAAAGAAGAAGTTCATAACGGGATTGATATGGTAGTTGATGGTTCCTTTCATCTGTCCGTAATAAGGAGTCCATTCTTCCTTGGTTTTCCAAGGGATTTCGGAATGGATATGATGAACGTAAACCGTGATTCCCATAAAGTAATTCCAAGCGATAAAAGGAACCAAACAAACCTTCGTAAACATCCATAAGCCCGCGCCCGCGTCGAAAACTCCGTTTGCGGAACCGCCGAAGTAAAAAACCAAACCGGAGGAAGCCAACGCGAAAGAAATCATAATCCACTTGTCCCTTCCCGCTTCCTTCATTGGAGCGGTGAAAAGGACCATTCCTTTCAACCAAACCTCGACCATATAATAAAAGCCGCCACCCCAAGCCGACCAGAAGAATCTATGCATCAATTTTTTGAATATTCCAAATTTAGCATATTCTTCCGCTGTCGCCGGATGCCATACGAAATCGCCTTGTCTTTTGATCGTATGTCCGTGGTGGATTCTGTTGTGTCCGTACGCCCACTGATTGAACGCGTGTAAGGAAGGAAGCATTGCGATTTGTCCGATCCAATACTGGAGAAATTTACTTTTGAACAATGCTTCGTGCGCGCAGTCGTGACCGACCACAAACAAGGCCGCGATCGTCATTCCCGCAAAAAACCATAAAAAAGGAAGAATGTACCAGCTGTCCACGTTCCAAAGGAGCGTGATGACCACTCCGAAAAAAAACAGATCTCTCAAAAAGTAACCGATCCCCTTATAGGCCGGATTTGCAAAAGTTTCATCCGACAGGGTTTCCCGAACCGAGCCAAGGGTTTCCTTCGGCGCAGGGTTGTTTTTAATTTTCACTTCCATAACGTTCTCCTTAGCGAACGGCGTTCACTTCATTAATGAACGATGTTCGCTAATTGTTCAGATTCTGGCAAGAAAAAAATTCAGGTGATTTGTGACAATTTGTGGGAGTTCCTACATTTTTGATTTTTGAAAAGACTGGACCGAAGGTCAAAATTCAGAATCTGGAACGAAATTCTTTCCATTCCGGTTCGGAAATCCGATACAAAACGTGTTTGGAAAGAATATGTCCCGATGGAAGATTCGGATGAGAAAAAGAACCCGCTTCTTTCAAACCGATTCTTTTCATAACGGACTGGGAACGCGTGTTTAAAACGGAAGTAAACGAAACGATTTTCGAGAATCCCAATTCCTCGAAACCGTAACAAAGACAAACCGACGCGGCCTCGCTCGCGTAACCCCGATCCCAAAACGGAGAAGCGAGCCTCCAGCCGATTTCGACCGCCGGAGTAAACGCGGCTTGGAACGAAACATTCATAAATCCGGTAAAGCCGATCCATTCTCCCCCGGACTTGGATTCCAAAACCCAAAGACCGTAACCGAAATTTTCAAAATGAGATCGGACTTTTTCTATGAATTTTTCGGAATCGTCCTTGGTTAAGAGTGATGGAAAGTATTCCATTACGATCGGATCGGAACTCATTCGATAGAACGGCTCCAAATCCTCGTTCCTCCATTCTCTTAAGATCAACCGCTCGGTTTCCAGAATCATCTTTCGGTCCTTGAACGAAATCGAAGTTAGTCCGAACTCGCTTTTCGTTCTAACAAACGGGAAAATCGTTTTTTCGAATTGGAATAGAAAGAAATTAAGTATTGCCAAAGAAAATTCAGCCGATAGTATGGACAAAGAATTCCAGTTATTCAATCGATTTTCTAACTTCTAAAACGTAGTCCTATCTTAAAGTTTGCTCTTCTTTCTAAGTCCTGCATCTCTAAAATTTTTCTACTTCCCGTCGCTGGGAAACGCTGTTTTTAAATCAAGATAACTTGATCTAATTCATAACGACACGAGGAAAATATGTCAGTTAATATTTATGTAGGAAATCTCTCTTACGATCTCAACGAAGGCACGTTAGGTGATCTTTTCAGAGTACACGGAACCGTGAACTCCGTTAAAATCATCACCGATCAGTATTCCGGAAAATCCAAAGGTTTCGGCTTTGTCGAAATGCCGAACAAGGATGAAGCGGACAAAGCGATCAAAGATCTGGACGGAAAAAACGTTCTTACTCGCAACCTGAAAGTAAACGTTGCTAAACCGAAAGGCGAAAGATTCTAATTTAGTAATTTACGAAATTATTATCTTAGAAAGAATTCTTTCTTTCGTTCAACCGCCTTGGAGAGAAATCTTCGGGCGGTTTTTTTATGGGTTCGGGGGATCGCAAAAGTTTTAAACTTCATGGATTGCTTTAACGTAAGAATTTCATTTTCTCGTATATCAATAATAAGGTTTTGATGCATTGGAATCGCCCCATTAAAAGAACGCCCGACCATTCTAACGTAATGAGCCGGGCCAATACACACGATCAATTTGAGCTATGAATCTAATATAGCTTTCCTAATATTCTATAATTAATATCCGCAAGCAGAAGCCGCCTTGCAAGTAGAGAGACTAGAGTAGCACAATGCAGAATTAGTACAGGAATATCCGTTTACTCCCCCACATCCTCCCGCTGCGCCGACGAAACTACAAGTTAAAGAACCGGCCGCGTATATTGTCAATGATGTAGTTCCAGTCAAAGTCGATGAGGTTCCATTTCCCGTCGTCAATGTCGCAGTGAAAGAAATCGAGTATGGGCCGCCCTGAACCGTTGGAGTACCAGTGATTTGACCCGTAGACGGGTTTAAACTGAGCCCGGCCGGTAAATTTGAACTAACAGTATAATTGCTAAATTTGCAATTTGGATTATTTAAGATTGCCGACTCCGAGGTTGAAGCAGACGAGAATTTCAATCCAAAAGAATTAATTGGAGTTCCTACTTGTCCGCTTGCGAAAGAAGTGGAAATGACCATCTTGATATCCGAAGGACAGATAGATGACGCTTGGGCAAGTCCTAATATTAGCATATTAGTATCTTCCTTTTTATCCTTACCATCATCACAGGATACAAATAGAAAAAGCGAAGTGAGCAAAATAAGTTGTCTTATTTTCATTTATTTTTCCTTTAAAAAAGTTTAAAAGCGTAAGATAGCGTTTTGGTTGAATCAAATCCGATAAACGGATCTAGATTCTTCTAATGAATTTTTCTTAGAATTCCCACCGAAACAAAATAGACTGCAGTTCATTTTTATATCGTGCAGCCAGCTGAATTGTCCTTTTAACACATATCTTTTGAGTTGATTTTTGACGGACCCTTTCCAGTCTTTAGATCAACTAATGCTTTTCCAATAACACACTGGTATTATTTTAATACTATTGTCAACCAAAAAAGTATTATTATCGGACTCATTTTGAAAGAACAAAAAGATCGATTAAAAACAATACTCTCTGATTTCAAAGGCAATCAAAAGGAATTTGGGGAGACAATTGGCAAATCTAAGCAAACCATCAGCGGTTGGATGAGTGGAAGATTTCCAATTCCTGAAGATGCCGCAATAACCATTGAAATGGTTCACGGTTACAGAAGGGAATGGATTCTGACCGGTGACTTACCCAGTAAAATATCTTATCAAGGCTATCGTGAAAAAATAGCCGACATCGATGCCGAATCGAATCTCCTTCGCAAAATTAGATCCAATAAGAAGTTAAAAGATCTGGTCGAGGTCTTGGCGGCCTTACCCAAAAAGGACTTTGAAATCGCAAACAAACTCATTCTTAGTCTCGCAAAAGAAGATTCGAAAGAAAACACATTACCGTAAATAATTTCCGTAAGTCTGAGCTAAGATCAAAGCCCGATCAATGGCGGATAGACTTTCGTTTTTACAAAGTTCGTTATTGTGAATCATCATTTTCATCACAATTTTCTCCTTTCGAGTCAGCTCTTGCTGTCGATAGTATTTTAAATCGATCATTCTCGTCATAAAATTAAAGAATGGTCGAGTCAATCTATGAAACGTTGGTAATCTCGGTTCGATAAGACTAAAGGCCGGAATTCGGAATGCGTTACAATTTAGAATCGCGATCGCCCAGATTAACATCCCCGTGATGCAACAAATCGCCGCTTGACCTCTCGAAAATAATCCCTTTGCAAGTGGATTTTGAGTTAAAAACCAGCTTAACCATATCAATGGAGAAACTAAACCAAAAACCATCAAAGCGGAGGCCACACGAGTTTTTCCTCGTGTCTTCCAGGTTTTAATTCCATATTTACCGATCGCGAAGAGAAATATTATTAAAGCATAAAGTAGGATTGCGGGATATATCCAATTAAAGCTGATTTGAACATACTCTTCCTGTCTTGAAGTTATCGTAAAAACTCGAATAAAGGCACATTCTAAAAATAAATACGCAATCAATGCAAAGTGCGGATAAAAAATATACGGGTTCGGTTTATACGTTCTTCGTCGATAAGAATCCGAAATCAAAAAAATAAAGAATGGGACTGGGACGCTCACTGCAACCCCTAAATTAACAACAAGCTTTACGTACTCGTAAGGACATAAATCTCGAACTATAAACGATAAAAACCAAAATCCTAAACAAGCTCCAAGCAAACCAAAATGAATCTGAACGGGTCGTCTTGGCTTTGGATAAAATACATAAAGTCCTAATATAATAGAGAATATTCCTGCGCTAAAGTTTAGAAAAAGAACCTGATGAAACGAAAAATACAACATGAATATTGTTTTATTCTTTAAAAGCCGTTTTAATCAACTTTTTTTCTTATTAGCCCGAATTTCGCATTAATATATATATGAATTAATTTATATTCTTAATCTAATAAAAAAATTATTTTTGCGAAGTTCATTTCTTTTTGATTGATAAGATATTTTGTTTTTCTGCATATAAAAATGAATTTTCTATTTAATAAGTTTATATATAAAATTAAAAACATTCTTTAGAGTTAGAATTCAGAAAGCTTTGAGATCAAAATCAAATATTATGTTTAGTTTAAATATAGAAGAAAGAATTTAGCCCGAATTCTCCCATTATGCCCTGTAGTAATTTATAAGTTAAATAAGACTTCTATAAATCTCAGGGATGCATCAAGAACTGATAACTCTGTGGCTTAGACTTGGGTATTTCTCAACGTATAGCCGTTTCGAAATTTTTAGAAAATTGAGAACTCTTATGTTGACCCGTTCAAAGTGCAAGGTTCGAACTTTTCAAGAAGAAATATTTTTTAAGACTATGAGTGTCGGCAGTAAACAATAGTCTTATAGATTCATTTTATATTTAAATCAAGACATAGATGCAAGAAGATCCAAATTATCTCTTTATCTTGAATATTGAAACAAATAGGAACTGAGGGCGCTCGCTCGGTAAAGCAAACGCCATTCATAAAAAGCAAAGCAACCCTAAAGAAAACATGGATCGTAATTACGATCTTACGGATTCATTTTTCCAAAGGATAATATACTTTTATCTCTTCTTTTTCTTTACAGGCGTCGTTTTTTTCTTAGCGACAGGTTTTGACTTAGCGGAAGAAGCCGCTTTCTTGACTTGCGCCTGCTTCTTAGCTGAAGTGTGTTTTGCCGTTTTGGATGAGACGGACTTGGAAACACCGCTTTGCGGACGATTAGCTAAACCTTGTTTCGTCGAACCACTTTCTTGTTTAGAAGATTCTACTTTTCTAATAATCGGTTTCGGATCCTTATTCTCCTCAGCGGTAATCAAATCGAAAAGACATTCGATTCCGAGAGGACCCATAAACAAATTCAAATGTCCCGCTTCGGGAAGCTCCACGTCGTCGAAATGACCCAGACGGGAATTCTCAGAAGGAAGAATGATCTGATCCTTCTGTGTGAAAACGGATTGCACGTTAGGCAACTTCTCGAAAACCTCTCCGACTTCTCGGATGAATTTCGAGTTTGGCATCATCTGCCAACAACAGATAAAAAACGGCGCGAAGTATGCGAGAACCGTTCCGCGCACGGGAGTTCCCGCGATGAAAATTTTCTTAACGCGATCTCTTCCTTTGTAGGTAAGACCTGCGGAAATCAAACCGCCCATCGAATGACCTACGATGTAACAGTCCTTAATGTTCTTTTCGATCAGAAAGTTTTCGAGGATTTTGCTTTTGGTTCGGATATTCCCGACTTGAAATCCGAGCGGAATCACGTAAACGGGATGACCGTTAGCGGAAAGATGTTTGAGCATCGGTTCCCAGGAAAGAGTTCTTCCTAAAAATCCCGAAACCAAAACGACGGGACGTTTATCACCTTCGGGAGAATCTTCGAGTTGCGTGAAAATTCCGATGATCGCGTGCCAGATATAAAGAATCGTATACCACTTTTCCATAAGAATCTGTAGGAAAGGGTTTCGAACGGAACGATTGTCGGATACATAGGCGAGATGATCATTCATGAAGTTGCTCCCGGTGGATTCCGGTTTTAGGTATTATTTTCTTCGAGCAACTACTTGAAAATCAAAAAACGAAGGGAAGAATTTTTCCGGGACATTACGATCGTAACGAAAACGTTCCCGGAAATTTTATAAGGATGAGAATCTATTCTTTCTTAAACTTTAAGGAAGCGGAATTGATGCAATAACGCAACCCGGTCGGTCTCGGTCCGTCCGGAAATACGTGACCCAAATGTCCTCCGCATTTCGCGCAGAGCACTTCGGTTCTTACCATTCCGTGACTGGAATCTCTTTCTTCTTCGATCGAACCTTCTTTCGCGGGTTGATAAAACGAAGGCCAACCGGAACCGGATTCGTATTTGGTTTCGGAGGAGAATAGAACCGCGCCGCAAGCCGCACAAACGTAAGTTCCTTTTTCGTGGTTTTTATAAAGGGCGCCGGTAAAAGCCATTTCGGTTCCCTTCTGTCTTAAAATCTTATATTGTTCCGGTGTGAGTTCTTTTTTCCATTCTTCTTCGGACTTATTGACTTCGTAATTCATCTTTCCTCCTTTTTGGTTCGATTTGTTCGGATCGCCGTTCGTATCCGCACAACCGTAGAATAACAACCCGACCGTGAGCGAGAGAGCGAGTAAAATCCTGTTTGTCATATCGGATGATTCGTTTTGAAAGTTGGACTGGTTACGCAAAAAGAATGGATTCGAAATTCTACATTCTACATTCTTTGCAAAGCGGCCTTGAAAACGGAAAACTTTTAGAGAATTCTATATTCTTCGACGGTTTCCCGAAGAGAATCTTCCATTTCCCGTATGTAACGAAGTTCCTGAGTCATTCTCCACATCGTTACGGAACCGTGATAGGCCATGAGCATTCTTCTCGCAACGTATTGAATGTCCATGTTTCTTTTGAGCTGACCGGAGCCGATCGCCTTCTGAAGATAATCGCTGATCATCCGAGTCCATTTGGCAACGATGTCTTTTAGGAATTCGGTATATTCCGGATCAGAATCCATAACCTGGCTCGCAAAACCCGCAAAGGGACAACCCACGAATTCTCCGTGACGGATTTGTTTTTCTTTGAGAATCACCCAAGCTCTTAAGAATTCTCCGAGATCCAGATAACGATCCATCAATCCCTGAAGATCACTGAGAGTTTTTTCTTCCTGACGCGCGAGATACGCGAGACCCAATTCTTTTTTGGAAGGATAATGATCGTAAAGACTGGCTGCAACGGAATTGGATTCCTGAATGATCTGTCTCATTCCGGTATTCGAAAAACCCTGTTTGTAAAAAAGGGAAGTAGCCGTATCTAAAATTCTTTCCCGAACGCCGATTCCAGATTCTTTCTTTTTACGCGGTTGAGTTTTCATGATTGAACGTCGTTTATTCCGTAACCTACGAGGTTCATTTTCCAACCGGAAAAAAGTTCTGTCAATGACTTTGAAAGTTCGAAATAAAAAAACAGAACGAACGTTCTGTATTTTTTTGTTTGATCTAATTTCAGCTCGGTCTAAACTAGGGTCAGAATCTCCTAAGCAGTGTGGAGGGCCGATATGATCGCGGATGAAATTCAACTCGTGACTCGGATATCCGATCTGGACACTCAGAGACACGTAACGAGCCGGACTTACGAAAATTTCTGTCTTGAAGGCAGGTTTCGGGCCCTGGAAAAGAACGGTTTTTCGCTCAGGGAAATTCTGTCACAAGGGATTGCGATTCATCCTTTGGAATCTCAGATCCGCTTTCTGGCTCAACAGATGGAAGGCGCCAATCTGAGAACGGAAACCAAGGCGTTCCCCTTAAAAGACGGTAAGATTTTTTGGGATCAAAAAGTTTTATCGGATACGGGAACACCCGCGGCGGAGATCAAAACTCTTACGTTTTCCGAAAAAGGCGGAAGTCCGATCGACCTTCTTCCTTTTGAAAAAACGGAGATTACCGGATTCGATCAGTTTCAGCAGATCCCCGATTTTAGAGGAACCTGCAAAACCGTGGATACGGAAATGATCACTCTCTACAGCGAGAGAAACATTTTCGGCGAATACAACCCGGCTTATCTCTGGAGAATCGTAGAGGACTCGAGATGGTTTTTTTCCACCGAAACGGGTCTTACACTCGATCGATTCGTGGAAATGGATACCACGATGTTTTTTATGGGCGGCGTGTTCCGGTTTTTTCATCCCGTTCCTGCGGGAAGAAAAATCAAAGTAAGCACTTGGATCCATTCTTTTGAAAAGATCCGAAGTTACATGAGACACGAGGTTACGGACGTCGAAACCGGTCTGAGATATTTCGCGGTTCAGGACGAACAGCTTGTGGTTTCGCTGACCAAAGCCCGTCCGAAAAAGGCGCCCGAAGAGTTTCAAAGACTCGTAGGCGATTATGTTGAGAATTTTGAATATTCTCAAAAGTGAATCTAGGATTGATATTTAAGAATTTGAAGTCTGGAGAAAGAAAATGAAATTAGCAAAACCTTTGGCAATTTGTACGCCAAGAAGAACTCCTTTTGCTCAGATCGCGAAAGCTCTGGGACCATACCCTGGTCATCACCTGGGGAAAATAGTCGCAGAAGATATTCTCGCTAAAAGCAAATTGAAGCCGTCTCAAATCGACGGAGTTGTTGTTGGAGAAGGATTTAGTAACGCGCCTAACTCTGCAAGAGTGATCGCGAACCTGGTCGGAATGAGAGACGAGATCGCCTGTATCACCGTTGCGAATAACTGCGTTTCCGGTATGGAAGCGGTTGCGGAAGCGGCTCGTAGAATCGTTCTCGGTGAAGGCGAAGTGTTCCTCGCAATCGGCGAAGAATCCCAAACTTCCATGCCTTTCATCGTTAAAAACGCTCGTTTGAACAAAAAAGCGGGTTCTCTTGATAAACTTAAAAAACTTCTTCCAGACAATCTTCCGGAAGGCGTTGAACTCAGAGATACTTTGGAAGACGGACTCGGCGACGGAGAAACTTCTTACGGTATGCAGGTGACTGCCGAAATCGTAGCTCAGAACTACGCTCTTTCCCGTGAGATCCAAGACAAACTCGCGTTCGAATCTTTCAAAAGAGCATTAGAAGCTTCTAAAGCTGGAAAATACGCTCCTTACATCATCCCTATGAAAGACGACGAAGGCAACGAGCTTACGATCGACGAAGCGGTTGGTCTCCGTGAAGGCCTGGTGGAAAACCCGACTCGTATGGGACGCGCTATGCTTATGTTCGATAACCCTGCGATGAAGTTCGAAGAATTCAAAACCAAATACGCGAAGGATCTTAAAAAATCCCACGGACCTACGGTTTCCATCTTCAACGCAAGTCCTCGTTCCGATGGAGCGGCGGGTGTGATCGTTACTACCGTTGAAAAAGCGAAAGAACTCGGTCTTACGATCGAAGCCGTGGTTTCCGGATGGAACATGAAAGGCGTTCATCCGAACAACATGGGAATCGGTCAAGCTGCGGCCACCGAAGCTCTTCTTGCCGATGTCGGTTTAAAAATCCAAGACGTCGACTACGTTGAAATCCACGAGGCTTTCGCCGCTACCGCGGTTGGAGCTCTCGAGCAAATCAAAATGGACACCGGCTGGGATTGGGAAAAATCCTTCGACGCGAAAAAGATCAACCCGAACGGCGGTTCTATCGCGATCGGTCACCCGTTCGGAGCGACCGGAATCCGTTTGATCGCAAACGCGATCATGGATTTGAAAGAAGATCCGTCCGCGAACAAAGTCGTGATCACCGCTTGTGCTCACGGTGGAATCGCAGGATCCATGTTGATCGAAAGATACAAAGGTTAATTAGAACTTTAGATTTTTCTAAAGTGCAATCGACCTAGAACGCGATCTGGCGAACGCCCCGGAACGGATCCTCAGAGAGCCGTTCCGCTGAGTTTAGGGAGTGAACCGCTGAGTTAAAAAGCGGTCCGCTAAGTTCGACTGAAAGCGCATTCTTTCTCAAGGGAGAATGGAAATTAAAAAAGCCCCGATTTTTTCGGGGTTTTTTCTTTTATGGAGAACGTTTCGTTCTCTTTATTTTTTACGATTCGTTATCGTTGAACGGTTATTGTTCTACGCAGAGAAGTTTCTGAGGAGCCGAATCACAGGCCGGAATCGTACTTCCTTTTAAGGCCACCGTCGCCGCATTCGCTTGTCCCGCGTTTCCATTGTTACCGAACGCGTTACTCTGCCAGTTTCCGCAAGTTCCCGTTCCCGCCGCAGACCAATCGGTCGTGGTCGCAACAAACCCGGACCAAAACGAAGCCGCCGTTGCTTGGATGGGATTGCTCACAGTGGAAATCAAACCGTTCGCATCGGTCGTAAATACCTTTGTGGTTTGATCGATTCGATAATAATCCTTACTTGCTTGTAAGATCCAGTTTTTCGCTCCAGTGGTCGGATTACTCGGACATACGACACCGTCGTTGATACAAGCGTATCTTCTTCCTAAACCGCCCGAATCTCCGGTGATAAAAGCCTTATACGTTCCGGTCGAAGGTTTGTTGGCATCGGTCGAACATTTCGTATCCGCTCCGTTGATCCCGCCGAGATTTCCGTCATAGGAAGTCGCGGTTACAAAAACACGAAGTTTAGAATCGCTCGATCCGCCGTTGGCCGCATTATTTTGAGCGACTAACAGCGCCAAAGCGGCGATCACAACGTTCTCATTTCCGTCGTCCGAGGAGGATTTGCATTGGATCGTCAGAAAGGATAGTATAACAAGAATTAAAGAGAAACACGTTAGTTGTGATTTCAGGGGTAATTTCATAACGCAAATAAATTATAAATTTAAAAAGGATGTCAATTCAAAATATAATAAGAATATTAATATTTATAATTCACTTCGATTTAAACCGAAATGAAACCGATCGGAGCGTTTGAGTTGGAGTTCCTACACTGTGGAAAACGAGGTTGGATCCGATTCTCCAGAATTCTTTTTCAAAATGTAGGAACTCCTATCTTTCTTAAGTTGTAGAATCATCATTCTACTCAACTGCCATCCGGACAGAGAAACAAGGGATCTATTCCATTCTTTGCTTAAAATATGAGCGATCTTGTAAAAACAATTCGCAGATTCAAAAAAATAAAGAGCCTTTCATCCACTTTATCATTTCGCATTAACCGATTTTGGTCGGAGCATTTTTCTTCTTGCGCATTCGGTCGATGCGAGGATGGTATTGGCCATGCAGAATGTTTTACTTCAACCGGAAAAAGGAATCTTCTTACAATCGGTAACATCGACAAACACAGTCATCAAAAGCAAAGAGTTCCCGCACGGAACTTGGATCGTCGCGGAAGAACAAACCGCAGGTAGAGGAAGAAAGGATAGAACCTGGGAAGTTTTCGGAGAAGAATCCCTGATCTTTTCCGGAAAAATCGGACTCGAAAATTTCGACGGAGGACCGGGCCTTTCCTTGTTTATCGGAACCGCGCTTTGCAAAGCCATTCTTTCCGTTTATCCAGAACTTACCCGCGACATTAAAATCAAATGGCCGAACGATTTATACAGAGGAAAGAAAAAGGTTGCAGGAATTCTAATAGAGTCGGAGATCGAAGGTTCTTCCATCACTCTGATCATAGGAATCGGATTGAACTTATTCGGGAATGTGGATTCGATTCCTTCCCATCTCAGCGACGCGGGATTCTTGAACACGAATCCGGATCGCGCCGGTAAAAAAAGCGAGATCTTGGAAAAGCTGATTCCGTTTTTAAACGAGGCGATTCTTCTTTGGAAGGATTCCGAAGGAAGAAAAAAGGAACTGATTTTGTTAAACGAACTCCTACTTTGGAAAGGCCAGTCCGTAAGTTATACGGAAAACGGCCAACTCCTGACGGGAGTATTGGAAGGATTGGGTGAAAACGGCTCCTTAATCCTCAAAACTCCTTCCGGAACACGGCTGGATTTCATTGACAGCCCGGAGGACTTCCATTCTCTAAACTAAAATGCTCTTAGTAGTCGACGTAGGCAATACGAACACGGTCTTCGGAATTTTCGAAAACGGGAAGACCACTCCTCTCTTTCACAAACGAACCGTTACTCGAAAAGATAGAACGTCCGACGAACTCGGACTGTTCTTCAAGGGATTCTTAAGAGAATTCAAAATCGAAAACGAAGCGATCACCGGCGGAATTTATTCCAGCGTCGTTCCTACTTTAAATCCGATCTTGGATAGAATGTTCTTGGATTGGTTTAAGATCGAAGCCGTTCGCGTTCACTATCAGATGAATCTTCCTTTTGCGATCGCTTATCCGAGACCATACGAAATCGGAGCGGATCGTCTCGTAAACGCCGCGGCGTCCGTGATCGATTCTCCCGGAAAATCCATCATCATCGACTTGGGAACCGCGACCACTTTCTGTGTGGTGAGCGAAAAACCGGAATATCTAGGAGGTGTGATCGCACCGGGTTTGAAAGTTTCCATGGACGCGCTGACTCGAAACACTTCTCAACTTCCTCCGATCGTATTTCAATCTCCCGAAAAAATCTTAGGCGATTCGACGATCGAATCGATTCAAGCCGGATTCTTCTTCGGTTGGATCGGTCTTTTGGAAGGAATCATTCGCGAAATCAAAAAAGACAAAGGCGACGATTATAGAGTGATCGGAACCGGCGGTTTGGTCACGGTGATCGACGCGGCTCATCCGGGAATCTTCGATAAGATCGATCCGCTTTTGACTCTGCGCGGTTTACAAATCCTTCATCAGATGAATCGATAAGTTTCGAATCATGTTCGATTTTTTGAAACGCCAACCGTCCGTTCCGATTACGGACGAGGTTTGGATTTCACAAAATTCTAAATTAGAAAAATGTAAAAGACTTCTGCGTAAGAACGATTCGTATCTGTTCGCGTTCTGGTTCGAGGAATCGTTTCGAAAGTTTCAAACCGTTCTTGATTTAGGGGAGAATTCCCCGAACCTCGCCTACGCACGCGAACTTTCCGCCGCGGACCTTTTCAATCGAACGCCTATCTTCTGCGAACACCATCCTCTTCGTAAAACGGAATAGGACCTGTTTCTTTCTTTGAAGTTCAAAGAGATCACGGTTTTTTCCTCGCTCGACGAACCCTTGTTCCAAAAATTCGGAGGAGAAAAAGTCGCCGAACTGATGAAACAACTCGAAGTCGCCGGAAATTCGATTTCTCATTCCTGGGTTTCAGCCGCGATTCGACGTGCTCAAGAAAAGATTGCGGCGAAAGTTTCAAACGAACAAAGAACGAGCTCCTCACAGGAAGAATGGTTTTCCCTAAACCTTCCGGGTTGAGTTACGGTCTAATCAAAGTTCTTTGTCCCTTGGGATTTGGAATGTCGCTTAACAAAAAAACTCCGGGGTTGTTTTGATGATTCGAAGACGGTTTTTAATTTCGGTTGCGTACGCTTATGTTTGTATTTGTGCAGTTTTGATTGCAGGTTGCGACGCGAACGGAACGTATTATAGGGCGATCACGAATGTGTATCCCGATACGAAAACCAACGATATCTTTCCGGTAAAAAAAGTCCTCGCGTCTCCTCCCGTTTCAAAACTACCCGAAAATAAAGAATTCATTTTTCCTAATATTCTCACCTTTCAAACGATGAAAGGAAAAGAATCTTCCTCCTTAGACGATTTGTTTACACGTACGGAAACCGACGCCTTAGTCGTTGTCAAAAACGACAAAGTGGTTCTCGAAAAATATGGTAAAAATTCCGGAAGGAATTCGGTTTATTCAGTATTCTCGGTTTCCAAGTCGATTGTATCGACGTTGATCGGAATCGCGATCGAAGAAGGCAAGATCCGAAGCGTAGACGATCCAGTGATCGAATATATCCCCGAACTGAAAAACAAGGGATTGGATCCTTTAACGATTCGAGATTTGTTGCTCATGTCTTCGGGGATCGACTATCAAAGAATCGAAGACACTTTTTTTTTGTTCATTCCGTTCTCTCCCGATATTCAAACGTTTTACGGAAACGATTTAAGAGGAATCGTTTCGACTTTAAAGGCCGGTAAGAATCCGATCGGAGCCTCGTTCAATTACAACGATTATTATCCGATTTTGGAAGGAATCATTTTAGAACGTGCGACTAATATGAGCGTTTCCTTATATACTCAGAAAAAAATCTGGGAGCCGATGGGGATGGAATTCGATTCCTTTTGGACCTTGGACAGCGAGGAAAAAGGTTTTGAAAGAACTCTCGTAGGTTTTAAAGCGAGCGCGGTCGATCTGGCGCGTTTCGGTCTTTTATTCTTACATCGAGGAAATTGGAACGGTAAAAAAATTTTTTCCGAACGTTGGGTTCAGGAAGCGACCTCTCCGAATCCGCAGGACTCAAGAGAATGGAAGGTCTTTCCATTTTGGCCGAAGTTGGGCGGCTTTTATAAATATCATTGGTGGGGTTTAAAAAACTCGGATCAATCCTATGATTTTATGGCTCGGGGCAATCTGGGTCAGTTGATTTATGTTTCTCCGTCGACCCGTACGGTGATCGTTCGTTTGGGAAGCGAGCCGGATCCGAACTATCAATGGCCTTTTATCGCGAGATCGATTGCGGAAGCGATCCGCTGATTTTGTTAAGCGAAGTCCGATTGAAAAGAAAACGCGTTTAAAGCGCCTTCTTCTCCTTTAACCAGGAAAGAAGTTCGCGATCGAACGTTTCCGGTTCCTCAAGTTGGGGCGTATGTCCGCTCTTTTCGAAATAACGCAAAGTTATATCCTTAAAAAGCGGTAAAACGGGTTCCCAAAGATAAGCGGGAGGCATCAGATAATCGTGTCTTCCGAGAGCGAGATAAACGGGCGCTTCGATCTTATCGAGTTTCGGTTTGATATCGATGTCGCGGAAAATTTCTCCCCAAACGTGATCGAAGAACGCGGTGTTTACGGGAACGTCCCGCCAAAGCCAAGAAGAATCGTATTTGAAATCATACCAACTTCGGGCGCCCGCATATACATTAAATAATTTGAATGCGCTTTCTGGGTCTTTCGAAATCGCTTCTCCGAGTCTGGACATTCTTTCTCCGAAATATTCCTTGCGATCGGCGGAAGCGTTCTCTTGAAAATACGATTCGATCAACTCGTGACTTTTTTTGGATAGATCGGGAGTCATACACATCAAGATCAGATGGGATACGTTTTGCGGATATTTTTTCGCGTATTCGAGAGCCATATAACCGTGACCGGAATGTCCGAGTAAAATGACGCGATTCAATCCGAGTTTTTTTCGAACGCGTTCCATATCCTCCAAAACGATATCCAGAGAAAAATCCTTTTTATCCGTGGAAGAACTTCCGTTCGCATAACCCCTATGATCCGCAAAAATCATTCTGCAAGAATCGCGCAGGTTTTTTGAAAAACTTCGATCGTAATAAAGCGCGCTCCCGATTACGAACAAATCCGGACCTTGTCCTTCCGCGATATATTGAAGATTCCATTCTTCGGATTTTATAAAACCTTCGATTCGATTCTTACTCACTTTGATCGTTTCCTCGTTTGGATTTACCAATTTATAAAAGCCTTTTCCCTTGAAAATATTTTTCCAAAAAGATACGTTAACCGCTTCTTCCAAAACCCAGAATTTGCGAGCGTTCTTTTACACACGATATGGGCGATTCCGATCAAAGAAAGTCGGTCTTAAATGTTATTCTTATAGAACGCTTTCAAAAAACCGGGTTGACATTCGATTTTTTGGATCCAAGATCCAATTCAATTCGGAGGAGAATATGAGAAATCTTTTGATTTTTTTATCGATTCTTTGTATAGGCGGCATTCTTATCGGGAAGGAGAAAACCGTGATCAAATCCAAAAACAGAATTCCGAATCGGCTCATCGACTACAAAACGTTTCAGAATACGGTCAATTCTTCCTCGGAGGAAAGAGAGGCCAAACGTCTTACGGAAGAGGAATTTTTAAGAATGATCGAAAACGAGGACGTCGTTCTTTTGGATGCGCGTTCCGAATCGCGTTACAAACTCAGACATATCCGAGGCGCGGTGAGCCTTCCGTTTACGGAGTTCACAAAAGAATCCTTGGCTCATGCGATCCCGAATTTACATTCTAAAGTTTTAATATACTGCAATAATAATTTTACCGGAAGTCCTCAAGCCTTTGCCGCAAAAGCTCCGGCGGCATCTCTGAACCTTTCCACATTCATTTCGCTCAAAGCGTACGGTTATCAGAATGTCTACGAACTCGGTCCTCTTTTGGACGTCAAAACGACGAAGATTCCGTTCGAAGGAAGTGAAGTGGAGTAATCAAGATTATTTTGAATCGCTCGTTGTCGGAGGTACGACAAGAGTTTGAGTTCGGAATTTTACTTTACGAAAAGCCGATTTTCTGTTAGAGAAGGATCTTGCGAATTTGCCCACCACCTCTCCACCTCCACCCTAACTCGGGCGGGGCCCGGCGCGTTTCACTAAAAAATCGTCGGAGATACGACGAAGGTTCGTCAACGAACCCGAGCTCCGAGCAAAGGACTGGAGCTCATCGAAAGCCCGACATAAGCCGCCGCGACCGCGTCCCAAGAATCGTCGTGGCCTTTGAGCAGATCGATTCCCAAAAGAATCTTCAACGCTTGGCGAATCTGTTTTTTATCCGCCGTTCCGCTTCCCGTGGTTCCCTTTTTGATTTGAGAAACGGTAGGTTCTAAAATTCGAATATTCAATTCCGCTAATGTAAGCAAAAGAACACCTCGGGATTCGAACACACGAGACGCGGTTTTTTTATTCTTAGCAAAAAACATCTCCTCTACCGAAGCGATCGCAGGTTTATATTCTTCCAAAAGATCGACAAGACCTTTTCGAAGGATCAAAAGATTCTCGGGACTCGGAGTTCCCGAAGGAACTTCTACGGTTCCGTAGGTAAGAATCCGAATCTTAGAAGATGCCTTTTCCAAAACCGCATAACCGGCTCTATGCGAACCCGGATCGATTCCGATGATTCTCAAATGAAAAACTCCCGAAAGAAGGAAAGGAAAAAGGGAAAGAGGGAAGATCCGCTTCTCCCTTTCCCAACAAGAAAGAGAGAAGAGATGAAAGGATTTTTTAGAAGATCACTCAAATTCTTTTTCGAGCGATTCCGCCAATTCGAAGTTGGAAGTAACGGAAGTAACGTCGTCGTGACCGTCGAGTTGATCGATCAACTTCATTACTTTTTCTGCAACTTCCTTGTCCGCGATTTCCGAACTGACCAAAGCGATATAACGAATTTCTGATTCTTCCGCTTTGAGTCCTTTTTCGTTCAACGCGTGTAGAACGGTTTCGTAATCGTCTGGTGCGGTGATCACTCTGTAAACGTCGCCCTCGTTGATCACGTCCTCCGCTCCGGCTCCGACCGCGAGATCGACCAATTCGTCTTCTCCGATCTGAGCGGATTCCAAAACGATCACTCCTTTCTTTTCAAAAAGTCTGCTCACCGAACCGGAAGTCGCAAGAGAACCTCCCAACTTGGTAAGAATACTTTTGATCTCCGGAGTCGTTCTCGATTTTTTATCGGTAACGGCGGATACCATGATCGCGATACCGCCGGGTCCGAAACATTCGTAGAGACACTCTTCGTAAGTGACTCCTTCCAAATCTCCGGTTCCTTTTTTGATCGCCCTTTCTATATTGTCTTTGGGCATGTTCACTGACTTGGCTTTCAGCACCGCGAGTCTAAGTCTCGGATTTCCTTCCGGATCTCCTCCTCCCATCTTTGCGGCTACTGTGATTTCTTTTCCTACTCGGGTAAAAATGGCTCCGCGTTTGGAATCGATCGCGTCTTTCTTACGTTTGATCGTTGCCCACTTCGAATGTCCGGACATGAGTGCTATCCCCTATGAAATGCTTTTGATGACAGAATCAAGCAAGGTTGATTCTAAATGATACTTTCCAGAAATCAAAAAAAAGACATTCTGTCCATCCTTTTCGAATGGAGAATGCGGTCCGATCCGAAAATCCTAAAACTTAATCTGAATCCCGACGCTGATCAAAGGATAATATTTCACCTTTCCTCCGATGGCCGTGGACTCGATGTAATTGGAATTATATACCGGGGCCGGATTGCTCGGAGTCGTGATACCCGTCAGAGGATTGGTCACCGCGTCCCTCGAGTAAGCTCCGAAGTTATTGAACGTCTGACTGATCTGATTTCTGTTTCCGAAAAAATTGATGAGTTCGATGTACGTGTTCACGTAACCCCATTGATAGTTCATAAAACGATCGATACGAATATCGAGCTGATGAAAGTCTGGCCATCTCCCCGAGTTATAATGGTCCGCGTACTTCGGATTGTATAAATTGATACCCGTGGAAGCGATCGCCGCGGCCTTGTTCGAACCGACGATCGGAGTGATCGGGACGTTCGTAAGATACGTATATTTACTTCCGATCTGCCAACTCTGACCGAACTTCCAAGCGAACACGATGTTGAGAATATGCGTTCTATCGTAATCGTATAACAGCAGTTTGTCGTTGTCGACGAGAAGTTCGAACTTGCCGTCGTCGTAGTAATTGAGATAGTTTCCGCCTTCGTGCAATTGGTATTGAAGTCTATGACCTCGGTTATCCTTCGTTCTTTGTTTTTCCTCGTCGTCCGTAAGTTGGGGCTGGTGGTTGTTTCTTTTCGAAACGGAATTCGTATAAGAAATCCAACCGAAGAATCTTCTCGCCGAACCCTGATTGGCTTTTAGAAAAAACTCCACACCTCTCGAATAACCGTCCCTTGAATTCGAGTAGTTCATGTTTCTGACTATGTAAGGATTTTTTTCTACGTCGGCGGTATGATTTACGATGTCTCGTTTTTCGTTGTTCGGTTGATACGGATCTTGAACGTAAGAATCGGGCGTAACAAGATTGGAATACTGATTATGAAAGCCTTCCACCTTGATGATATAATCCGAAGAGATTCTTTGTTCGATTCCCACGGAAGAATGAATCGAATGTTCCATCTTCAGATTCGGATTTCCAGATCTCGCGGAATACTGTTCGATCTGCAACGGAGCGTTGTAGTGTTCTCCCGTTCCCGCCAAAAATTTCGTTCCGGTTTTAAGAATTTCATACTCGGCTCTTCCGCGAAACGCGTCCCGTTTTTCGTGCACCTTATCGTAGTAGTCGTGTCTGTAACCGGGAAGAACGCTGAAACCGCCGATCTTAAATTCCAACTCGGCAAAACCCGCGATCTCTCTCGTATGAATATGATCCCCTTCGATCAAAGCGCGGAACTGACGATTGGAATCCAAAAGGCTGTTGAAAAAATCGAGAAAGGTGGAATTGGAAGATTTGATGTCCTCGCCCTGAAGTTGAATCGTCTTTTCCCTAAGTTGTCCTCCGAAACGAAACGTTAGATGTCTTTCAATCAGAGTGACCCTCGTATTATTTTCCAAAAAGTTAATATTCTGAGTGGTGACGTTCTGCAAACCGAAGATCAGCTCGGCGGTCAACGGATTGTTGAAGTTCACTTCGAAATTCTCTCGAAAATAATTGTTCGAAAGAGACACGGAGGTTTCGAACCAGGATTTATTATTATACGTATAACGGAAACCGCTCGTTCGAAACAATCGCTCCAAACCCACGGGAGGACGGCCCGACGCAGCTTCCTGCAAAGTGGAAAGACCTAAGAATTCTTTTTTACTGTTTTCGAAATCGTCCTGAGCCTTCGTGTATTTCTGTTTATCCTTGGCTCCGAAAAGAAGAACGTTGAACGTATGATTGTTTCCCGGTTTCCAATTGAACTTGGCTTGATAGTCCTCGTAGTCCGCGTATTTCGCATCCTGAGGAATTCCTTCCGGATACAACTTCAACATCGTAACGTTCGGATAGGATTTTCTCGCGGAAACGATCGCGTATAAATTCTCGGCGATCTTATTCTGATGATACACGTCGGAAAGAAACGTGTTCAGATTGATTACGGAAAAAGTTTTAGCGACCGCGTCGGGGGTTCGAATGTCGATGATCCCGCCCGTCGCAAAACCGAACTGCACGGGAAACGCGCCCGAGTAAATATTAAACGACTTTATAATATTATTATTTAGTACGGAAGATTGGTCGCCCAGGTGATAGGGATAAGTCATCGGAAAACCGTCCAGATAATAACCGTTGGCGAGCGTTCCGCCTCCGCGCATCACCAAAAAACCGCGTTCGCTGTTCGAATACGGGTTCGAGTTCCCCACGCTGTTGACCAAATTGTTAAACGAAGACGAGGACAAACCGATCGGAGGAACGGCCGCGATTCCGGGAAGGGTTTGAATCGCCTTCAACGCGTCGTTTTGAGCGCCGGGCAATCTTCGAATTTCTTCCTGATTCAATGTGTATCTCGAAAGGGATTCCAAATCCTTATCGCCGTAAACGTTGATCTCTCCGGGAACGGGCTTACGAACGAAAAGAAATTTTTTCTGACCGTCGTATTCCACGGTCACCGTTTTTTTAAAAACCTTTTCGGAAGTCATAATTCTCAGGTTGTAAGTTCCCGGAGCGGGAAAGGCGACCTTTACGGAACCTTCTCCGTTCGTAATGAGATACTTTCCGATTTCCTGGAATACGACCGGCGTATTTGAAACCGCGTTATTCCCCGTTTCATCGGTGATCACAACTTCCACCAGTAAGGGTTTTTGCGCGAACAAGGGAGAATGGAAAAAGACAACCAAAACGAAAACCCAAGAAAGAATCAAAAACAACGTCGATGTGAATGGAGCCGATTCTTTCATATTCTTCCCGAAGGTTCAGAAAATAAAAAAGGACTCGTTTTTCAATCGATAAATTCCCGCAAAAAACGCTTCCGAAACGCCGTCACGCCCGATCTAAAAATCCGAAAGAAATTTTTCGAAACTTCGGCGCCGAATCGGAAAATTTAATATTGACATTTGAAAACAATTAGTTTGATATAAAACTATATTCTTATATGAATCCGATCCGCTTTTTATCCTTGTTTTTCTTTCAGCTGAATATGCTTCTTCGGTGGCCTGTGTATTGGCGTTGCGGAGGGAGAATTTTACGGATCTCGCAGGACTTTCGGGAAATGAAGGTCAAACTTCCATTCAACCGCAAAACCAGAGGATTGATGGGAACCCATTTCGGAGGTTCTCTTTACGCGTTCGTGGACCCGATTCCCTTGTTTTTACTCAAACATAATTTGGGAGATCCGTATCTTCTCTGGGACACGGACGTTTTTATACGTTATGTGAAAGCGACGTCTCAAGACGTGTTTGCGGACGTTAAGATTTCCTCCGAAAACATTCTGAAAATCAAGGAAGAATGCGATCAAAAGAAAAAGACGAATTTCGACATAGACATCGAAGTGATTGAGGGAAACGGAACCCTCGTCGCGCAGGTCCGCAAGACGATCTACGTCCGCAAAAAACCGGACTTCTCCAAAAGAAAAGCGTCAACCGTCAAAAAATAAAACAATTCACGCGTTTCTAATATTCTAAATTGAGAATATTATACTTTTGCCTTAGGTCCGAATTCTTTTCTCCAATAAACAGTTCCGAAAAACGCAAAACCGATCAGACAAAAGGCGCCTTGCGGAAACCGCAGAAGGAAAAAATATCCCAAGGAAAACATTCCGAAGAACAACGCGACCGTTCCGAGAATCCAAAGAACGATCTTTTCCCGAAACTCGTCCAGTTTTTCCTTGCTGTCCCGTCCTTTCCAAAAACCGAAAGGTTCTACCCTTTTTACAAAGGCGTCTAACGTTTCCTGCGGAACCGGAGGAGTCAAAAGCGTAACCACGATCGACACGATCACGGAACCGATCGCCACCCAGAACAAAAGATATTCCGATCGGACGTCCGGAAACGTCGGGTATAAGATCAAGGAAAGAATCAACGCGGTGATCATTCCCGAGAGTTCGGTCCAAGCGTTGGTTCTCCACCAAATCCATCTGAGAATTTGAGGCAAACCCATCCCCGACGCGAACGCCAAAAGAAATTTCCACGCGCTTGCAATCGATTGAATCTGCGTTGCGACGAGGATCGCGATGATCGACATCAGAACGACCGCGATCCGGCTCACTCTCACCAAGGTCTTATCGTCCGCGCTCGGGTGTAAAAATCTAAGATAAAAATCGTTCACGAGATAACTCGCGCCCCAGTTGATATGCGTATCGGCCGTCGACATAAAGGCGGCCATCAAACTCGCGAACACGATTCCCAAAACTCCGCTCGGAAGAATGAGCTTCATCAAAACCGGATAACCCATTTCGCGATCTCCCGCGACGAGTTGTCCCTCCGAAAAATATCTCGTAGGATCGTGCAAGGGAAAGACGACTAACGTGACGAGCGCGGTCAAAACCCAGGGCCAGGTTCTCACCATAAAGTTGGCGACGTTGAACCAAAGGGAACCCTTCTCCGCTTCCTTCGGATTTTTTGCGGTGTGAATTCTTTGTGCGAGATAACCGGAACCGTCCGAATAATACTGAGCCCACCATTGAACGGAAACGAATATTAGAAAAACCGTAAACGGCAAAGAGGCGTCCTGAAAGTCCGGCCAAAAACTCAAAATCGATTCGTGTTGATCGGGATAAACCTCCTCCATCTTGGTAAGAAGACCGGAAATTCCTCCCTGACTGGAAACCGCATAAAAAGCGAAGAGGATCGCGCCTCCCATTCCCAAAGCGAACTGAACCAAGTCGGTAAGAATCACACCTTGGATTCCTCCCATACTGCTGTAGATCACGACGACCAAAAATAAAATCAAAACGGTGATCGTATTATTCAAAGAATCGAATATTAAAAAAGAAGGCCACAAACTTTGTACGATCGAAAAAGCGTCCGCGCCGATCAGATCCTTCCAATCCAAAAACGGACCCGTGATCTTGGACATCGCCTTAAACACCCATCCGAGTACAATCGAATTTACTAATATACTTAAATAGAACGCTTTGACCATGCGAAGGATCACGGCAGGTTTGCCGCCGTATCGAAGTTCGACGAACTCCACGTCGGTCAGAACTTCCATTCTCCTCCATTTGCCCGCAAAAAAAACGGTCATCGCCATATAACCGATCGCCCAGCTCCACCAAAACCAGTTCGCCGAAATTCCATCCGCTGCGACAAAACCAGTGATCACAAGCGGAGTATCCGCCGCAAACGTAGTCGCCACCATCGAAGTTCCGAGCCACCACCAAGGAAGTTTACGATCGGCTACGAAATACGAAACGAGACTTTTACCCGCCTTTGGAGAAAGCAGAACTCCCGCGCCGAACGCAAAAAAGAGATACAAGGAAAGAATGGACCAATCGAGGATGCTGAACATATTTTCTTCTTTCGTCAGTTTTAAAGCCTTTCCTAAGAACGAAACCCTCTTTCCAAAATCGGAGAATCAAAATCGAATTCTCTTGATCCCCCGTCCCGAAAGAAAAACATGACTGATAAGGTTATGGCAAACATCATCGTTCAAAAATACGGCGGAACTTCCGTGGGAACCCCGGAAAGAATCCAGAACGTTGCAAAAAGAATCAAGTCCTACCACGACAAAGGACAACAGGTCGCAGTTGTGGTCTCCGCGATGGGACATACCACGGACGAACTCGTGGATCTCGCGGCTAAAATTTCATCGAACCCTCCGAAACGGGAAATGGATATGCTCCTTTCCACGGGAGAACAAATTTCAACGGCCCTTCTCGCCATGGCCCTTTGGGAAATCGGAGTTCCCGCAACTTCTTTTACGGGCTCTCAAATCAAACTTCTTACGGACGGAAACTTCTCCAACGCGAAGATCATGGAGATCGATCGTTCCCGAATCGACTCCGCATTCAAAGAAGGAAAGGTAGTCATCATCGCGGGATTTCAAGGAATCGACGCGGAAGAAAACATCACCACTTTGGGAAGAGGCGGCTCGGATACTTCCGCGGTCGCAGTCGCGGCGGTTCTCGGCGCGAAAGAATGTGAAATTTATACGGACGTGGACGGAGTTTATACCGCCGATCCGAGAGTCGTTCCGAACGCAAAAAAACATACGCAGATCACTTACGAAGAAATGCTCGAACTTGCGAGTTTAGGCGCGGGAGTTCTTCATTCCAGAAGCGTCGAATTAGGAATGAACTACGACGTGGTCATTCACGTCCGCTCCAGCTTCAACGAAAACCAAGGAACCCTTGTAGTGAGCGAGGATAAGATTATGGAAAAATTAAAAGTAAGCGGAGTCACCGCAAAGAGCGATCAGGCGAGAATTACGATCGCGGGCGTTCCCGATAAACCGGGTTTAGCCGCGGGACTTTTCGGAGAACTCAGCTCCAAACATATTCTTGTGGATATGATCGTACAATCCTCTCCGCATAACGGAATCAATACGATCTCCTTTACGATTCCTAAAAAGGACGTTCTCGAAGCGAAACCGATCCTTCAGGGATTTTCAAAGGCGCATAACGCGAAAGAGCCCGAAATCAACGAAAGTATCGCGATCGTTTCCGCGGTCGGAGTGGGAATGAAATCGCACGTCGGAGTTGCGGCGGGAATGTTCAAAGCGCTCGCGGACAACGGAATCAACATCGAAATGATCTCCACTTCCGAAATCAAAATCTCCTGTGTGATCCCCGAAGATCAGGCGAAAGTCGCGATCAACAAGATCCACGACGTGTTCGGCCTTTCGGCATAAACCCGAGCCGTCGAAGGCGAGATTTGCGTTCCGCGCGATCCTTTTGCGCGGGGGAATTCAGATCGGAACAAAAAAGACCGGACCTCCGAACGGAACCGGTCTTTTTTATTTTAGGAATCTAGAATATTCTTAATTCTTACTATTTTTTCCCGAAGGCGAACGCGTTCTCTTTTTAAACGGAGAATTCTCCCACGATTTGAAAAGAAAACGCGCGCCTCAAGATCATTCCTCCTTGGGAGATCGAATCGCCGCGAGCAACTGAAGAAGAACGAAAAACCAGTGCATCCCCGTAGTTCCGTAACCCATCGGAAGACTTCCCGAAACGATAAATATCTTCCAAAAAAGTAAATTAGCGGTTCCTAATGTGAAATGCGCCCCCATCGCGGTCAAATGCCAGGAACGTTTCGGTTCCGCGCGGAACAGATGAATCCCGAGTATCAACGCGAGACCGTGCGCTTCGAAAAAGCCGATTCCCAAAAACTCGTGTCCTTGTAGAATCCGACCTTCCGGTCCGAATCCATAATAAATTCCTAATATATCCAAAACGAAAAAACTTACGGTGGAAGCGAGAATCAAAACGATCCCGTTTACGCGTAAAATCAATCGACGTGTGGAAACTGTCATAGTACCTCCGAGTATTCGTAAAAAGGGAACTCACGCTTGCGGATTTCTTTCGAGAATCGTTGTCCGAAAGATTTTTTTTAAAGATTGGATCGACTACGAACGTTTCTCTTCGTCCGTCCACAAAACGGCGAGCAGTTGCAGAAAGACAAAAGTCCAGTGCATCCCGGTCGTGACGTAACCCATCGGCAGATTGTGTATGGCGATGAAAATTCCCCACATAAGAATATTCGCAGTTCCTAATAAAGAATGGATCGCGATCGCCACAATATGCCAGGAACGTTTCGGTTCCGCTCGATACAAAAGAACCGCGAGGATAAACGCAAGTCCGTGGGCTTCGAACGCGCCGACTCCCATAAATTCCTGGCCTTCCAAAACGAATCGGGCCGGTCCTTTGCCGAAAAATATCCCGAGAATATCGAGGACCAAGAACGCTACGACGGAAGCGATCATAAGCATGATCCCGTTGATTCTTAAAAGCAATTTGCGCGCTGAAAGCGACATGACTAAAACCTCCAAAGTAGATTGAAGGAAACTCGAAAAGTCTGTTTATTTCATTCTAACTTATCAAAGAAACGGGATCGGACAACCGTTAATCGGGGATGAATGAGTAAGCGTCACTTTTTTATCCGAAAACTTGATCTCCATTTTATGATTTCGCTTATCAAATTCGTTTTCGAAGAGATGCTTTCCGTTCGGCAAATGCCCTCCTCAAACTTAAATGAGACATAGAGAAATTTCTCCGCGCCGGAGGGGAAAAATTATGATTTTTTTATAAGTTGGCAATATTTTGCTCGAGCTTTTCGTCCCATCTTCTTTAATCATCTTTTGCTATTTCTCAAGTAACTCCTTCGGAGCATGCAATGAGCATTCGTTTTCGCATTTCGCTTTATCTTTCCGTCGTTCTTTTCATCGGATTTTCGGTTTTAGCCGGTTTCAATTCTTACAGCGCGTATCAAAATCTAAAAAAAGAAGTGATCAGCAGTTCGGAAGTAACCGCAGAACGATGGACTTTCGAAGTAAAGGATCATTTGGATACGACGATGGCCTTGATTCGAGGTTTCCGTTTTCCTCTTCTATTCGCTTCTCCCGGCAGAACTGAAGTGATCCGTTCTCTTCGAGAAATATTAAAGCGAAATGATAATTTATATGGAGCAAGCGTCGCCTACGAACCGAACGCGTACGACGGAAAGGACGCGCAGTTCGTCAATACCCCCGGACACGATTCCACGGGAAGATTCGTTCCGTATCTTCATCGCGGAAAAACAAAGGAAGAAATCGTTCTCGAACCTTGCAAGTTCTACGATAGCACCGGCCCGGAAGGGGATTGGTACCAGATTCCGAAAAAACTCAACGACCCTTTCGTGACCGATCCGTATTATTACGAAATCGAAGGTAATGTCAAAATTCTCATGATCTCGCTCACGGTTCCCATCAGCGCGGACAACCGTTATTACGGAATGGCCGGAATCGATTATCAGTTGGAGGAACTCCAAAAGCTGATCGGAAATACGAAACCGTTTCGAGATCAGGGATACGTGGCTCTGATTTCACCTAAGGGGATTTATGCGGTCAACGGCTTGGATAAGGGTTTGGTCGGTAAGTCGATTCCCGAAGAGCATATGCAAACGTATCTCAAACTCAGCCAGGAAGGAAAAAAATTCACTGCGGACGCGGACGGTTATACGCATTATCTGTTTCCGTTTCATATCGGAAAAGAAAAAAGATTTTGGGTGATGCAGGTAAGCATTCCGAATTCGATTTATCGGGACGACATCGCGGGCATTCTGTTTCGAAGTTTTGTTTCCACGTTAGTCATATTGATCGTCGTTCTTTTGAGTTTGAATTTTATATTCCAAAAATTGATTTCTTCCGGACTTCTCAAAGCGATCGGTTTCTCCGAAGAAATCGCAAAGGGAAATCTTGTCGCACAAAGTTCTCACGAACAACAAGACGAAATCGGAACCCTTCTCGGTTCGATGAACCAGATGCGGGAGAATCTTTTGAAAGTCGTTCGTGAAATCGGAGCCTCCGCTTCCAAACTCAAAGGAACGTCTCAGAAAATGGCGGATTCTTCGAGAAGTTTTTCCGATGTCGCACAAACACAAGCGTCCGCTGCGGAAGAATCTTCGGCGGCTGTCGAAGAACTCGCGGCTTCGGCACAAAACGTCGGAAAGTCCATGGAGAAAGCGGTTTCCAGCATGAAAGAAATCGACGGAAACGTGGATCGTCTTAAAGAACAAATTGCGAACATCAATCGGGAAATGCAGGATCTCGTTAGGCTCGCCGCCGAATCCAAAGAACAAGGTGTGACCGGAGAAAGTGCGATGATCGCTTCCACAAGCGCCATGGGCGCCATCGGTGAAAGCGCGTCTCGGATTACGGAAATTCTTTCCATCATCACCGAGATTTCGGAAAAGACAAACCTTCTCGCGTTAAACGCAGCCATCGAAGCAGCAAGAGCCGGAGAAGCAGGAAAAGGATTCGCAGTCGTTGCGGAAGAAATCGGAAAACTTGCTTCACAGACTTCCACGAGTGTTCAAGAAATCGGGGCGTTAGTAAATTCCACAAACAACGCCGTATTAAACGGAAATACGAAAGTCTCGGAAGCGTCTAACGTTCTTAAAAAACTCAGAGAACAAGTCGAAGAATTCGATCGTTACGCAAAGAACGTTTTGACTTCGGTGAAAACTCAGGAAGAAAACACGAAAGAAATTTCTCAAAGCGCGAACGAACTCATGACCTTCAGTTTACAAATCGAAGAAGCGGTTCTCGAACAAAAAAGAGCAACGGACGAAATCACAAAAACGATCGTGAGCATCTCCGACGGAACTCAGGAAATCGCCGCGGGCGCGGACGATCTCACTTCATTCTCGGGTGAAATGCACGGACAAGCCGAACAACTCGGACAACTCATCGGCAAGTTCAAAGTCGCCGATGGCGATCTCAATCAATCAACGGAGAAAAATTCATGAGCATTCGTACTCGAATTTCCATTTATCTTGCGGCGGTTCTCTTTCTCGGATTTTCCATTCTCGCGGTAATCAACTCGATCACCTCGTATCAAAACTTAAAAAAGGAAGTGGAAGGAAGTTCCAAACTCACATCCGAACGTTGGTCCTTGGAAGTGAAGGACATTCTCGACGCGGCTATGTTTTATGTGAGGGGATTTCGTTCTCCTTTGATGTTCACTTCTCCTCCGAGAGAAGCGATGATCGAATCCATGAAGGAAGTGTTAAACCGAAATCCGAACTTTTACGGAATCTGGTTCGTCTACGAACCGAACGCGTATGACGGACAGGACGCGAAGTATAAAAACGCTCCGGGACACGACGCGAGCGGAAGATTCGTCGCCTATGTTCATCAGACAAAAGATCCGGGTAAGAGCACTCTCGAAGCGGGAGTCGGCTACGACAACACGGATCCGAGCGGCGATTTCTATCAAATTCCCAAAAAGAAAAACGTATATTTAGTTACGGATCCTTATGTTTATACGGTTGTGGGCGGTGAAAAAATTCTTATGATCTCCTTGGTCGCACCGATCAGCTTGGGTGATAACTTCCGTGGCGCGGCGGGAATCGATTTGAAGATCGAAGAACTACAAAAAATCTTCGGCGGCGTAAAACCGTTTCGGGATCAAGGTTATCTGACCTTACTTTCGCCTAAGGGTGTTTATGCGGTTCACGGAAACAAACCGGAACTCGTGGGAAAAACCATCGAAGACAAGGAAGAATTGGACTTCTATCTTAAAGAAAGCGCGGAAGGAAAAGAATTCATCCGAGACGCGGACGGGCATACGCACTACTACTTTCCGTTTCACGTCGGTAAGGATAAAAGTTATTGGGTGATGCAGGTAAGCATTCCGAACTCGATCTACACTACGGAAGTTTTAAACATACTTTTCAAAAGTTTCTTAACCGCGATTTTGATTTTGATTTCGGTTTTGATCTGTTTGAATTTTATATTCCAAAAATTGATTACTTCCGGACTTCTCAAAGCGATCGGTTTCTCGGAAGAAATCGCAAAGGGAAATCTTGTCGCGGAAAAAACGTATCACCGCTCCGACGAAATCGGAACCTTGCTCGGTTCGATGAACCAGATGCGGGAGAATCTTTTGAAAGTCGTTCGTGAAATCGGAGGTTCGGCGAATGTGTTGAAAGATACGTCCGAAAAGATGGCGGATTCTTCGAGAAGTTTTTCCGATGTCGCACAAACACAAGCGTCCGCTGCGGAAGAATCTTCGGCGGCGGTTGAAGAACTCTCGGCTTCCGCTCAAAACGTCGGAAAGTCCATGGAGAAAGCGGTTTCCAGCATGAAAGAAATCGACGGAAACGTAGTTCGACTCAAAGAACAAATCGTAAACATCAATCGGGAAATGCAGGATCTTGTCCAACTTGCGGCTGAATCTAAAGAACAAGGAGTTACGGGCGAGAATGCGATGGTCGCATCTACGAGCGCCATGGGCGCGATCGGTGAAAGCGCGTCTCGGATTACGGAAATTCTTTCCATCATCACCGAGATTTCGGAAAAAACAAACCTTCTCGCGTTAAACGCAGCCATCGAAGCAGCAAGAGCCGGAGAAGCGGGAAAAGGATTCGCAGTCGTCGCGGAAGAAATCGGAAAACTTGCTTCGCAAACTTCCACGAGTGTTCAAGAAATCGGGGCTCTTGTAAATTCCACAAACAACGCCGTATTAAACGGAAATACGAAAGTTTCGGAAGCGTCTAACGTTCTTAAAAAACTCAGAGAACAAGTCGAAGAATTCGATCGTTACGCAAAGAACGTTTTGACTTCCGTGAAAACTCAGGAAGAAAACACGAAAGAAAGAAATTTCTCAAAGCGCGAACGAACTCATGACCTTCAGTTTACAAATCGAAGAAGCGGTTCTCGAACAAAAAAGAGCAACGGACGAAATCACAAAAACGATCGTTAGCATCTCCGACGGAACTCAGGAAATCGCCGCGGGCGCGGACGATCTCACCTCATTCTCGGGAAACATGCACGGACAAGCGGAAAACCTCGGACAACTCATCGGTAAATTCAGAACCAACTGAAAGGGAGAATTACGTTCAGGACCAAAAAGAAATTTCACTTTTGATTCTTAGATTTATAAAACACATTGTAAATTATAATTCTTACCGGAACAAAAGGAGGATGTCTAGTATTTGAATTGATAACTTTTACATTTTTGTTACAATAATCCTTCCCTATTTGGAAGTAAGAAAGGTGGAAAGGTATGAGTATTCGAGTTCGTATTTCGCTTTATTTGTCAGTGGTTTTGTTTATCGGATTCAGCATTCTTGCCGCAATCAATTCTGTCACTTCGTATCAGAATCTTAAATCCGAAGTGGAAAATAATTCCGCGATCACTTCCGAACGTTGGTCCTTGGAAGTGAAGGACATTCTCGACTCCGCGATGTTTTACGCGAGAGGCTTTCGTTCTCCTTTGATTTTTACTTCTCCGTCTCGGGAACAGATCATCGTTTCGATGAAGGAAGTCATCGAAAGAAATCCCACGTTCTTCGCTCTTTGGCTCGTCTACGAACCGAATCTTTACGACGGAAAAGACGCTCAATATCGAAACGCTTCCGCGCACGACGGAAGCGGAAGATTCGTTCCGTATGTCTTTCAATCCGGTGAAAAAGGTAAAGCGCTCATTGAACCTTCCATCAACTACGATAAGACCGACGGAAGCGGAGACTATTATCAGATTCCGAAAAAGAACAACACGTACTTCGTTTCCGAACCGTATCTTTATAAAGCGGGCAATCAAGAAGTTATGATGCTTTCGATCGTCGCGCCGATCAGCAAAGACGGATTCTTTCGAGGAGCTTGCGGGATCGACTTGAGAATCGAAGAACTTCAAAAAAAATTCGGGGAAGAAAAACCGTTTCGCGGTCAAGGATTTATGACGTTGATTTCTCCGAGCGGTTTATACGGCGTCAACGGGAAAGATCCTTCTTTGATCGGAAAGAAAATTCCGGACAAAGCCGAGCTGGATCACTTTTTAAAATTCGCACACGAAGGAAAGAATTTCACGTACAACTCGGAAGGACATACGCACTACTACTTTCCGTTTCACGTCGGTAAGGACAAACGATATTGGGTAATGCAGGTCAGCGTTCCCGATTCCATTTATCAAAGCGAAGTGTTGAGCATTCTTTTTAAAAGTTATGTTGCGGCGATTTTGATTTTGATTTCGGTTTTAATCTGTTTGAGTTTTATATTCCAAAAATTGATTACTACCGGACTTCTCAAAGCGATCGGTTTCTCGGAGGAAATCGCGAAGGGAAATCTAGTCGTTGAAAAAACGTATCACCGCTCCGACGAAATCGGAACTCTTCTTCATTCGATGAACCAGATGCGGGAGAATCTTTTGAAAGTCGTTCGTGAAATCGGAGGTTCCGCACATACTCTCAAAGGAACTTCGGAGAAGATGGCGGATTCTTCGAGAAGTTTTTCCGATGTCGCACAAACACAAGCGTCCGCTGCGGAAGAATCTTCGGCGGCTGTCGAAGAACTCGCGGCTTCCGCGCAGAACGTCGGAAAGTCCATGGAGAAAGCGGTTTCCAGCATGAAAGAAATCGATGGAAACGTGGATCGTCTTAAAGAACAAATTGCGAACATCAATCGGGAAATGCAGGATCTCGTTAGGCTTGCCGCCGAATCCAAAGAACAAGGTGTGACCGGAGAAAGTGCGATGATCGCTTCCACAAGCGCTATGGCGGCGATCGGTGAAAGCGCGTCTCGGATTACGGAAATTCTTTCCATCATCACCGAGATTTCGGAAAAGACAAATTTGTTGGCACTCAACGCCGCCATCGAAGCAGCAAGAGCCGGAGAAGCGGGAAAAGGATTCGCAGTCGTCGCGGAAGAAATCGGAAAACTTGCTTCGCAGACTTCCACGAGCGTTCAAGAAATCGGGGCTCTTGTAAACTCTACAAACAACGCCGTATTAAACGGAAATACGAAAGTTTCGGAAGCGTCTAACGTTCTTAAAAAACTCAGAGAACAAGTCGAAGAATTCGATCGTTACGCAAAGAACGTTTTGACTTCGGTGAAAACTCAGGAAGAAAACACGAAAGAAATTTCTCAAAGCGCGAACGAACTCATGACCTTCAGTTTACAAATCGAAGAAGCAGTTCTCGAACAAAAAAGAGCCACGGACGAAATCACAAAAACGATCGTGAGCATCTCCGACGGAACTCAGGAAATCGCCGCGGGCGCGGACGATCTCACGTCATTCTCGGGAAACATGCACGGACAAGCCGAAAACCTCGGACAATTAGTGGGCAAGTTTAAGACCAACTAAATCCGGAAAAACGGTTGAACCAAGGGATCTTGCTTAGGATCTTACAGATCAAAGGCAATTCTTACCCTTGGAGCCGTGCATGAACCGTTCGCAACAAACATACGCAAAAACCTTCTTCTTTGCAGGAATGTTTGTGTTTCTATTTCTTCAAAAACCGGTTCAAACCGCCGAATCGGTAAACCGGGTCATCGCCACGGTGGGAACGGTTTCCATTTCGGAACTCGATCTGGACGACGCCGGTGAAAAATACAACCGTCTTCAAAAACATTTAAAACACGAGGACTTCCGTAAATCCCTCAGAACGAGAATCATAGATTTTCTCATCGACCGCGCGATCGTGGACGTGGTTTCCGAAGAAGAATCGATCCAAGTCAACGAACAAAGGGTCGAGTCCGAAATCGAAAAAAGAATGGAAGTGATGGGAATCACCAGCCGCAAACAATTCGAAAAGGCGATGGAAGCTTCTTCGGGAATGTCCTTCGAACTCTGGGTTACGGAACTTCCGTATCAAATCAAAAAGGGTCAACTTCTTCAGTTGAAAATCGCGGTTCCTCCTCCGAGCGAAAGCGAGATCCGAAACTGGTACAATCAAAACAAGGACAAGGTCGGATTCGAAATTCGTTATAGAATCATTTCGATCGCTCCCGAAAACGATTCGGTCCAAGAAGAAAACAAACTCTATAAGGAAGTTTCCGAAATCAGAAAATCGGTGATCGCCGATCCTTCTTCCTTTTCTCTGGTCGCGGGTTCTCCGAGAAACGATCCCGCGCTCCGATCCAGAAGAGGACTTGTGGAATGGATTTCCTCCTTTGATCTTTATAAATACAGCAAGGTCACGGCGACGATCGCGGCCCCTCTTCCCAACGGAGGAATTTCGGACGTGTTTCGAGACGAACGTAAAAGATATTGCATACTCAAAATCGAGGGCAAACGACCGACCCCGATGGAAAACCTGCGCGGAGGAATTCAAAACATTCTTTATCGGGACAAAGAAGAAGACACGTTTCACAAATGGTTGAAGGAATCGAGAGCCGAAATCCCGATTCAGATCTTCGACGATTCCTACAGAAAAGAAAATAAAATTCCTCTCAAAGAAGAGACGTTTCACCTGGATTGATTTTGAGTATTACGAGTTTCGAAAATCCGACCGATACTAAATTCAAGCCATGAAATTTCCGATTTCCCATTCTGCGGTTTTTTTCAATCCGGAAACCGCTTCCCTTTTGGGTTCCTTGTCTTCGACGGAAAGGGAGAATCTGCTCCGCCTTTCCCTGAAAAAACTTTCGGGAATTCTGCCGGATTCCAAGGTCTTTTTCAACTCCTGGCCCTTCGACTCAAAACTAAACATATACAATTTTTTGAATATTCAGATTTTGGAAAATTCTTCCGAAATCGCGTTTCTAAAAAAGATTTCGGCGGAACTTCCCGCTTCCAGAACCGGAGATCCGGATTGGGACGACGCTTCCTTTTTTTATTTCACCGGACTTTTTCCCTGTTTGGACGCGGATCTAAGCGCGGAGATCTACGCAAGACACGATCGATATCTTTCCCAATACTCTTACAGTGAAAATCTTCCCGCCGGAATCGTTCCCACGATTCTTTCGAGGGAATTTACGAACGCGATCCCCGATACGATTCAAAACGGCGCACAGGAATATCTGAATAAGAACATCAATCATTTCGACGTGGAGATTTTTTATCACGCTCCGGATCTTCGTCAGTACAGACTCGACTTCTCCTTAAAAAACAAAAGATCCTTAAACTTGGTTCGGGGATTTTTAAAATCCAAGGAAGAATGGAGTTATTCGGAAATTCTTCCTTGGATCCAAACTCATCCCGAAGTTTTTAGAACCGGCCCTTCGTATCTCGAACTCGAAGTCTATCGCGGATGCGAACTCGCTTGCGGTTTTTGTCCGAGACAATTCGTTTCCAACGAAACGGACGGAACGTTTTTAAGCCCCGCGATTTTGGAAAAACTAATCCAACAACAGGAAGAATCCTTTTCCAACGAATACAGCGTTTGTTTCGGCGGACTCGGAGAACCTCTTTTGCATCCCGAGTTTACGAAACTCGTATCGACCGTTCTTCATTCTTCTCCGAATCTTCTTCAGGAGCTGATGATAGAAACCGCGTTGTATACGAACCTCGATTCTATTTTAGATTTTTTGAATACGTTGGATCAGGCTTCCAAGGAAAAGATCACCTGGATCGTGAACCTCACGACCCGCAATCCCGAAAAATACGCGAACCTTTACAGCAAAAAAGAATCGGATCGAGTTCTTTCCAACTTGGAGAAGTTGGGAAAAGTTTTTCCTAAAAATCGGATCTATCTTCAATTCTTAAAAATCCAGGAAGTAGAAGAAGAGGTCGAAGCCTGGGTGGACGAAACCGAAAAACAAGGATACGGAGTCGTTCTTCAAAAATACAACCGTTACGCGGGATTGATGCCGGAAAAACGGGTCACCGATCTGACTCCGATTCAAAGAGAATTCTGCTGGCATCTCAACCGGGATCTTTACGTGAATTCGGACGGAAGCGTTTCCGTTTGTAAACAAACCCACGGAAAAGAATCCGGAAATCTACACAATGAAACCTTAATGCAGATTTGGCAAAAAGGACTTTCGTCCTTTGCAAATTCCTTAAACGGAAAACACGAAACCACGAACGCTCCCTGTTTGAGTTGCGATGAATGGTATACGTTCAACGCGTAAGGTTTACGCGTTCGTCCAAGCTCGAACCGGATCGACCCGACTTCCGGGAAAAGTCTTAAAGGAATTCCCGCCCGATTCCGGCAAAACCCTCGTCGATAGAATCCAAGAAAGAATTCGAACGGTTCTTCCAGAAGAACAGATCGTCTATCTCATACCGGAAGAAGACAAAGAGCTTCGTTCCTTTTTGGAGAAAAGAAACTATCGTTGGTTTGTGGGAAATCTTTTGGACGTACGAAAAAGATATTTGGACGCTTCCGAGTTTTACGAAGCCGAAACGATTCTGCGTCTTACCGGGGACAATCCGTTTTACGATACGCTTCACTTGGATCAACTTTTACAAGCGTTCTCGTTTTCGAAATCGGATCTCGCGTATATCACCGGGCTTCCTTTGGGAATGGGCGGAGAAATTTTTACACGCGACGCGCTTCAATGGACGCCTAACGTTCTTGAGGAACGACATAAGGAACACGTAAGTCTTCATATCAAGGAGAATCCGGATCGTTTTCGGATTCTTAAGATTCCTTCTTTGCTTACCGAATCCGAAAAGGAGATTCTTCCCAAACTCAGACTGACCGTGGACGAACCGAAGGACTTCGAGACCGCTTCGCTTATCTTTCGTTCGCTTTACAAATCCGGCTTTTTTTTCGGCGCGAAAGAATGTATCGAACTTTATGAAAAAGATCCGGGCGTTTTTTCGGGAAATCAAAACGTGGAACAGATCCGGTTTCAAACTCCTCAATCCGAGACCGTAAAAAAATCAAGGATCGGTTTTTTAGTCGGAGATCCGCAAGAATTCGGAAGCGGTCATTTTGAACGTTCGAGAATTCTTTTCGCTCTTTTGTCTTCGTCTTCGAAGGAGACGATCTGGTTTCGCGATTTTCCAAAGGACGGAGAAACCGATTTGCTGATCGTTGATTCCAGGGATATTCCAATTCCTGAATATTCAAAAACTAAAGTTCTTCTTTTGGATCATTTCGGACCGGAAAGGGACAAATACGGCCGTTACGACCTGCTTCCTCATCCGAAAAATCGAACCGAATTTTCTTTGAATCAAATTTTGATCGCTCCTTCTTTGCGGAACGCGGAACGAAAGGTCGGTTCACATATTCTTTGTTATGCGGGCAACATAGGCCTCGACTTTACGAGGGAATTGGATTTGTTTCTTTCGAGTCGGATCGGAGGCGCGGAGCAAATCGAACGGTACCGCCAAGGCCCGGCCCAAACACGAACGCGCATTCTTCGAGTCGGCGGAGTTCCGACCGTCGAAGATTCGATTGAATTTATTCCTCGGGTTTCCCGGTTCGAATTCCAAAATCTTTTGGCTTCTTCTTCGGGTTTTGTCGGTTACTTCGGTCAATCCTTGTTCGAAGCGATCTTTTTGAACAAAAAAGTCTGCACGTTTTCGATCGGGCCGGTTCATTCTTTCCTTTCTTTGCTCTGTGAAAAAGAATACGGAATCCCGTTTGCGGGAGAATTGGGTTCGGGTGATTTCGGAAAATCGCCGGACCTTCTACGGACGGCTTCCTCAGTCGTAGGCGGAGACGGATATTCTCTTTTGCTTCGTAAAATAGAGGAGTTCCTACATTCTTAAAAAGAATCCGAATGTTCCGAGATTCGTTCCGATTCTTCCCGATCATTTTCGAAAAACGTGGTAGTTCCTACATTTTCCCTAAAAATTTTTGATTGACCGGGCCAATCCGGGTCCCAGAAAATAGACCGACCGTCGGTCGGTTTTTGGCCCATGAAAAAACAAAACCTGAACATACAAAAGGGAAAGGAACGCAAAGAGGACATTCTCGGTTGCGCCAAAAACTTTTTCTTTACCAAGGGCTACGAAAGCACTTCGATTCACGACATCATCGACGAACTCGGAATCGCCAAAGGCACGTTCTATCATCACTTCAGCTCCAAAGAAGAACTTCTGATGGAACTGATCAAAACGCTTTCCGACGAACTGACCCGCGATCTGCTCGAATCGGTGGCCGCGAGAAAACCGAAAAACACATTAGATAAATTGAAACTGATTCACGAACTTCATTTCGATTGGATTCAAAAAAATCCGGAAATGATATTCTTTTTTTTAAAGGCGATTTATCTACCCGAAAACCTGATCCTCAAATCGAATCTGGAAAAGGAAGTCATCAAAAGGGACATCGCTTTTCTCACCGATCTGATTCGCGAAGGACAAGAGGACGGATCGTTTTCGAACAAGATGCCTCCCGTTTTTTTGGCGGAAGCCATCATCGCGATGAGCAACGTGCAGAACGAAAAGTTCGCACTTTACATGTTGGGCCTGAGCGACGCCGACCCCGATCTGATCTACGAAAACGAAAAGAATTCGCACGAACTATTCTCGTCCATACTCGGAATCAAAGTGCCGATCGATTTTCCCTTTCCCAAGGAAGAATTGATGGCCTCCGTGGAAAACCTTCGAAAGTTTTCCCGTGAATTTGAAAAACAACAATCGAATAAAAACAACGCGAAACGGAATCCTCTAAAGTCTTCAAACTCTAAAGGAGGAAAGGCAAAATAGAAATTCGTTTTGGAATTTATTTTTTGACCGATTCGCTATGTGTTTTTTTTCATTCATCCCCGTTCCAACGTTCGTTATGTCCTCCGGGATTTCGCGTTATATAGATTCTCAGGCGGAAATCAAAAAGGAAAGAATCCTTTCGATCCGCGCGTGGATCATCGAATCCTTTCCCGAAATTCTGGAATCTATGGACCAGAAAATTCCCACGTATCATCTGAACGAAAACTGGATCGCGATCGGCGCGCAAAAGAATTCGATTTCGATTCATATCTGTAAATCCGCTCCATTGACCGAAATCAGAAAGAAATTTCCAAGCCTTGTGGACGCCAAATTCCGTTTTACGATTCGAGACGAGAACCCGATTCCTTGGAAGGAAATTCGAAGTTCGATCCGTTCCATTCTAAAATCTAAAACGAAGTCCTTAAACGGAAAGGAAAGAATCGCGATTAAAAGAAATTCTCCCTCTAAAAAAAGCGCTTTGAGACAAAATACTCGTTCGCTTAAAAACTAGGTTCGGGGTCAATTTTTCGCTTCCGATAGACGGTTCCGTTTGAATCCTCTTGACCCCGGGAAAAAGCAGGAAAACCTGTTTTTTAACGGCCATGAAAAAGCAAATAGGCGATCGCTACGAACCGAAAGAAGTCGAGAGTAAATGGATTTCACTCTGGGAAGAAAAGAAGTCCTTTGTACCGAATCCGAATTCGAAAGAATCTTTCTCCATCGTAATCCCTCCTCCCAACGTTACGGGATCGTTGCACATCGGTCACGCGCTCAATCATACGATTCAAGATATTCTCGTTCGAATCGAACGTAAAAAAGGCAAGTCGACTCTTTGGCTTCCCGGTATGGATCACGCCGGAATCGCAACGCAGATGGTCGTCGAAAGAGAACTCGCCAAAGAAGGAAAAAAGAGAACCGATTTTACGAGAGAAGAATTCGTAAACAAGGTCTGGGAATGGAAAGACCATTCCGGTGGTATGATCACCCGCCAACAAAAACTTTTGGGAGAATCCGTCGATTGGTCCAGAGAAAGATTCACGTTCGACGAAGGTCTTTCCAAGGCCGTGTTCAAAGTTTTTAAATCCCTATACGACGAAGGTTTGATCTATCGCGGCGAAAGAATCATCAACTGGTGCCCCGCGTCTCAAACGGCGATCTCCGATCTCGAAGTCGAGTTCAGAGAAACAAAAGGCAAGCTCTATCATATCAAATATCCGATTCACGGAAAACCGAATCAGTTCTTAGTCGTTGCGACGACAAGACCGGAAACCATGCTCGGAGACGTCGCGGTCTGTGCGAACCCGGAAGACGCACGTTATGCGTCCTTTAAGGACGTGATGTTGGATCTTCCATTGACGAACAGACAAATCCCTCTTTTGTTCGATTCTTTCGTGGATAAGGAATTCGGTTCCGGTCTTGTTAAGATCACTCCGGCTCACGACGCGAACGACTTCGAAGCGGGCCAAAGACTCGGACTCAAACCTTTGCTCGTGATGAACCCGGACGGAACGATGAACGAAAACGCGGGCGCTTACAAGGGTCTCGATCGTTTCGACGCCCGCAAAAAGGTAGTGGCCGATCTGGAAGCGAAAGGTCTGATCGAAAAAATCGAAGACCACGTGCACGCGGTCGGTCACAACTCGAGAGGAGGAGCGGTGATCGAACCGTATCTTTCCACTCAGTGGTTCGTAAAAATCAAACCTCTTGCGGACCTCGCGGTGCAAGCGGTTCAAAGCGGTCAGGTGGAATTCGTCCCGAGAATGTGGGAAAAAACTTTTTTCGAATGGATGAACAACATTCGAGATTGGTGTATCTCCAGACAACTTTGGTGGGGTCATAGAATTCCCGCGTATCATTGTAAAACTTGCAAACACATCGAGGTTTCCGAAACTCCCGTGACCGTTTGTCCTTCCTGCGGTTCTAAGGAAGTGCAACCGGATCCGGACGTTTTGGACACTTGGTTTTCTTCGCAGCTCTGGCCGTTCTCGACGATGGGTTGGCCGGATCAAACGGAGGACTTAAAAAAATACTACCCTACTTCCGTTCTTGTGACCGGCTTCGACATCATCTTCTTTTGGGTTTCCAGAATGATCATGATGGGAATGAAGTTCATGCAAGCTCCACCATTTCATAAAGTACTCATACACGGTTTGGTGCGGGATAAGGACGGAAAAAAATTCTCCAAGTCCGTGGGCAACGTGATCGACCCTCTCGTGATGATGGAAAAATACGGAACGGATTCGTTTCGATTCTTCCTCGCGGCCACACTTCCCGAAGGAAAGGATATCCTCTTCGACGAATCGCGGTTAGACGGTTATCGCTCCTTCTGCAACAAGATCTGGAACTCGTCCCGATTCATTCTTATGAACCTGGAAGAATCCTTCGTACCGACCGGAATCACTCCTGAAATCCAAAAAGATCTCGAACCGATGGACCAATGGATTCTTTCCAGATTCAATCGTTGTTTGGAAGAATACGACAAGGCGCATTCTAAATTTCATTTTTACGAAATGGCCGCGGCGATCTACGAATTTGTTTGGGGAGATTTCTGCGATTGGTATATCGAACTCGTTAAACCGAGAGCCTATGGAAAAGTTTCTCCGCGTTCTGCGGAAGTCGCCAAACAGGTTCTCGTGGACGTGCTCACTCGTGCATTAGGACTTTTGCATCCGTTTATGCCGTTTTTAACCGAAGAAGTTCACTCCGTTTTTTCGGATCAGTTTATCGCAACAACTCCGTATCCGAGCGCTTATCCGATCGCATCGGACGCGTTAGGCGTTCAGAAGCTGAATCTTCTTCAGGAAATCGTAACCAAAATCCGCGTTATGCGCTCCGAAAACGGGGTCACACCGGATAAGAAGTGTAAGGCGATCGTAAAATCGGGAGACGATCTTGCGATCTCTTCGATCCGCGAAAACGAGGTTTCTCTTTTACAACTCGCGCGTCTCGAATCGATTCGAATCGAAGAATCCTACGAGATTCAAAAAACGGATTCTGTTTCGCACTTCGCAAAGGGAGAAATCATTCTTCCTTTGGAAGGACTGATCGACGTCGAAAAGGAAAAAGCGCGTCTTGAAAAGGAACTTCAAAAATCCGAAGTCGAAAAGGAAAAGCTCGAAGCGAAACTGGCCAATCCAGGATTTCTTTCGAAAGCCGCTCCCGACGTGGTCGAGAAAGAAAGGGAAAAACTAAATACGCTCGTGGACAAAGTGGAAGTTCTCAAAAAGGGGATTCAAAATCTTGCAAGCTAAGTTGAAAGTCCTTCTGATCGGTTCCGGCGGAAGAGAAAGCGCGATCGCGTTTCATCTTCGTAAATCCCCGTTGTTAAGCGAATTGAAGGTGTTTCCGGGAAACGGCGGTTTTCCGGATTCGGAGATTCTTCCCTCGAATTCGTTTCAAGTTTTGGATAAACAATCGGTTCAATCCTATCTGAAACAAAATCCTTTCGACTTCATCGTGGTCGGACCGGAAGATCCGCTGGTCGCGGGTTTTGCGGATTGGGCCGCGGAATTGAAAATCCCCACGTTTGGACCCGATTCTTATTGCGCTCAAGTGGAAGGCTCCAAGGATTTCGCAAAATCCCTGATGGTGGAAGCGAACGTCCCCACCGCGGAGTATAAAACGTTTACTGAATATTCATCTTCTTTAAAATACTTGGAATCCAAGTCGATTCCGATCGTCATCAAAGCGGACGGCTTGGCCGCGGGCAAAGGCGTGACCGTGGCGACGACCAAGGAGATGGCGGTCAACGCGCTCAAGGAAATTTTCGAGGACAAAAAATTCGGCGAGAGCGGCAACCAAGTCGTTATCGAAGAATTTATGGACGGACAAGAAGCGTCCATCTTCGCCGTTTCGGACGGAGATTCCTACTTTCTTCTTCCCGCGGCTCAGGATCACAAAAGGGCTTTCGACGGAGATCAAGGACCGAACACCGGAGGAATGGGAGCGTATTGTCCCGCGCCGGTGGTCACCGAAACTATATTAGAAAAAGTGAAAGAACGCGTATTCGATCGTATGTTCGAGACTTTCCGCAAAAAGGGACATCCTTACAGAGGACTTCTTTACGCGGGTTTGATGATCTCTTCGGACGGCGAACCGAGAGTCGTGGAGTTCAACTGCAGATTCGGAGATCCCGAAACGCAGTGTGTACTCGCGATGCTGGACGGAGATCTATTAGAACTTCTTTATACAGCTTCCACAGGCAAAATCGAAAACGTAAAAGCGGCGGTAAAAAGCGGCGCGTCGACGGTAGTGGTGCTTGCGGCGAAAGGATATCCCGATTCTTACGAAAAAAATATTCCGTTAAACCTTCCGGAAACGTCTGGTCAAAACGTTTATCTTTTTCATGCGGGAACGTTAAAAAAAGATGGAAAAGTTTTTTCATCCGGGGGCAGAATTCTCGGAGTAGTAGCTCAAGGAACCGATCTAAAGAGTTCGGTAGACCAGGCTTATTCCTTCCTGGAAAAAATCCAGGCTCCCAAAACGTTTTATAGAAAAGACATCGGACACAGAGCCCTTTAACTTATGCCATTTTTGATTTCCGGAAATTTGGATCTCGTGGAGAGACATAGCCTCAAGAAAATGGAAAAATTTCTTGGGATCATTCTTTCTCCCGTACAATTTCCCGTAGAACAATACAATCTACTCAGACACGCTCTGCATCGTAACTTGGATCCCGATACGTTGATCCGAAAGATGAATCGTCAGGAACTTCTTTCCTTTATTTACATTCTTACGCAATTCGGGGACGTCGTTAGCGCCGAAACTCCAGTGGAATATCTGGACGTCGAAAAAATTCCCTTGGTTTTGGAATGGCAAAAGGGACAATATATGATTCCGTACGAAGTGCTGGATCATCTTTCAACTTCTCGAATATTCAAAAATCAGAATTATCTTTTCGCTCTTATCCCTTCCCTACCCGCCAAAGAAAAAAAAGCGTGGATCGAATGGATCGGCTCCGGTTACGGAAAAACGTTTCCGAGAGAGATCAATCACGAGCTTTATTTTCAGTGCAGACATCTTCAAAAACCGTTTCAAGGAAAGTCCCTGCTCCGAGAGGAAACGATTCAGTTGAATCAACTTTGGCCGAGCGGTAAGAAAGAAATCGTGGATTGGTTTCACAAGGGAATCACACCGTTCTATTCCGCGATGAAAGAACTTTCCAGAACGGAAAAAGATCCGTTTTTACTTCATATTCTCGATCTAATCCGTTCCGGCAAATTGATACTCAAAAAGAATCCGGAAGAATTCAGAAAAAAAGAAGAATACATCTTAGTAGCCACCGTGGAAGGCAATACTCCGCAACTCAGGGACACGGTTTTTTCCTGGGAACAAGAAAGAGAGAATAAAGAAGATTTTCTTTTTCAATGAGTCCGCTCGTTCTATACGTTCGGAACCTATCAAATTCGGTTATAAGCAAAGATTATGGAAGTAAAGTCAGCAAAAGAACTCAAAAGAGTCTCCAAAGAATTACAGGAGAATTTTCTCAATCGTTGGAAACTTTTAAACCTCGAACAGGACAAGGATCGCCTGAAAGCGCTCAGCGAAAAGGCGGAAGATCCCGACCTCTGGAACAATCCGGAGGAAGCGAGAATCGTCAGTCAAAAGAAAAACGAACTGGAAAAAAAACTAACTCCTTGGTTTACGATCCAACAAGATATATTAGATTTTCCTGATTTAGTCGATCTGACTCTGGATGAAAAAGGCGAAAACGGAGTCGGCGAACTTTCCACGGAATACAACCGTCTTCAGGAAAAGTTCGAAGAACTGGAACTTTTAGGCGCTCTTAAAAATCCGGAAGACTTAAAACCCGCGTTCTTAAACATCCATCCGGGAGCGGGCGGAACCGAAAGTCAGGACTGGGCGGAAATGCTTCTCAGAATGTATATGCGTTATTTCGAGAAGAAAGGATATCAATATTCTCTAATAGACATCCAAGCCGGGGACGGTGCGGGAATTAAGAACGCCACCTTACACGTGATAGGCGATTTCGCTTTCGGCTTTTTGAAAGGGGAGAATGGAGTTCACAGACTCGTTCGGATTTCTCCGTTTGACGCGAACAAAAGAAGACATACATCCTTCGTATCGGTTCACGTAAGTCCTGAAATCGACGACGATATCGACATCAAAATCGAAGAGAAGGACATCCGAGTCGACGTTTATCGTTCCTCCGGCGCGGGCGGTCAGCACGTCAACACGACCGACTCCGCAGTTCGTATCACTCACATGCCGACCGGGATCGTGGTGGCTTGTCAGAACGAAAGATCCCAGATCAAAAACAGGGATACCGCGTTTAAGATGTTAAAGGCGAGACTCTACGAGTTGGAACAGGAAAAAGCAAAGGAAGAATTGGAAAAGAAATCCGGCGAGAAAAAAGACATCTCTTGGGGTTCTCAGATCCGAAGTTACGTTTTTCATCCTTACAACCTCGTCAAAGATCATAGAACCGATCATGAAACCGGAAACGTCGCGGCGGTGATGGACGGAGATATCGAACCGTTTATTCTCGCTTTTTTGAAAACGTTGTAAATCGCCCTATATAGGATCGTTCAACTCGAATCGATTTCGATTCGAGCGAAACATTAGAAAAACGGAATATGTCAGAAACTTCTGGAAAAATCAAATACGGTTGTTTGTGGGGAATGTTGACCCCCTTTCTGACTCTGTTTCTCGCCGTAGGAATTACGATTTTCGTTCTAAAGGACGATTACGGTCGGGCTCAGTCGTTTACCGATTGGACCTTACTCGCCGGAAAACATATTCTTTTGTTCGGCGGGATCGTAATCGCCGTTTCACTCGCGATGATTCTCGGGCTTTGGTTTGCAATCAAGGATTCCAAACCGATCGAAACGCTTAGAATCTTTTGGCCGGTTTTGATCATCATCGTCTATTGGATCGCGCCGAATTTGCTTCCAGGACCGGTGGACGATTCGATCGTTACGCTTGGAGTCGGGATCTATCAGATCTATCGTTATTTTCAGGAACGAAAGCCGGAAAAAGAAACGGAGAATCACGGCTCAGCGCCCGGTAATTCGGACAGCCCTTCTTGAACTTAGAAAGCGTCGAGTCCGCCTCGATTCTACTTTAGAATCGAATTATATTCAAAATCATTTATGAGTTTAGAAAGAACCTTATTGTGGATCGGTCTCGGCGGTGCGCTCGGAAGTGTGTTTCGTTATCTTTTGCAATACTGGTTCGGAACCGTTTTGGGTTTTACTCTTCCCTGGGGAACGTTGACCGCCAATCTTTTCGGTTCTTTTTTGATCGGAATCGTCTACGCGATGTTCGATCGTTTTCCCGCATTCGATCCGCAGTTGAAATTCTTTCTTGCTTCCGGTTTGTGCGGAGGGTTTACCACCTTTTCCACATTCTCTTACGAAACCTTACAGATGTTTAGAACGGGAAATTATATTCTATTTTTTGCATATATTGTAATTAGCGTCTTGGGAGGAATCGGATTGGCTTTATTTGGAGTTTGGGTCGGCAAAAGTTTTTGAGTCGAATAAGTACTTAAAAAATCGAGCAATCGATCCTTTTTACGATAATAAGGACGGCGTAATACGAACGCCGCCCTAAAGAATTCTTAATTTTCGTCCTTCGTGCCGAAGTAGGACATTTCGCAGGAAAATCTGCCGCTACAAAGGTTAACGACAACCCTTTCCCTTTCTTCGGGAAAATCCGGATTCTCAAAGAGCGCAAACATCGTGTACATCAAATTTTGTTTTGATAAAGCTTCCAATATTTCATTAGGAGTCGCTTTAACACTTTTCGCTGCACTCGGATTTTCAGGAATCAACTCTCCTTTATGCAAAAACGCAAAATGCGAAGATAAGAATTTATCATTGTAAATCGGCTCTCCGGAGGCCCTATAAATTGAAGGCTCGTAAAGCGTTTTGATTGAAGGTAGAAAAGCGTATTTCCTATATGCTACGCCCATTCTTACGCTTTTATCTAAAACGCCGTAGATCGTATGATAAAACACTGCATCCACTTGATACTTTTTAGATAGTTCGACGATAAGCTCCTTTTTAGGCCTATAAACGAAGGTCCGAATTCCGTTATTCCCTTTTTGAGTCGTGAACAATTCTACCTTTGTAAACTTTTTATCGTAACCGTTTAAATCTTCCGTAAACGGAACCGTTTCAAATTTATATTCGCCTTCTTTAAGAATTGTATCTATGAATTTCGTAAGAAAAATTCCCCTCTTTCTGAAAACACTAGCAAGTTCATTTGCCTCTTTTGAATCTAATTGGAAATTTGGACTCACATTCGCTATGGAAGGTGTAAAATCGGAATTTACATATACGGGTAATACGAGGACCTTTTTTATCTCCGCTTGAACTTGTTCTTTCGGAATTACGAAATAATGCGTAGAGCAATTTTGCAGAAAGAACATTAGAAAAAATACATATAGCCAATTTAATTTTGATTTCAAAATTCGATTTCCTTTCCTAAACATGGATAAAGAATTCATCACCAAAGTGTTTCAATTTGTCAAATCTTTTACCAAATGCAGAAAAGCCGAATCGAAATTCTTAAACAAGAATGCGCCGATGTCGCATCGCGCTTGCGTTAGTCGGTGTTTGGACTGTGAAGAGTTTTTATAGAAGTAAAAAATCTCGTAGTTCGAGCGCGCAAGGAGTTCCGACAAAGTCCGCAGTAAAACGAAAAAGCCCCCACCCGAGTTAGGGTGGCGGTGGTGGGCTTCGTGGGAAATCACGGACAAATCCCTCATATCAGAAAATCACAAACTTTACAACAAAATTCCTCAGCTCAAACTCGTCGGAACTCCGACAAATCCACACCCGAAAACATTCCATTTTCATTCTATTCTCCCTTCACGACCCGCCGATCCGCTCCGCTTTCACTGCGCGGGATAACCGCCGTACGTCATTTTCCCGATCAGATACACGGGGCTTTTTTTCTCCGCGAGAATTCTCTGATTCAAATCGAACTGCAGACTCGCAAGAAAATCGTCCGAGTAGGAAACGCCGTTTCCGTCCACAATCAAAACGTAATGTATTTTTTCGGAATCTTCTCCCGCATCCGGATCGTCCCAAGAAACGAAGAGCGAACCGGAATCGGCGACACGATCCGGATCGGAAATCAAAACCGATTCGTTCGAAACGTTTTGGATCGTCGAAGACAAATTCTTATTATAAATCTTGGAATCGGAAACCACGATCAGATTGGAACTCGAAAAGTGCGGAGGAAGAAAAATCTCGCTCGGCGCTTCCGAACTTCTTCCTTTCCAAATTAAAATCGCAAACCGTCTATCTCCGAAGTAAACGTTTCCTCCGGTTTTAGGACGAATTCCACCCCAGGAATACGCGTTGTTCCAGGAATCGGCGCCTAACGTATTGTAATAAAAGCTGAGAATTCTTCCCTGAGATCTCCTCGGATACGCGCGTTGAATCGCCTTCGAGTCCACGTTCCAGGTCGTTCCGTAGTTTCCGATCACGGAAAAGTTCTCGTCGTTCCAAGCGTCCTTTTTCGTGATCAACTTGGAAGTGTTCCCGTTCATAAATTCGGAATGATTGTCATAGTAATAATCCCAATGCCACTGAGTCCCCGAAACCAAAAGAGAATAAAAGTCCGCATAACGCGTCTTAGTCGGTTGTTCCACGTCTGAAATTTCCATCGCCTGATAAACGGCGGAGATCATTCTCGGAGTGTCCTTGGCTCCGGTTCCGTTCAACCACATTCCGAACTCGCTTAAGAACGCTGGAATTTTTAGAAATCGTGTTTCTTTGCGGATCTCGTCCAAGTATTTAAAGTAGGTCGCATTGTCGATTCCGGTAAGATCGGTTCCCATTCTCCCCGCGTCGTAAAAATGAGAATTAAAAACGAAACCCGCTCCGGGCAACGTCGTCAAATGTCCTCCTCCCGTCGGAGGTACGATCGCGCTTCCTACATTCGTATTCCAGAATACAAGAGGTTCCGCATATACGGATTTTGCTTCCCATCCGTTCGCGCTCAAAGTCTGACGAACCCTTCTATAAAAAGGCCATAACTTCTGATTGTCCCATTGCGCCGCGGAAAGTCCTTCCATTCCTCCGTCGACCGGCTCGTTAAACGGATCCATTCCCAAAACGTAATCGAACTCTTCGGTACTTAATCTTTCTTGAATATACTTTGCGGCCTTTCCCAGTTGCCACAAAAACTCAGTCTGCATGTTTCTCGGGCCGGCAGAAGTGTTAAACGAAGCGTCGTTCCAAAAATTCCGAAAGGCCTTTCGGATCGCTTCGTTGGTGAGATTGTTCTGACTCCAATTCGCACAAATGATCCCGCAGTATTCGTTCGGATAAGTTCCCGAAGGCGTCACCCAACGAGGCGCGCCGTTTCCCGTGTACCAGGAACTCTTATTAAAAAGATTTCTCGAAAACAAATCCTGATGATAGTCGACCAGAACATACATCTTCAAAGCGATCGCCTTCTTCATCTGCGCGATCACCGCATCCAGATAAGAATAATCGATCGTATCGACCGCGGTGTGAACTCCTTCCCAAGCGATCGTAAATCGGATCAGATTCGAACCGGTGGTTTTACCGAGTCTTGCAAACGCGATCTCCGCGTCGGATTCGTTTTGAAACGGTTTAAATCCGTGTTGAACCAACTTCGTGTTTCCGGAAATGTTAAAACCTCGAAAGGTCGCCTCTCTTCCAAGCGCGTCCAAAAAAATCGGATCCGTTTTCGTGAGATACGTTTTTTCTCCGATCACGATCCTTCTCGCTTCCGGAAGATTTCTATAATCGAAACTGTGAGAAATTCCGAAGCTTGTGTCGCTTAGAAACGTTACATTCGTGCTTTGAGAATTTTGAACCGATATGGAAACGTTCGATCCGTTGGAAAGAAACGGAAGAATCTGATTTTGTTCGGAATCGTTCGTCCCGCAGTTTTGTTGAACGAAGACGCAAATCGAAAGAAGAAATAACGCGGACTTTTTCATGAAGAGGGATTCTCTCGTCTTCGTATTAAAAAGAAATCGCAAATCGAAATTTTGAAATAAAAACAGGAACGTTAAACGAAATCTAAAATTTATTTTTTCACATCTATTCCCGCTTTTTAATCCGTTTATAAGTGGTTTATCATGCCCTCGGGGTAAGGCGTTTTTTCGTTTTCGGAGGATTTAAAGATTCTTCCGACAAACGTTCCTCTTAAAATTCCGCTTGCATAAAAAATCGAACAAGGTTCGCCGAGTAAACACGAACGGATCAATTCTCCTCGACGAGTTTGATTCTTTCGATAATTCTTGTCTTGTATGGAACTGAGCTTTCCTTCTCCCGGAAATCCTATCTTCGATTACGTTCTTCTTCCTTGTTTTATTTTTCTTTCGAGAGTGACCGACGTATCGATCGGAACGATCCGCGTCATTCTTCTTACCCGAGAAAAAAAAGCCATCGCGGCTTCTCTCGGATTTTTGGAAGTTCTTCTTTGGGTGATCGTAATCACTCAGGTCATTAAAAATCTCAACAACGTGTTTTGTTATCTCGCATACGCGGGCGGTTTTGCGACGGGAACTTTTATCGGAATGTTTCTCGAAGAAAAATTGGCCATCGGCTTTTCTCTTTTGAGAATCATCTCTCCTCAAAACGGACAAGAGATCGCGAACAAACTTTCCGAAGCGGGTTATCGGGTCACGACGATGGACGGACAAGGAAGCCGCGGCCCCGTGAAAATCGTTTTTACGGTTTTAAAAAGAAAGAAGATTCTTCACGCGATGAAAATCGTCAAGAATGTGGAGCCGGACGTTTTCTATTCGATCGAAAACGCCCGAAGCACAAATACGTCGGTGTCCGAAGATTCCCCAGGACTTCTCCGAAGAGGAATCCTGGAAAGAATTCTCAAGGTTAGAAAGTAGGATTTTCGTTTAAGGTCGTTCTATACTGGAATTTTAACGTAGAGTTTTTTGATTTCTTTTTGGATGAATTTCGGAAAGTTCATCTGATACTCGTTGATCAGAAGTTTCCAATCGTCTTTCCGGATGAATTTTCTGCAGCTCGCCGATCCGCAACCGCACTCGAAGGTTTGATCGAAGTTCACGATAAAATTCGCGTAGTCGATGGTAAGTTCCTCGCCTTCACGGATTTCACGTTTCGCTACGATGTTGTCGTCCTGATCGTACCACATATTCGGATCACAGGAATGATTCATGAAGTTGGAATGGTTGATTACGAACTGATCGCTGGTAGGTCCGGTTACTAAACCGAAGTCCACGTCGTATCCGTATTTCATGAAGATGTCCTTTTCGGAATCGGGAAGCGACTCGGCTTCGTCGACCGTCAGAACTTTCCAGCCAAATTCTTCGTCCTCGATCCACTCGCTGTAGCTGAACAGCAAAGTTCCTTTGGGGATGTTCTTCGTTGCGAAGGTTCCGTTCTCCCCGAATTTGTTGATTCGTTTCTCGATCATGCAGAAGATCCCTGCGTTTATCGCCAATGGCAAAATTTTTATCTATCAAGAATGGTATAAAAAAAACTTCAATTAAAATACTAAATTCGAGTAATATTTAATGCGAGTCTCCGCTAGCGGTCCTTGAAAAAAAAATCCCATTCCGAAAACGTAAATAAATTTCCTAAGACCGGCCTTCGAGCAAACCTCCGGGAATCCAAGTCTCCAAAGGAGAATCTCCTTCTTCCGCTTGAGGCAAATCCTTTCTTAAAACCTTAAAGTTCTTTCCGCCCATCTCCACGACCAAAGAAGACTTGTGAAAGAGCCAGTTCCGATTTCCGGATCTTTCGAGGTTAGACTGCGCTTTGCCGGTCTCTAAAAAACACAAGACCGAGAATCGATCTCCGATTCTTCCTTTGAGAAGTTCCACTTGTTCTTCGAAGTCCCTTCCCTTCTTATCCTTGGGAGAAGATCCGAAGTCCACGAAGATCGGAAGAATTTTTTCTCCCTTGGGAATTCTATCCGAAAGAAGAAAGTCCCCCGCCTTCAAAACGGAGTCCGTATGAAAGAAAACAGGAGTCGAGGTTGAAATTTTCTGTTTGGAAGAAATTTTTGCGAGAGTGTGAAGCCTCTCAAGATGGATCGAAGCTTCGGGAAAGATAAGAACGGGATAGACCTTCTTACGATTGAGTTTCTTTTTCCAACGCAACAACAAGTTGCTCTTTGCTTGGGTCGGATCTAAAAGTGTGATTATCAACATGATCGATTTCGACGTTTCCGTTTTCCGAATCCGAGTGCGGGTTCTAAAATACCTATCGGCGGAACTTAATGTATGTTTAGCTATTTATTAATGCGACATCGGAACCACAACTTAATTTTTTAAGACGAAACCCTTTTTGAAAAGGGAACGGGTTTTTGTAAAACGCCTCGAATTGGCGATTCGGTTAAGAATTTTAACACTTTCCAAGGGAGAATTTTCAGCGATGTCTTTCTTTAAAAATCAAAAACAAGAAGAAGCCCCCGATACGATCGCACATCTTTATCTCAATCCGGAGAATTCCTCCTGGGCCAACTTCGGTTATTGGAAGAACACGAACGATTATCCCGAGGCTTGTAAAACGTTAGCGATTCTTCTCGGCAAGAAGGCGAAACTCGAACCGGGTCTTAAGGTTTTGGACTTGGGCTTCGGTTGCGGAGATCAATTCTTCGTATGGAAGGAAGAATTCTCCGTGGACTTTTCCGATCTTACCGGAGTCAACTCGTCCGCGGTCCAAGTGGAATTTGCAAAAAATCTGATAGACTTGCGGGCGGATTCTTCCCCGAAACTGATCTGCGCTCCGATCGAGAAAACGATCGTCTCATTTACGCATCAGTCCTTTGATAAGATTCTTTGTCTGGACAGCACTGTTTTCTTTACGGACCGAAAAGAATTTTGCGAACAAGCCTTTCGAATTTTGAAACCCGGCGGGGCTTTGATCTCCGCCGAGTTGATCTTGAAGAATTCCAAACTCGGTTTGTTCGATTCTTGGTTGAGGGATCGGATCTGCGCGTTAAGTTCCATCCCGAAAAAAAATCGGGTCACAACTGATTCTCTTTCTCAAATCTTAAAGTCTTCCGGGTTTGTCGTAGACGGTTTCGATTTTTTAGAAACGGAAATGTTCTCGGGGTTTTCGAATTTTCTGAAACACAAGACGAAGGATGCGAAGATTCCCAAAAAAATCGCGCGTAAGTACGCGGCCTTCGCGGATTTTCTCGGCGGCCCGAGGATGAGCCGCTACTTTCAGTTCGTTTTGTATGCGGCCGTGAAGCCGAAGACGAATTAGATTCTTACGAGCGTAACGAATTCTCAACCCAACGAGTCACATCCAAAGAGGTGGAAACGCCCGCTTCCAAAAGAGGAATTCCATATCTTGCATACGATCCGCAGAACCAAACCTTTCTTCCCGGTTGTTCCTGAAGCGACTTGAGTTCGTCGATGGTCCTTTGATTTTTGAGATCGATGATCGGTCTTTCGAATCTGGATCTTGAAATCAGGGTTCCTTGTTTCGGTTCTTCCAATGGATTCCAGGTTTGAAAGATTTCGGCCTTCCCGATTTCGGGAAGAACCTTGTTCAGACGGATCGTAGCCGATGGTTTGTCCGTTTCGGGCGAAAGAGTAAAACAAAGAGGCGCCCAATGTCTTTTTTTGTTGGGCATAAAGGAAGAATCCGTGTGCATCAGAATTTCCGATTCTTCGTAACGAAAGGCTGCGAGAAGTTCCTTTTCCCTTTGCATCTCGTCCGGTAAAAGTTCGATCGCCTGGTTGGCCGGAGTTGCGACCACGACCCGATCGAATTCTTCCCTACCTTGGTCGAAGGAAACAAAAACTTTTTTACCGTTGAGTTCGATTTTTCTGGGATTGGATTTCAATCGAACCTCTTTGGCTTTGACGGAAAGTCTTTCGGTGATGTCCCTCGTTCCGTGGCTCGCGGTTAAAAAACGAAGAAACTTCAAACCCCGCGCGTGATAACGGATCACCGCTTCCGCCGGATAATTTTTGGCGCTTTTGAGAGTGCAGGTGTTGATCGTCGCAAACATCGGAATCAGATATTTTTCCTCGAAGGCTTTCGAATATCCGAACCTTTGCAGAAACGCGGAGATCGTAAGTTGTTCTCCTTTGAGAGATTCCCATTGATTTGCGGATTCTCCGTAAAACCGAATCGAATCCGAAAAGATTTTTCTGGATTCTCCGCTTTGAAAACAAACCGGAGAAACGAACGGATAAAAATTTCCGCCGAGTCCGAATGTGGAGAATTGAAAGTAAGTCGAGCCGTCCCTTTCGCTGAGTGAAAAGGAATAATCCACGGGTCTGAATTCGATTCCCGCTTCGTTGTACATTTCGATCAGACAAGGATAATAATTTTGTTTGAAAGCTCGGAAAGGAACGTCGAATCGAAAGATCTTATCCTTTAACGCGACATCCGTTCCGTGCGCGTCCATTCCCGGAAGAGAATGACGTTCGATCAAAACCACTTCGTGTTCTTTACTCAGATACCAGCAAGCGCTGAGTCCCGCGATTCCACTTCCTAAGATTGCGATTTTCATATTTCGTTTCTTAGAATTAGATTCTCCGAAAGAAAACATAGGAATTTTTTTCTTTCGAAATGAAAAACATATAAACAAGAGTTTGTTTCGTATTCCTAGTGTAACCGATCCGTTAAGGGATCGAATTTCATTCCGGGAGGGTCGGAATGTTCCACTCTAAAGTTTTGTTTTCATTTTTCCTTTCGTTGTTCTTTTTTTCCTCTTTGTTCGCGGTTCCTAAAACGGAAAAGGCCACGTTTGCGGGCGGTTGTTTTTGGTGTATGGAGGGTCCCTTCGAATCTCTTCCCGGCGTGATCTCCGTAACATCTGGTTATTCCGGCGGAAAGGAAGTGAATCCGACATACGAAGACGTAGGTTACGGAAGAACCGGTCACAGAGAAAGCGTTCAGATCGAATTCGATCCGTCCAAGATTCGTTACGCGGATCTCTTAAAAGTTTTTTGGAAACAGATCAATCCCACGGACAACGGAGGTCAGTTCGCGGATCGAGGCAATCAATACAGAACCGGAATTTTTTATCACAACGATTCTCAGAAAAAAGCGGCGGAAGAATCCAAACAAGAGATCGCACAATCCGGAAAATTCTCCGCTCCGATCGTGGTGGAAATCATTCCTTTTACCGCGTTTTATCCGGCCGAAGGTTATCATCAAAACTACTACAAAACGAACCCCGATCATTATAAGGCGTATCGTAAAGGTTCGGGAAGGGAAGCGTATCTCGAAAATCTCTGGGGCAAACACTGACAAAAGTCGGGCGACTTTGTTTCTCCGCGCCGTTCACAACGCATGAAAAGGAGAACGGATTCCGGATTTTACGCGCGATCCGCGACCGTTTAAAATAAAACGGACCGGAATCCTTTCGGACCCGATCCGTTCTTTATAAAATTCTAATATTTAAGAATGTCGCTTAACAAAGACGAATCAAAAACATCGTAAGCCTTTGCAGTTTGTCCCTGCCCTGACCCGGTTCCTCCAAATCCTTTTCGATCGTTTTTCTGTAAATCGCCTTGAGGTGGTTCTTTAGAGTTCCTGAATGTACGCCCAACTGACGGACGAGATTGTCCCTCGTCTGGCCGGCAACGAGAAGTTCGCAGATCTTCGCTTCCTGATAGGTAAGACCGTATTCTTTTTGAAGTTTCGGGAAAAGGGATTCTCTGATTTTACCGCTTTGAACCGCCTCGGTCGAAACGAAACTTCCTTGGGAAGAAATCGCCGTCGCCGATCCGTTCGAAGGTAGATCCACTCTACATAAGAAATTTGAAATATTCCCGGTCTCGTCGCGAAGCGGAGTGATTCTTTCCTTCCAGGAAATCGTTTCCCCCGAACCATTTCGGTTTAAAAAATCTCCTTCGTATTCCTTTCCGGAAAGAATGGTTTTCCAAAGCTCTTCGTAAAATTCGGAACCGTGCGTTCCCGATTGAAATACTTTCGGATTTTTTCCGATCAATTCGTTTCGTTTATAACCGGAAAGATTCTCGAAAACCGGATTGATATATTCGATCGTTCCGTCCCGATCCGTGATGAACATCGCGTGAGGATATTGATAAAAGTAAGAAGTTAATATCGAGGAAAGATTCGTTTTCCCCGCGCCTTCTCCGTTTTGATTTTCAACACACATAAAGATTCTCCCTATCCCTTAAGAGATAAACGATTCTCCTTCGTAAAGAACCGTCATAAACATACCTAAGTATTCATACCAAGTCTTGGATCCGTCAAACCTAAGCGGCCTCCGAATGTCCTTTCGAGGATTGATAAAAATCAGGAAAACGGATTAGTTAGGTAATAGACGATTTTTTAGGACCGCCGATATTCGGCCAAATCGAGAGGAAACGATGAAAGAATGTACGATGCCGAAAAAGAATCTCATAGGAGTCGGAAGCCGCACTAAAAACGCGGACGAGATGGGAGCCGACGGAAAAATCCCGGAAGTCTGGGGAAAATTCTTTCAAGAAGTATTACCAAAGGTTCAGAACGCGGGAGATTCCATCTACGCGGTATATTCGAATTACGAAAGCGACGAGAACGGAGAATATTCTTACTTTATCGGAATTCCATCGGACGAAAAAGGTTCCTTTGAAACGTTTCAATTACCGGAAGGAAATTATTTGGAACTGAACACCGCATCGGGAAAAAGCCCCGATATCGTGATTCAACTTTGGCAGGAAGTATGGGCGAACCAAGATCTGAAAAACAAACGCGCCTTTGCGGTGGACTACGAAATCTATCCGATGGATTTCACCGCGACTCCGGAAACACAAGTGAAGTTATATCTTTCCGAAAAAAGATAAACCCGATCGGCGGAACGCTTCGGGTTCGTCGACGGACTTGAAGCGTTCTTTTTGAACCGAAGAATTTTGAATTTCAATTTTCAAGATCCAATCGTTAAGCGAAATTGGTCCTATGGCAGACCTTCAACTGGTGATCGGAGATAAAAAATTCTCCTCTTGGTCCTTGCGGCCTTGGATTCTATTAAAAGAAAGTAAAATACCTTTTACCGAAATTTCTCTAACGTTGAACACACCCGAGTTTTACGAAAAGATAAAACTCTATTCGAACGCGGGCAAGGTTCCGGTTCTAATCGACGGCGACGTCAAGGTCTGGGACACTCTGAGCATCGTTGAATATTTGGCGGAAACCTTTCCCGAAAAAAATCTCTGGCCGAAAGACAAGGCCGCGAGGGCTTTGGCTCGTTCCATCGCTGCGGAAATGCATTCCGGTTTTTCCGATCTAAGAAAGAATTTATCGATGAACATCGTGGAAAAACTCCACGGCAAAACGTTTCCGGACGAAGCGTGGAAAGATATACGAAGAATCGAATCCATCTGGAAGGAATGTCTGACCGTTTACAAAGGACCTTTTCTTTTCGGGAAAGAATTTTCGATCGCGGACGCTTTCTACGCGCCCGTTGTGGGGAGATTTCTCACATACGGAATCGAACTCGGCCCCGAAGCCTCCGGTTATATTTCCAAGATCAGCAATCTTTATTCTTACAAAGAATGGGTGGACGGAGCCTTAAAAAAATAACGAATCAGAAGATTAGAATTTTTTAATTTTCTAATCTTCCGTTTTTCTTTTTATTTTGTATCGTTTATTTTCTCTGCAGTCGGAGCGCGTTTAAAACGACCGAAACCGAACTGAGAGCCATCGCTCCTCCCGCGATCCAAGGCGCCAAAAAACCCGCGGCCGCGATCGGAATTCCGAGAGCATTGTAGAACAAGGCCCAAAACAAATTCTGACGGATATTGTAAACGGTCTTTCGACTCATCGCAAAAGCGTGCGCGATCGAAATCAAATCCCCGTTCATGATGACCACGTCCGAAGATTCCATCGCGACGTCGGTTCCGGTTCCCATCGAAATTCCGAGATCCGCGACGGCTAAAGCGGGAGCGTCGTTGATTCCGTCTCCGACCATCGCGACAACCTTACCCGAGTTCATCAGATTCTTAACCTCGTTCGATTTTCCTTCGGGAAGAACTTCGGCTAACACGTGTTTAATGCCGCAACTCTTCGCGACCGAATTCGCGGTTCTTCGATTGTCTCCGGTGATCATATAAATTTCCATACCGAGGGATTTTAATTTTTCGATCGCGATCGGAGTGGAATCCTTGATCGTATCCGCCAAAGAAAGAATCGCGGAATGGATTCCGTTTACGCTCAGATGAACCACGGTCGAACCTTCCGATTCCCTTTTTTGTTTTAGTTCGAGCAGTTCCGGTTTTAAATCGATTCCTCTTTCCCGAAACAAACGATCCGTTCCGATCAAAATATTTTTTCCGTCGACGATCGCGGAAACTCCTCCACCGGGAATCGTTTCAAAACGTTCCGGAATCGAAAGGGAAATTCCTTTTGTTTTTGCGAACGCAACGATCGCCTTGGAAAGAGGATGTTCCGAGTTTTGTTCCGCAGATGCGGCCAGAGCCAGATAAGAATTCTCCTCCGTCGAGTTTAAACTTTCCAAACGTTTCAGAACCGGTTTTCCGTAAGTCAGAGTTCCCGTTTTATCGAAAACGATCGTTTTCACTCTATGAGCAATTTCTAATGCTTCCGCGGTTCTAAACAAAACGCCTAACGTTGCCGCCTTGCCCGAACCCGCGAGAATGGAAACCGGGGTCGCCAAACCCAAGGCGCACGGACAAGCGATCACAAGAACCGCGATCGCCTTTTCCAAAGCTCCCGCAAAGTTCGAAGGATCCAACCAAACGTACCAAAGAACCCAAGTGACGATCGAAAACAAAATCACAACGGGAACAAAGATTCCGGAAATCCGATCCGCGATCCTCTGGATCGGAGCTCTGGAACCTTGCGCCTCTTGAACGACTCGAATGATTCCCGAAAGTAAAGTGTCCTTTCCTACTTTGGAGGCTCTAAGTTTTAAAATTCCGTTTTGGTTGAGAGAACCGCCGAATAAAGAACTCGAAATCGTTTTTTCCACGGGAATACTTTCACCGGTTAACATCGATTCGTCGACGGACGAGTTTCCTTCTTCCACGATTCCGTCCACTGGAACGGTTTCACCCGCCTTAACCAAAAGAAGATCGCCAGGTCTCACCGCGAGCAAAGGAATCTCTTGGATTTCTCCGTCGCGGATGATATTCGCGTTTTTCGGTTGCAAACCGACGAGGGATTGAATCGCTTTCGAAGACTTTCCCTTTGCGATATGTTCCAAAAATTTTCCGAAAAGAATCAAAGTGATCAAAACGGAAGAAGTTTCGTAATAAAGCGAAACGTCCCCGTGATGATGCGCGCCGAAGGTAAGAATCGATTGATACGCGCTGTAAAAATACGCCGCCGAAGTTCCCAACGCAACGAGAACGTCCATGTTCGCGCTTCCGTTTTTTAAGGCTCGAAACGCGCCTTTGTAAAAGGAAGCTCCGATCCAAAATTGAACCGGAGTCGCCAACGCGAATTGAAGCCAAGGGTTCATTAGAAAAGTCATATATTCGGAAAGTTGATTCTTCCCGAAGTGTCCGATCATACTCAAAAGGAGAGGAAGGGACAAAACCGCGGAAACCGCGAGACGAACTTTCAAGTTTTTGAATTCTTTTTCGTGCGCCTTTTCCGTTTCGCCGTGAAGCTCCAACTCTTCGTGAACGAGAGCGCGATAACCGAGAGAATCCACCTTATCCAAAAGGATCTGTTCGTCTACGGAAGAATCGAACTCCACCTTTGCGGTCTCCATCGCGAAGTTGACCCTCGCGTCCTTAACACCCGGAACTTTTTTAAGACCTTTTTCGATTCGAAGCGCGCAGTTCGCGCAGGTCATACCGATCAGATCGAGCGTAACGCCTTCCGACGGAGAATCTTTCACGGAACTCATTTGACTTCGCCCGGAGTATAACCTTCTTCGAGAATCGCGGCCTTAACCTTGGACAATTCCTCCGAAGTTCCCTCCCCTTGATAAACGACTTCCTTGTTTTCCAAACTTGCCTTCCCCGTTAATCCGACTTCCTTAAGAGCGGATTCCACCGTTTTCAAACAGTGCGCGCAGGTCATACCTTCCACGGATAATTTAATCTCTTTCATAGTTTTCCTCCGATTTATTTAAGAATGCGATCCACGGTCGTCATAAACTCGTCCAGAATCTTGGAATCGTTCTGCTGAAATCTTTCGACAACGCAGGTTTGGATATGGCTTTTGAGAAGGGTTTTCGAAACGCCGTCCAACGCCGACTTCGTGGAAGACAACTGATTCAAAACGTCGTCGCAGTATTCTTCCCTTTCGATCATTCCTTGGATTCCTCGGACCTGCCCTTCGATTTTTTTCAACCGGAGAATCAGATTCTCCTTAACCTTCGGATCCGAATGAAGTTTGTGTTTCGGTTTTGTCATTACCATACCCCCCTATACTATAGACTTTTTAAAACGAAATCGGATTCCGAGAAATTCTTTTTTTAATAAAAAACGTTTCGATTTTGAATTCATATACTTATTTTTTGTTTACTATTTTTATATTTAGCATATTCTTACCTTGGTAAGAATATGATCGAAAAACCCAAAATCAACCGGGGAACCCAATCCAAAATCCCGGGACGTTTCGAATCCAGAACCAGAGAAGCCGATCCGGAATTCGAAGAGGATAGAATGTCGCCTCAAACCGTTCTGATGGAAGAAAAGGCCAAAACGATCGTTTCCGAAAACGACGTCCCCGATTTGTATTTTACGAAATCCATCAATCCATATCGAGGATGCGAACACGGATGTATCTATTGTTACGCGAGACCGAATCACGCGTACGTGGATCTTTCACCCGGAATCGACTTCGAAACCAAAATCTTCGCGAAGAAAAACGCACCCGAACTTTTACGAAAATATCTTTCCAAACAAAAGGGAGAAGTCCATACAATTCAGCTCGCGGGCGTTACTGATATTTATCAACCTGCGGAAAGAAAATTGGAAATCACGAGAGAACTTTTGAAAGTGTTTCTCGAGTTCAAACAACCGGTCGCGATGATCACCAAATCCTATTTGGTCACGCGCGACTTGGATCTTTTGGAAAAACTCGCATCCGAAAATTTAGTGAAGGTTTTCATAAGCGTCACAACCCTCGATTCCGAGTTGTGGAAAAGAATGGAACCCAGAACCGCAAGTCCCGAAAGAAGACTCGAAGCGATTCGAAAACTTTCCGAAATCGGAGTTCCGACCGGAGTGATGGCCGCTCCGATGATCCCCGGACTGAACGATATAGAACTGGAAAGAATATTAGAAAATTCTAAAGCATCGGGGGCAAGAAGCGCCGGGATGGTTTTTTTAAGACTTCCCTACGAGGTCGCGCCTTTGTTTATCGATTGGCTGGAAAAGAATTATCCCCTGAAAAAGGACAAGGTTGAAAATTTAATACGACAAGCCCGAGGCGGAAAACTCTACGATTCCGATTATAAAACCCGGATGATCGGAAGCGGAAATTACGCCGAAATGCTTTGGAAACGTTTTTTAACCGCGCGAAAGCGCCTCGAGCTGGAGGACAGAATGTCTCTGAACAAAAATCTTTTCCGTATTCCGGACATTTATCGAATTCGCTTAACAAAGGGAGAATCCCTGATTCCGGGACTCGGGTGACATAGATAAAGAATTCTTTCTAATTCTTTGACAAAAACTTTGTTCTGAACCTGCTCCCCATCCACTTCGCTTAACAATTTTCGGAAAAACAAAGATAACTAACAACGTTTTATAGAAACTCGCCTCGTCTTAGCTGATGATTTGTAAAATCGAGGAGTTATTTTTTATTCTACCCGTTATTTAAAAAAGATTTCAGTTGGACTTGACTAAACTCGCGTAAGTTTTGAACAATGCTGCGGAACTCCTTCCTAAATTATATATCAGGAGAATAGTGAAGAGAATGAAAAACAAAAGAACGAAGAGCATAGGGTTGATTTTATGCGCCCTATTGTTTACGGCAGGATCGCTTTCTGCTCAGACTTACACCGTGTTCGTTCACGGAAAGTCCGATCAGAATCACAACGGCACAGGAACAACCGACGTGAACAACTACTGGGGAACAAGTGTAAATTCCGTTTCCGGAGCTAAGGTATTCGTCGGATACGACGGAACCTCCGATCCGAGAACTTACGGAACCGCTCGTGCGCAAACCAACTTTACGACCGTGATGAACACGTATTGCAAGGGATCCAATTCCTGCAAAATCGTTTGTCATAGCGCGGGTTGTTACGTAACCGAGTACTGGTTGGCAAACCTCGGAGCGACCGCTTCAAGCAAAGGTTATAACATCACGAAAGTAACCGCATTAGCGGCGGCTTCCGGCGGATCGGAACTTGCTTCCGCGCTGAACGGAGCGACTTTCGGATTTGCAGGAAACGCGATGGACAAATCTCTGATCGTTTCCACCGCAAGAGGAGCTTACAACCACAACAACACGGGCGGAATTACGTTCTACCAAGTTCCGGGTTATAAGGGAATGGCGGGAGCTTCTTTGATTCTTCCGGGCGAAGACGATTACGCGGTTGCGTTCCATTCTTCCTGCGCTTACAACAAGTCGGGCGGACTCAGCCAGTGCCAGTCCACTTTGACTCAAAGCGAAGGAGTTTGGCCGTTCAACTCGAACGTAACCTACACGCAGTTTCAAGGACATACCAGAGCGCCTTCCGTTGGAGCTTCCGGTTTGTATCTGAATCACAGCGAACTTAAAAACGAGGGCTGGAGATAATTCTCCGATTCGTTTTTTAAGAAAAAAAATCCCGCTCCTACGAGCGGGATTGCCTCTCGACCGAAACCCGGTCAAACTAAACATTCCAATTTTAGAATATTCTTATCTTTCCATACTTTCCAATTCCTTGATCCTTCTCTGTTTTTCGTTGCTGTCCCAGAGTTTGGAAGTGAATTGTTTCACGTCGTAGAACTTCGTTTTAAAAAAATCCTTATAAGGAAGAATCAATTCCCGATCGGGTTCCACCGTTTTAGCCGCTTGAATCTTTTTCAAACCCGCTTCTCCCTGACTGAACCATTCCGGATCGATCGCAAGATTTACCCGATGACCTCTTACGTCCGTCAATACGTAAGGCCCGTCCAAACCGGAATCGCGTATTAGCTTTCCGTAAAATAAGAATTCCGCCTCTCCGTAACCCGATGGAAGTTTGGAATCGAAGGAAGCCCAGGCGATGTATTCTCCGGTTTCCGCGTGTTTTAAATTTCCTTCGAGATGATAATTCCCCGCCTTATAAACGTTCACGCCTACACGAACTACGAGCGAACCGTCGCTGGTCGTATCCGAAAACGCTCCGCTCAACTCGGCCGGTTTTCCCGGAGAAGAATAGAACGAAATGTTCAGCTTTCCCGTTTTCTTAAAGCCGGAAGCGTATCTGAATTCCACTTCCAAAATCATATCGCCCCAATCCTTCCCGGTCGGTTTCCATTGAAAGGTATAAAGCAAATCCTTGGCGAGATCGTCCCCGTTTACTCCGTTGTCTCCGTAGTCCGGACTTAAGGCTCCGAATTTTTCGCCGTCGAACTCTCTCCAAATACGGGCGCCTTTGATGTCGACAGGAATCCGTTTTCCTTCGGGCCCTCTGCATTCGAACGTTATGCGCATTTGATCCTGAGATCCGATCACAGCCCAAGTAAGAGGTTGTAATTGACAGGTATAACCGTTCGCTTCTTTCGAGTCCGCGGAATCCGCCATCGGAATCGCGGACGTTTGTATGTAGAATGGTTTGATCAAATCCTCGTTGTATTTGGTGAGAGGTCTCGAGTTTGGAGGATATTGAGACCATTCTTTATAATCTTCTAATATTCTTTCTATGGGAACGGAATCGTCTATGTCCTGTAAGGTGCCCCCCGAACCTCCGGAATCAAAGGCGCTGCCCGAACCGCCCGGCGGAGAATTCTTCGCCATTCTTTCCGCTCTTTCTTTCTTTTCCGATTCCGACTCGAACCAAGATCCCCCTCTTTCTTCCGGCCAGAAAACGAACACCGTTAGAATTAAGATCACTGACACAATCAGCCCATAGATCACATATTTATTTCCCGTTTTCATGAATTCTTCTTCCTTTACTCCCAGAAAAGAGCGACTAACGCATTTCAATTCTCATTTTTGGGAGAACAGGGTAAATTCTCCCCAAGCAAGGGCAATCACATTTGTCTTTATTTATAATTAGCGTTTTTTTAAATTAATTATTTTATTTTGTCCGTTATTTATAAAATTCGCTACTTGCACTTGACTTAAAATCAAAAGAGTCAAATCTTTAGAGCGGGAGAAGATCTCTTCTCTCCAAAGAAATGGAGAATAGTGAAAAATGATGAGAAATTGGAAAACAAAGCGAATGATGGGACTGGCCCTCTGTGTGTTTCTTTTTGCGGGAGCTCTTTCCGCTCAAACTTATACCGTGTTCGTTCACGGAAAGTCTGACAAGAACCACAACGGAACCGGAACTGTGGATGTGAATAATTACTGGGGAAGCAGCGTAAATTCTGTTTCAGGAGCTAAGGCGTTTGTGGGTTACGACGGAACTTCCGATCCAAGAAGTTACGGAAGCGCGAGAGCGCAAACCAACTTTACGACCGTGGTGAACACATATTGCAAAGGTTCAAACTCTTGCAAGATCGTTTGCCATAGCGCGGGTTGTTACGTAACCGAGTATTGGCTTGCTAACTTGGGAGCGAGCGCTTCCAGCCGCGGATATAACTTCACAAAAGTTACCGCTCTGGCTGCCGCGTCCGGAGGATCCGAACTTGCTTCGGCTCTGAACGGAATCACTTTCGGGTTTGGTGGAAACGCGATGGATAAATCCCTGATCGTTTCTACTGCAAGAGGAGCATACAATCACAACAACACTGCGGGTGTTACCGTATACCAGGTTCCTGGATATAAGGGAATGATCGGAGCTTCTGCAATTCTTCCCGGTGAAGACGACTACGCGGTTGCTTTTCATTCTTCCTGCGCTTACAACAAGGCGGGCGGCGTGAGTAAATGCCAGTCTTCCCTGACACAGAGCGAAGGAATCTGGCCCTTTAACTCGAATGTAACTTACACTCAGTTTCAGGGACATACAAGAGCTCCTTCCGTTGGAACTTCAGGATTGTATCTCAACCACAGTGAGTTAAAAAACGAAGGCTGGAGATAATCCGCTTTCGATCGATACGCGCAATTCCGCTCCAGCCCGAGCGGGGTTGCCCTGATCGGAACGAAAAAGAATTCGTTGGCGTCTATTTCCTAAAACCCTCCTCAAGTCGGAACGTTTACAACTATATTATGAAATTTGCAAATACATTCCTTTCTACGAGTTTTTGCGGTTTCGCGACGATCGCCGCATTCTCCTTATCCTCTTGTTCGTTTTTGACGTGGAAGAATTCTTCCCTGTCCTTGGAAAGGGGCTGGTCTTCCTCCGGAAAGGAAGTGGTACAATTGGAAACCCTCTACGAAGAAAAGGATTCTTGGAATCCTCTCATGGGAACCACTCTCAAAAGAAATTATCATTCCGTAATTCGAATCTTCGATCCGATTCGATCCTCGCAACCCGTGGAACAAATTCGGTTTTCATCCTGGATCTTACCCGGTACGGTTTATTACCATTCCGATACGAAGTCCGTTTATTGGATCGGCGGAAAGGACGACGAATACGGAAGTTATTCTCGGATTCCATCCGGGATCAACACGATCCATCAAAAAGAATTCGTTTTGTCTTCTTATCTCGAACCCGGTCAGATCGCAATTCAACTGATTCCTTCCCCGGATGGAAATTCTTTGGCGCTTGTGGCGGCGGTTCTGGACAACGATCTTGAATTTTTAAAACCCCAACTTCTATGGTTGAGTAAGAATGGAGATTCGGAATTTAAAGCGACTTCAAAAACCGATCTTCCCGAGTGGAAGGAAACGCCGGTTCATAAAATCAGATGGGCTTCCAAATCGGACAAAATCTATATTCAAGTTTCTGAATCCGTTTTCGTTCTTTCCAAAGAAAAGAATCGTTTGGAAAAAGCGACCGAGTTCCCGGTTTGTTTTACTCCCGCGACCTCTTTCGGTCCCGTCGGAATCAGCCCGTCCGACGAAAGCCCTTCTCCAATGGAAAAGAATCCTCAAAAAACCTTTTCCGATTCTCCCAAAACCAAAAACGTCCGGCAAATCCGGGATTGCAGCGGCAAATAAGACGAAACAGTCCATTAGAATTTTAGATGATTCTAATATATCTTCGTTTCAGGAGCCTTGTAATTTTAGAATTTGCGTGCAAACGCACCTTTCACATCACGAACGTTCGATATAATATTATATAAACGGAAAATAATTTCCGTATAAGTGCCGTTCATTTTTATTTTTTTACTTGATCGATTCCTCCCTCGCGTTACGTTCCACTGCGTTTCGAATTGAAAATAAATAAGGTGAAGAAAATGAGAAAAGTGAATTTAAGAATTTTGTTAGCGTTGACGTTTTTAATAACGAACGTTACGTATGCTTCCGGTGGAGGGTCTTCCAGCAAACCTCTTTCCGGCAGTTATCCGATCGTCCTGGCTCACGGGACTCTGGGTTGGGGAAACGGCTCCACGATCACCGACTATTGGGGTGGAAATGCCGCTTACTTAAGAAACCAAGGTGCAACCGTTTTTACTCCGACGGTTACTTCGCTTGAATCCAGCTCTGCAAGAGCGACTCAGCTCAAAACTCAAATCTTAGCGGGACTTGCAGCAAACAATTACACCGGAAAGATCCATCTCATCGGACATTCTCAAGGTGGATTGGATTCCCGTTATATGATCGCAAACCTCGGAATGGCGAGCAAGATCGCTTCCTTGACCACTCTGAATACTCCGCACTACGGAAGTCCGATTGCGAACATTATGTATTCCGTAATTCCAAGTTGGGCTTTGCCTTACGTTTCCACGATCGTTGGAACCGTAGTTCAAGTCGTTCTCGGACAATCCAATCAAAACGCCGCGGCGGCTTTGAAGATGTTTACTACGGCTAATCTTCAAACCTTCAACGCAAACACTCCGAACAACGGTTCCGTGAAGTATTTCTCGTACGGTTCCACGATTTCGATTCCGGATCTGATCCAACATCCTCTGATGGGATTGTTGCAACCGATCTGCGCGATCGGAGGACCTTTCTACGGATTGAGCATTGCGAACGACGGTGTGGTTCCCGATTCTTCCCAAAGATGGGGAACTTGGAAAGGTGGCCCTTCGATTCCTCTTTTGACAACCGGGATCGATCACCTCGAAGCGCCTAACACGCTTTATCTGGGTCAACTCTGGTATGATTCCAACGCTTATTTCTTGAAAATGGCGTCCAACGCAAAATCGAATCAGTAATCAATAGCATTCGCATTTCAGAATTTGCACTCAAGGGAGAATGGCGTCGTCCTCAATCCTCAATCGATGACCTGGTTCTTCCGAGAGAAAACGTAGATCAATTCCTCTGATTTTTCGCGCCCGTGGTTCCGAATGCCACGGGACGTCTTTTCGGATGTTTTCGAATCCGCACTACCGCAAAGAAAAAATTCTTCCTCTTAAAAAGAATCCGCGCATACGTCCCCGTCAATCCACGACTTCGACATTGATTAGAAAGCATATTTTACTTTTAGAATATACAGCTCTAAGAATATTCTAAATCTATTTTATATAACGGACGTACGTTATCGAATAAAATTTATACGCAAAATCATGTCGCTTTACATTTTATTCTTGAACGCCGTTCGTTCTTTTGTATTTTGCTTTCTGCGCTCATAAGGAGCGCATGAGGTAAATACAAATGAAAAGTGTGATGAGAATATTAAGTGTTTCGCTTGTTTTTCTGTTAACAAGTGTGTTGTCCGCATCGGGTGGAGGTTCTTCCAGCAAACCTCTTTCCGGTAGTTATCCGATCGTTCTGGCTCACGGCCTGTTTGGTTGGGGAAACAATTCTACCGTGATCGACTATTGGGGCGGAAACGCGGCGTATCTGACCGGTCAAGGTGCGGTCGTTTTAACTCCGTCCGTTACTGCTTTGAACTCAAGTGCAAGCAGAGCCGCACAATTAAAAACCGCAATTCTTACGGCGATGGCCGCGAACAATTATACCGGAAAGGTTCACGTCATCGGGCATTCTCAAGGCGGACTGGATGCACGTTATATGGTTTCCAACCTTTCCATGGGTAGCAAGGTTGCGACCGTGACTACTCTCAACACTCCGCACTACGGAAGTCCGATTGCGAACATCGTTTTGACGGTGATTCCAAGCTGGGCTCTTCCCTACGTTTCCACGATTATAGAAGCGATTGCGGGTGTGGTTTACGGGGATTCCAGCCAAAACGCAACGGCAGCTTTAAAATTGCTCACAACCGACGGAGCAAAGACGTTTAACGCTTCCGTGCCGAACGTTTCCGGAGTGAAGTATTTTTCTTACGGTTCAACCATCACCGTGGCCGATCTGATTCAACATCCAGCGATGGGATTGTTACAACCGATCTGCGCGATCGGAGCTCCTTTCTACGGAATGAGCGTTGCGAACGACGGTGTGGTTCCCGATTCTTCTCAAAGATGGGGAACTTGGAAAGGTGGACCTTCGATTCCTCTTTTGACGACGGGGATCGATCACCTCGAAGCGACAAACGCGCTGTATCTAGGTCAACTCTGGTATGACACGAACGCTTACTTTTTGAAAATGGCGTCCAACGCAAAATCGAATCAGTAATCCGTTTAAAACTTCCCGAGAACGGCTTCGGTTTCGGGAAGTTTCGTGGATCGTCGCTTAAATATTAGAATATTCTAATTTTCTGAATTCTTTTCTATCCAATAGTAAAAAACCGGAAGAATCACCAGAGTCAAGATCGTGGACGAGACGATTCCTCCGATCACCACCGTCGCCAACGGTTTCTGCACTTCCGATCCGAGTCCGCTTCCGAAAGCCATCGGTATAAAACCGAAAGAGGCCACCAAAGCCGTCATGATCACGGGTCGAATCCTGCTCGTCGCCCCTTCCAACACCGCGTCTCGTACCGAAAGATTTTTTTCCTCTCGGATTCTATGAATCGTATCGAGTTTCACGAGTCCGTTTAAAACCGCGATTCCGGATAACGCGATACATCCGACGAAAGCGGAAACGCTTAGATCCATTCCTCTTAAAAAGACAAACCAAATCCCTCCCGTTAATGCGAACGGAACGCAGAAGAACACGAGTAAGGCTTGTCGAACCGATCGAAGTCCGAGATATAAAACCACGAAGATCATCAAAAACGTAGCGGGAAGAATCACGGATAGTTTTTCCTTCGCCTTCGCTAAGTTTTCGATTTGTCCTCCCCAGAAAACCGAATAACCGTTCGGAATATGAATGCCCGAGATTTTTTCCTTGGCTTCGGAATAAAAACCTTCGAGATCTCTTCCGCGAAGATTGACCGAAACGGCGACGAATCTTCTGGACTTATTCCTGGAGATCGTCATGACCTTGTCTTTTTTTTCGATCGACGCGAGTAACTTGATGGGAATCATTCCTCCGTCCGCGGTTCCAACTCCTATGTTCGATATTTCGGATTCTCTGTTTCTAAAGTCCTCGGAGAGCCATATTTTAATCGGAAATCGAACCTCTTCCTCGTAATATCCTCCGAGTTCGAACCCGCTCATGGAAGCCTCGACCACGCTGTTGAACAACGGAAGAGATACATTATAATATTTTAATTTACTCGGATCGGGGGATATGTCGATCACAGTCGACTTTCTCAGAGCCATGATCGGATCGAGTTCCACCTCGGCAGCGCCGGGAATTTTGTGTAGGGTTTCCTTTAAGGCTCCTTGGAGATCCAAAAGAGTGTTTAGGTTTTTACCGAGAATTCGTACGCTGATATCCGCTCGACTTCCTTCGAGAAGTTCGTTGAATCTCGCTTCCAAAGGTTGGCTGAGAGTCAGCTCCGAACTCGGAAATCGATCCTGAACCTTTTGATGAATTCGGTTTAAAAAATTCTCCCATTGGTCCGGTTTCATCAAGTCGTTTAACGATTCTTTTTTTAAAACGATAAACGTATCCGCGTTAAACGTCCCCATCGGATCGTTCGCGACGGAGCTCGTTCCGATTCTCGAAAAAACGCTTTTGACCTCGGGCATTCCCATCAAAAGAGTTTCGACTTCCTTTTGTTCCTTCAAACTCTCTTCCGTGCTGATGTCGCCTTCCCGTACGACTACGAGCATCAAATCGCCTTCCATCAACTTGGGAAGAAAGACGGTTCCCATTCTCAAATAGATTAACAAGGTAAGAATAAAAAACGCGAGAGATCCGAGTATGATCGGTTTCGGTTTGTCGAGCAAAGTCGGAAGATAGGTTTCATACAACGCGACGATTTTTCCCTTTTTGATCTTTTCGTTCGCCTTATGACCGTTTGTCGGCCTGATAAAAAAATACAAAAGCGGAGGTAGAAAAAACACGGCCAACAAAAGGCTGAACCCGAGAGCCAACAAAACTGTTTCGGCCATAGGACGAAACATCTTCCCCGGTATTCCGTCTAACGTTAAAATCGGAACATAAACGAGCATAATCACGACGACCCCGAACGAAACCGGTTTTAATACCTCCAAGGACGCGCTTAGAATCGTTTTGATCTTCTCTTCTTTGCCGATAATATTCTCCCTTTCGAATCGAGTCAGAACGTTTTCGGTGATCACGATCGACGCATCCACGAGAAGACCGAAGTCGATCGCTCCCAAACTCATGAGATTGGCGGAGATGCCGAAAATTTTCATAAAGATCGCGGTCAACAACATCGATCCCGGTATGATCATCGCGACGATGATCGAAGCCTTTATGTTGAAGAGAATAAAAAACAAGGTAAGCACGACCAAGATCGCGCCTTCGGAAAGATTTCGAAGTACGGTCCGGATTGTGGAATGAATCAGAAAGGATCTTTCGAGTAAGACCCGAACCTGAACGTCTTCGGGTAAATTCAGATTGGAAACGGCCTTGTTCAAATCCGCGTTGACTTGATAACTGTTTTCTCCGCGCAACATCATCGCGGTTCCCAAGACGATTTCCTTTCCTTCGGAACTTGCGCCGCCTAATCGTTGTTTGCCGTGTTCCTTTACTTCGGCGATGTCCCCGACCCGGATCGGAGCGCCCGTCAACGTTCTTCGTACCGTTACTTCGGAAAGGGAATTTAGATTCTTTTTGATTCCATAGGCTCGAACGATCGCGACCTTTCCCTCGTTTTCGATAAAACCTCCGCCGAAACTTTCTCCGATCGTGGACAATTCTCCGATCAACTGATCGATCGTGATTCCCCAGGTCTTCATCTTGGAAGGATTCAGATCGATATGAATTTCCTTTTCGTATCCTCCGTTGGAATCCACCTCCACGATTCCGGGAACGAGCGCCTTCAACTGCGGACGAACCGTATAATCCTGAATCGTTCTCAGATAAAGCAAACGATCCTTTTCGGGAACCGATGCGAGTTTGCTTCCCGGTTTCGCTTCGACCGTATAAAAGAAAATCTCTCCGAGTCCGGTCGTGTTCGGTACGATCGTGGGCGCGATTCCTTTCGGAAGTTTTTCCTTTGCGCTTGCGATTCTTTCCAAGACCATACTTCGAGCCTGATATATATCGGTGTTCTCCTTAAAGATCAAAGAAATATTAGATAATCCGAATTTAGATACGGAACGAACGTCGATCAGATTAGGCATTCCCATCAACTCGGTTTCGAGAGGAAAGGTGACCACCTTCTCCACTTGCTCGGGATCCAAGGAACCGGTCTTGGCGATCACGATCACCTGCGTATTCGTGATGTCCGGAACCGCGTCGATAGGAACCTCCTTCAAGGTGAAGAAGGAATAAACGAACAGAGAAAAAACGATTCCCGCGGAGAGAATCGGATTATTTAAGCTGATATTCAAAAGTCTGGACAGCATGTTTAAAAGTTCCTATGATTTCTTTTTCGTTGGTGATATGGAGAAGGTTGAGCAGAGCCTCGATATGTGCGATCTGCGCGTCCAAAATCGCGTGATGCGTTTCGTGAAGCTGATTCTCCAGTTCGAGATAACTCATCATCAGAATTCTTCCCTTTTTAAATTCAACGTCCGCGTAGATCAGATCGTTCTCGATGTCGTCTAACTTGGAAAGGTTGAACAGTTTAAGATTAGTCTTCGATTGTTCGTAATCCAGATAGGCCTGTTTGAACGCGGTCTTAACGAGATTCTCCTGATGATGAAGAATTCCCTGTTTGGATTTTACGTTCACTTCGGCGGCGGAAATCTTATTCTGAAACTGATCCCATACCGGAATCCTAAATTTTAATCCGACGTCGTAAAATCGGTTGGCAACCCCCGATCTATCCTCTCCCACCTGACTGATGATGGAATAGTCCGGATATTTTTCCAAGTTCGCAAGATTGAGTTCGGTCTTTGCCTTTTCGATCTCACCTTTCGCGGCCATCAACGTTAGGTTTTGGGATACGGCCTTGGTTTGAAGTTCGTTAAAATCGAACTTAACTCCCTCGGAAAAAAAAGGGATCCTCAAAGAAGGCACCGCTTCCAACATCAGATACAAATTCATCGCTTCGTATTGTTTGTTCGCATCCAATTCAAGATCGTTGAAATGTTTTCGAAGAGCCAACACTCTTCTCTGAATGATGAACAGATCCGTCTTCGCCTGAGGAGTGATAAACGGTCGCGCCCGGATATAACTTTCCAAGATCGACAATCTTCTCAGACGTTCCTTAACGTGATTTTTTTTACCGGCGGAAACCAAATAACGATACGCGAACTTGACCGCGTTAAACCGAATCGAGTTACTCGCTTCCGCAAGTTGAATCTCCTTAATTCTCGAATCGTTATCCACGAGAAGTTGACGGAGTTCCTTTCTTCCCGGAAAATACACGGGTTGTTCGAATTGAAGCGCGTATTCGGAACCGATTTGATTCGCGGCGCTTCTTTGTCCGTAATCCAAAGTCATCAAAGGATTCTGCGTCTTACCCTGTTGTTTGCGCTGATAAAAAAGGGATTCCAGATCCGCGTTCAACGAAAGAAGCAAGGGAGAATTTTTTTCCGCCAGACCCACGATGCCTTGTACGTCCAACTCGGAACGAGACTGAGCCTGAGTTCGCTTAACAAAATCCGAAAAAAGAAACAAGAATACACAGGTCGCAAAAATCGCGGAACGGAAAATCCAGCTTTTCGCTCCCGCAAATACTTTATAAATAATGAATATACTCGCGCAACGTTCAAGCGCAAGTTTTCGTTTCAATCGCATAAAACCTCCTTAAAACGAAAATTCTCCGTAGTTCAAAAGGTAAGAACTACGGTTCGTTCCGATCCGTGATCGAACGAATTCGAGAAATTCGGAGGCGATTTTAAATCAGAAGTCGGATCGTTTCGAGTGAATCCGTAAAGTCGGAAACCGGGAAGACGATTTGAGAAACGAATTCGACCCGTTCTATGGAAATCAAAAATGAAAAGAATACGTTTGCGGAATAAAAATGAGACGGAAGAAAGATCCGTATGAGTTTCGAAACCGGAGAATCGTTTTCGGACAACGCGAGCGAGCCCGGGTCCCAATCACAACTCGGAGTTCCTTGAGAATTTTGTTCCTGTTGACAGGGAATCGGATTTGTCGAAACGGAATCGTGTTTTTCAAACTCGGTTTGAAGACAACAGATCGGTCCGCAATTCAAAGTCAATATCAGAACGGACAACAAAGTGCATCCGATCCAAGTTTTGAAAAGTGCAGAACCCATAAGTCCAGCTTAATGCGTCTCAGGCTTTGTCAACGGAAAAACCGTTTTCGAAAACCGAGCTCGATTCGTTGGCTCTCATCTATTGAAACTTACTTATCAAAAAGACCACCGCAGATCGAAAACAAAAACGAATCGGATCGTTCGTTTTAATTAGACTGAGAGTGCTTCGCAGTATCGATCCAATACAAGACGAAAAACCGCAAAACACATTCAATATTTTGAATGCAATCCGGCCCTTAAGAGATAAGAACCGGATTAGGAAAAATAAAAATAGAGTCCGATCGTAATTCCCAGAAGCAAACCGAAAGCCCATTCGTCCGTTTTAAGAAACGCTTTGATCCTTTTCGAAGCGGAAAACCGGAGCGTCTTTGCAATCGACACGGTTAAAAACGACAAAAACGTCCCGCCTCCGCAAAACGCGGCTCCAGTCACGTTATCCGTAACATCATAATACGACAATGCTACGCAAAAAAGAATCCAAAGAATTCCGATCGCGATCCGTAGCTTCGTTTTCCAAAAAACTCGAACGCGCACGTTTAAGGTCTTACGGTTCCATTCTCCCTCGGAAAAGAATCTGCGACTCAACGTTATATGAAAGATCAAACCGAAAAGAAAAACCAAAAACACTCTGTGTAAAAAGTTGAGCTTGGCTCCGAAAATCGAAATCGTTTGCGGATGAATTCCGATCCAAAACTCGTAACCGTAAGGAAGCGCCCAGGAAACGAAAGGACAAATCAAAATCGTCCAGGTCGCGGATAAGGAGTTCGCTTTTTTCCACAAAATTCCCGTTAAGAACACGACCAAAAGTCCCGGAGTCAGATGCGAACTCTGAGCCGATAATTCCAAAAAGAAATTTCCTTTCGAAGAAGGGTCATAGGCGACTAACGCGAGAAATACGGTGAACGCGGAAAACAAAAGTAAAAACGCGCGGCCCACGCTCACGGATTCCGCTTCCTGCATTTCACTCGTCGAAAAGAAACGTTTCGCATATTCCGTTTTTCTAAATTTAGAATAATAGTCGATGGTGAACAACGTGGACGCAGAATTCAACATCGAATCCACGGAGGAAAAAATCGCTCCGAGTAAACCCGCAAGAACGATTCCACCAAAACCGTAACCGCCCGGAATTACGAAAGCGACCAACTTCGAAAACGCTTCGTCCGGATCGATCGGATTCGATTCTCCTAAATTACGAAAAAGATGATACGCCGCGACTCCGGTCAACACGGTAAAAAAAGGAATCGTTAAGGTTAAAAATCCGTCTCCTAAAATTCCCGCGCGAGCCGATCGCAAGGAAGAAGCGCCTAACGTTCTTTGAACCACGTATTGATTGGTTCCCCAGTAAAACGCGTGCAACAAAAACAAACCTCCGAGCGCCCCCGTCCAAGGCAAAGAAGTATGATCGCTCGGAAGAAAAAAAGTCATTCTCCGATCGGTCGGCGATAAGATCGCTTCCTTTTGCAACAATCCTTCCCAACCTCCCACGGCCGGATGATTGAGCGTCAGATACGCGAGAATCAGACCGGCTAACAAGATAAAGACGGACTGAATCACGTCCGTATAAACGACCGCTTTCAAACCTCCGAACCATGTATAAACCGTGGATACGATTGCGAGCAACAAAACCCCTTCCACATATCCGATGGGCCAACCCAAATCTCTAAAGAAGGGAAGCAAAGATCGGGAACCGATATACAAACCTGCCGCGAGTTGAATCGAAATCAGAACGAGAACGATTCCCGAATATAAGAGGCGCGAGTTCGGACCGTATCTATATTCTAAAAATTGCGAAAGCGTAAAGATTCTTTTTCGGCGATAGATCGGAAGTAGAACGTACCCGAGCAACAACAACGCGGGAATCGCTCCGAACATATAATGACTTTGCGCGAAGCCTACCGAATATCCTATCCCCAACATGCCCACGATATGATTCGCGGAAACATTCGTGCCGAAAAGAGAGCCGGCAACTCCCCACCAAGGAAGACTCCGCCCTCCTAAAAAATAATCTTCGCCCGTTTCTTCCTTTCGTCCGGCGTAGATGCCGATTCCTAAAACGAGTAAGATAGTAATCAAAAAGAACAATGCATCTATCAAAGTGAACATCTTTTCATTCTCGAGAAGTCATCCATAAACGCCCCGCTTCATCATACAAGTAATTATGAGTATTATAAAAATTCTCTTGTCTCGGAAAGAATCCGAAACGCAATAGAAGATCATGAGCATATCCGATATCGCGATCCGTTCCGAAGATCCCAAAATCGAAGTCGCATGGTTCTGCGATCTATGCAACGGCGACTACGAATTCTTAGGCGTACCCGACGGCGAACTTCGATCCAGCTTCGAACATTGTTCCGATATCATCCGCCTCGCGGATCAACTCGGCTATCAGAATATTCTTCTTCCTTCTTCGTATCAAGTCGGACAGGACACGCTGACGTTCGCGGCCGCGGCTTCGCAGTTTACGAAAAATATTTCCTTGTTAACAGCGATTCGATGCGGAGAGATTCATCCTCCGATGCTCGCAAGAACAATCTCCACGTTAGATCACATGTTAAAAGGACGTCTTAATATCAATATCATCTCTTCGGATCTACCGGGAAACGTCCGCGATTCCAAAGAACGTTATCGCATATCGAAGGAAGTGATTCAAATTCTACAACAATGCTGGAACGGAGAAAAAATCGATCATAAGGGAGAATTTTACAACTTCGATCTATCTACGGAACCTTCCAAATCCTATCAAGTCAACGGAGGACCGCTTCTTTACTTCGGAGGAATTTCCGAGGACGCAAGACAACTCTGCGCGGAATTTTGCGACGTGTTTTTAATGTGGCCCGAAACCGAGGAAAAACTTTCCGAGACCATGGCCGACCTGAGCAAAAGAGCGTCTAACGTGGGAAGAACGATCGACTTCGGATTGAGAATCCACGTCATCGTACGAGACACCGAACAAGAAGCGAAGGACGCGGCCAAACGTCTGATCTCCAGACTCGATCTCAAGGTCGCGGAAGAACTCAAACACAGAGCGCTCGATTCAAAATCCGCCGGTGTTTTACGTCAGGACGAACTTAGAAAACAAGCCGATTCCGATCTTTTTATCGAACCGTTTATCTGGTCAGGAATCGGACTCGCGAGATCGGGTTGCGGTTCTGCGATCGTCGGAACGCCGGAGCAGGTGATCGAAAAAATCCACCGTTATATCGACATGGGAATCCGCGCCTTTATCTTTTCCGGATATCCGCTGATGGAAGAATGCAAAATTTTCGCCGAAAAAGTATTACCGTTTTTGAATACGATTTCCCTTCCGAAAGCGCAGGGAAGAATCCCCGATCGAACGCCGGTAACTCCTTTGACAACGGGAGAAAGAAAATGAGTTCTCGAGTTCCGTCCGTTTCGCTGACTTCCCAAGGTCCGACCTTATCTCGGCTCGTATACGGCTGCTGGAGAATGCACGAGGACCCGCAAGGAAATTCTCCCGAAAGAATTCTCGCGAAGATCACGACCTGTCTCGAACTCGGAATCGATTCCTTCGATCACGCGGATATCTACGGAGATTACGGAAACGAGGAAAGATTCGGACTCGCCCTTAAACTCAAACCGAACCTCAAAGACGAGATCAAGATCATAACGAAATGCGGAATCCAACTTCCCGGCCCAAACCGACCCGGAGTTTCCGTAAAACACTACGATACATCGACCGATTACGTCGTCCGTTCCGCGGAAAACTCATTAAAAAAACTGAATATTCAAAAAATCGATCTATTGTTGATTCACAGACCCGATCCTTTTTCGGATCCGGACGAAATCGCGAGTGCGTTTTCCAAATTAAAACGAGAAGGAAAGGTTCTTTCCTTCGGGGTTTCCAATTATACGACTTCGCAATTCGAACTTCTGCAAAGTCGTTTGGACTTTCCTCTCGCCACCAATCAAATCGAATTAAACCCTCTTCGTCTCGAACTGTTTCTGGACGGAACGATCGATCAAGCCTTCGCATATCGATACAAACCGATGGTTTGGTCGCCGACCGCAGGCGGAAGAATATTCCAACCGAAAACGGAAAATCAAATTCAACTTCTAAAAACGTTAAACGAAATCGGCTCCGAAAAACAAAAAAGCGCGGACCAAATTCTCTATGCGTGGTTTTTAAAACACCCCGTGGGATTGATTCCCGTATTGGGCACAAACGACTTGGAAAGAATCCGCTCCGCGGCGTCCTCGATCGACGTTGCATTGACACGGGAAGAATGGTTCCGTATCTGGGAAGCCGGAGCGGGACGTCCGGTTCCCTGAAAACGGTTTAAATTTTTCTAATGCGTTTCGAACTGATAACGGAAGATATCATAATCGTGAAAATCCTTATCGATGTCTATGTTTAGATCGATAATTTTTCCTTCTTTGATATCGTAAACCCAACCGTGCAGTTGCAGATCGCTTCCCTGACTCCAAGAGTTTTGAACGATCGTGGTCATACAAAGATTGTAAACCTGTTCTCTCACGTTGAGTTCGACAAGACGTTCGTGTTTTTCGTCCTCGTCCAAAATCCCGGAAAGTTCCTTTCGATTCATTCGATAAACCTGTTTGATGTTTCTCAACCAAGCGTCGATCAAACCGTGATACTTACCGTCGATCGCGGCCTTCACTCCTCCGCAACCGTAATGTCCGCAGACGACGATATGACGCACCTTCAATACTTCGACGGAATATTGAAGCACGGACATCAGATTCATATCCGTGTCGATGACGAGGTTCGCGATGTTTCTATGAACGAAAAGTTCTCCCGCGCTGGTTCCGGTCATTTCATTCACGGAAATTCTACTGTCCGAACAGGAGATCAATAGATACTGAGGAGCTTGACCCAATGCAAGATTCTTAAAGTAATCCGGATCTTTAAGAAGTTTCTCCTCAACCCAGATACGATTGTTTTCAAACAGTCTTTTGTAATCCTGTTGAGCGACCAAGTCGAAAGGCTTGTTCTTAATCTTCTCATACGAAGCGGTCACGTCGATGATCTCGAGTTTGATATTACGCGACTCCGCGCTGATCTTAAAATCCTCGATGATCTCCAAAACGTCCGGATCGATATACTTGGACTTGGAACCGTCGATGATCAGATGCGCGTTATCCGGAACCCTATCGAGTTTATACAACATACTCGACTTATTCAAAAAGGAAACGTCCTCGGAAAGATCGATTCTTACTTCGACGCCGTACGCCTTGTCCTTTTTGTTGAACTCGTACGGATTGAGAACGTTTCTTCTCATGATAAAGAAAATCGAAAACAAACAACCGATCCCGATTCCGATGAGAATATCGGAGAAAACGATTCCGATCAAGGTCGCGATAAACGGAAGAAACTGATCGGTTCCCTTTTTAAACTGCGCCTTGAGAATTTTATAATCCGTAAGTTTGTAACCGACGACGAGCAAAACGGCCGCGAGAGAAGACAAAGGAATTTTAGCGATCCAACTCGGAATCAAAATCAAGGAAAACAAGATGAACAAACCGTGAAGAAAAGCGGAGAGTTTCGTTCTTGCGCCCGCTTGCAGGTTTGCGGAACTTCGAATGATCACCGAAGTAATCGGAAGACCGCCGAGAATCGCGGAAAATAAATTACCGGTGCCTTGTGCGATCAACTCGCGGTTTTTGGATGCGATTCGTCTTTGAGGATCGGATTTTTCGATCGCGTCCAAATTCAAAAGAGTTTCCAAACTCATGACAAGACACAATTTAATCGCGACGATATAAACCGCTTGATTCTTCCATTGGGAGAAACTCGGGAAATAATCGTCCAAAAACAGATCCTGAAAACCGTTTAATTGAATCGGTTGGATCAAATGTTCCGGACCCACCGCGATTCCGAAACCGAAAGTCATAAACACTTCGTTTAACAAAACGCTCGCGAGAATGGCGACCAACGAACCGTGTATTATAAATTTCTTATGTAATTTCAGTTTTTCCCAAACCAAAATCAAAACCATCGAAACGACAAAAATGACCACGGCTCCCGGAGTAAAACGATAGAACGCGGTTAAAATCTCGGAGAACGTGTTTTCCCTGTCCCTTTGGAAAAAGTCCATGTCCCCTTCGTAATCCATATCGTAACCGATCGCGTGCGGAATCTGTTTCAAAATCAGAACGACTCCGATCGCCGCGAGCATTCCCTTTACCACCGAGGAGGGAAAAAAATTGCTCAGAATTCCCGCCCTTACGAAACCCAAAAGGATTTGAAGAACCGCGGCAATACAAAGCGCAAACAGAAAAACATTAAAACTTCCTAATGTTCTAATGGAATCAAAAACGATCACGGTAAGACCCGCGGCGGGACCGCTGACCGACAAGGGAGATTTACTGATCAAGGAAACGATCGTTCCGCCCACGATTCCGCCGATCAAACCGGCGATGATCGGAGCGCCCGAAGCGAACGCGATGCCGATACAAAGAGGCAACGCAATTAAAAAGACGACCAAACTGGAAGACAAATCGTGTCTCAGGTCGTCCCAAGAGACACGAGGAAAGGAATGAAAGATATTCATGATAACTCCTGCGGGCCGAGGCCCGAAAATTTCGAAACGTTAAATCGAAATGCGGAGTTCCGGTGGGGGGTTTTCTACTTCGGAGAAATGTTGAATGACGATCCATTCGGAAGAGTCGCCGTAAAACGCGGCTTCCAAATCGTAACAAAGGGAGAATCCATCTTCTTGAGAAGCGAGATCCTCCAATTTCAGTTCGGCCGATTTTTCCTTTTCCGTTCCCGCCTCGGGAGTTTCGGAGGATTCGTTTGTGGCGGCGGCCGCGACCGGGGAATCGTTTTTAAAGAATCCGCTGGGTTGAATCAAAACGACCGAACAAAGGAGAATCAAAAACGAATTACAGAGAATGAAGAGTTTACGCTCAAAGTAAGAAAGAAAGTTCATAATTTTTCGAATTAGGTCGCTCTGATTCGATCTCGTTTCCGGAGAATTGAAAGTGTCTCAAGCGCCCGTAGGAAACTCAAAATGAGAGGGCTTCTCCAGGCAAATCAATTCTCGTTATAACTGGATCGAATCTTTTTCTTAGACCGATTTCATTTCGGGATTTGCTCATTTTTTCAGCAAGGAATCCGTTCGAATTGTATCGGAAGAATGGAATTTTTTCACGAATTCAATATTTGCCCTTCCGCAGACCCGTTGTAACTTCGCTCAAGAACTCGAAAGAGGGTCAGTAAATTATTTTATGACAATTCTTTGCCTTTTCCTCAACATTATAAGAAGCATTATCTTTTTATAATTTGCATGTTCAATTTTTCGTTTACTGAATTATTCCCGGAGCAAATTCTCACATAAAAATCCTCCTGAAAGAACGCATTACGCAATGGAATATCTGCAGAAAGTGAAACGGGAGATGGACGTCATCACATCCATCGAACAAAAGAATCACGTCATTACGAAGTATTTACTGGAAAAAGAACTCACTTTCAAGATCGATCCTTTCGATCGAAAAGCGGTCATCAAAAAGATTCTCGAGGGCGGAGAACAAATTCTCGTCCAACTTCCGAACGTGGAAGAATCTCCCGAAGGAAACAGATTCATTCTTTATATGATCTTAGCGAAATACATTCAGCTCGAATGTATTCTCCTTCAAAAATTGGAAAAATCCGTCTTTGCACTTAAGGTAGAAAAACTCGCGATCGCGAGAAAGAATCGGGACAACCAAAGATTTCCGGTCAAACCCGGCGCCGTTTATATGACCAACGTGATCTCTTCGAAAACGATCATCGAAGCGAATATGTTCAACATTCCCACCTTGGTTAAGGTGAACTTCGAAGATTATAAAAACAGACTCAAACAAAGAACAAAGGACATCGTAAACATCGACACGTTCCGTCCCGGCTTGGATCGTAAATTCGAAATCGTCAAAAAGACTTTCAAATATCTTCTCATCGAAAACACGCAGGATCCGAATTCTTATAAAAACAACGGACAGGAAAGAATCAATTACGAAAAGGAAGTGGACGACGATCTGTCTTCCTGCATACGAAAATACAAGGATCAAAAAATCGTTTCCGAGTTGATCGTTCCGATCATTTACGTGAACCACGCAGAGGAGCGGATTCCGATCGGCTACTTTTCGGTTCAAAGCAAAGATCAGGCTCTTACCGAAAAATACGCGCAAGAACTTCAGGTATTGGCAAAGGACATGGTGGAAAGAATCAAGGAATCGAACACCATGAAAACGCCCGAGCGGTTTCAGATTTTGGAAGCCTCCAAAGGGGGAATCAAAGTAAAAATCGATCATCCGCATTTGATCGAAACTCTTCCGAAACAGGACGGTTTTGTGTTCGATATTTTCTTTAGAATGCAGGCGCCGTTTACGGTGCACGGATTGATTCGTTGGTTTACGAAGGACGCGAACAATCACCTCATTCTCGGGATAGAATTGACCGGAAAATCGGACCTACCCGGAGAAAGAGCGAGATACGAATCGAACATCAACCTTTTGAGCAAGGGTCAACTGTAATCAAACGCCGATTTGAAAACCGAGTTCGACCCTAATGAGCGCAGACCAACCGACTTGGAAAAACCAGGAATGAATATTAGAATATTCTAAAATTTTGTTTGATACGGGTCCAGATACTTATGATCCGCTCTCCAAGGACGCATTCCGTGAAACTCCACGCCCGCGGCCTGTTTCGCGTTGAGAACGATTTCCTTTCCACTGTGTCGTATAACGCAACGAACCGTTCCTATATCGCTTTGTTCGATAAATCGAGGGCTTCCGTCCGGATCTCGATAAATATAACCCGCGATTTGATCCCGATCCATTTCCCCTTCCACGGTAATTTCGTAATCGTCGAGACGGGTTTGAAAGGAAAGTTTCGGATATAATACCTTGGTTTTGCTTCGTAAGGAACGAAAGATGGAATGTTGATGAATCGGAACTCCGTCCTTCAAAAGGGTGACGAAGGTCAAAGTGGGTGAAAGAGGTTGAGGACGAACGGTAACGATTTCCAAAGACCAATTATCCGGGTCTTTGTCGAACTTAGGCACAAAAATCCAAAACAGTTCCGCAACACGATTGGTTCCCCAGATATGATTGAAATGTCCATTCGCCTTTTGGAATGTGAATTTCTTCTTTGCGAGTTGAATTTCACCCGCGACTTCGGTGAACGGAGAGGAAACGATACTTCTCGTTTTCGGGATCGGAGTTTTTTCCAACCAACGGGGAAGATGTCCCGCGGGTTCCAGTTTGTGTCTGAATTCCAAATCCCAAGACAAGGTTTCCGATTGGGAAGTCCGGATCGAACCGCGCATATGATCCGGACCGACCGAAGCGTCCGGAAATTCGATCGCATTCTCCCCGATGGAAACGTTTTCATAAGGAAAACATTGTACTGCGGTTCTATGATTTTTCGGATTTTTACGATCGAACAAAGAAGCCCAAAGCGCGCCCGTAGGAAAGAGATCGCGGTTGTTCCTCGGATTGAGAGTGGAATATCTTACCCAAAAAGCCTGATCGTTTTCGGGAATGAGAATGGCCGCGAACCAGATTTCGAATCTGGGTTTCACGAAGCTCGCTGCGAATTTGGAAATAAAACTTTCTCTTAAGTTCATCGTTTTGCAACAACCCGAGCGAGCTTTTTTGATTCGGAAAAATTTTTAAGCTCTGCTCTTTCTTCTTTCCTTAAGGTATTCGATCACCGCCGGCAAAACGGATATAATAATAATCGCGAATATTACGATTTTAAAATTCCTTTTTACGAATTCCAGGTTCCCGAAATAATACCCGCCGAGAATGAAAATTGAAATCCAAAGAATTCCACCTATCACATTATATGCAATAAATTTAACATAAGTCATCGTCCCGATTCCGGCCACAAAGGGAGCAAAAGTGCGCACGATGGGAATAAATCTCGCAATGATGATCGTTTTTCCGCCGTAGGTCTCGTAAAAACTATGGGCTTTTTGTAAGTGTTCCTTTTTGATCAAAGGTATTTTCTCTTTTTCTAATATCTTTTCCCCGGTAAAATTCCCCACGGAATAATTCACCGTATCGCCCAAAATCGCCGCGATGATGAGAAGAATCAGCGTGCTTCCCAAATCCAAAGAACCTCTTGCGATAAACGCGCCGACCGCAAAAAGAAGAGAATCTCCCGGAAGAAAAGGAGTCACAACGAGACCGGTTTCGGCAAAGATGATCAAGAATAGAATAACGTAAGTTCCGCTTTGATACGTTTGAATGATCGTATCCAAATGCGTTTCCAAGTTGAGAAAAAAATCGAGAAAAAACTTAAGGGTTTCCAAAGTGCCTCCCCTGCTCCGACGAGCGAGGTTCTATGATAAATTCAATTTAGGATAGAATTTACCGACGAGCGGGCAAGTCAAACGCGTAAAAGGCTAAAAAAGAAGACGTTCTTTTCCCGGATTATAACGAAATATTTTCGTGGGATAATTCAGTCGGATCGAATTCGATGAAAGTCCTTTTCGATCCGGTTTGATTCTCGCGTCGAACTCCACTTCGTCGCCCGCCTTGAGATTCATGGATTGGAATTTTCGAGATAAGTAAAACAACTGGGATTGAATCACCGATTTTCCCGAAATCAAAAGACAAATGTCCTGGAGAAGAATTCTCGATTGTTCCGGATTTTTGTGATGATGAACGGACGCGACCGTCGCACGGAAACGGGTTCGTTTTCTGGGAAGAATATGGACCGGATTTTGAGTCATCATCCTATCTCCTAACTTCCGATTTTGTTTCGTAAAAGTACAGCATTTTTCCCCTTTCTTCATCCCTTTCAAACATCAAAAAAATTGAATTCTCCCTCGTTTCGAAACGCAAGCCGGAACCGTACTCGAACGAGGAGAAAGAATGAAAAAGAAAGTCCGTTACAGTCAGGCGCAGAAAGCCGTGATCGAGGAGAATACGAGATTCGTTCAGGTCGTGGCCGCCGCGGGTTCCGGAAAAACGAGCACGATGGTCGGGATCATCGAAAGAATCTTAGTCGAAAACTTATTTCCGGAAGAATCGATCCTTGTGCTGACGTTTTCGAAAAAGGCGGCCGCAGAAATTTCGGATAGAATCCGAAACACGACCGGCAACGATTCGATCCGCGTTCAAACGTTTCACGCGTATTGTTTGTATGCGCTCACACGTTGGCATCCTGAGTTCAAAAAACAAAAACCGAAAATTCTTCCACCCGAGGAAAAGAATCGTTTTTATAAGGAATATCTAAAACGAAAACGGGACGAGATCGGAGGAATTCCTTACGAACTTTTTTGGGCGGAGAACGTGCCTTATATCCAGGAACATTTTTTCGAAATCAAAAAGGATCTCGATGTCGCTTATCAAAAGTATAAGAAAAACGAAGGTTATCTCGACTTCGAGGACCTGGTAAGCGGATTTTTGGAAGGTCTGCAAAACGAGGAAGAATGGACTTACGAGGCCAAACGTTCCGTTCAAAAAATCATCGTGGACGAATTTCAGGACACGGACCTGGAACAACTCAAGTTTCTCCAATTATTATCGAAGAGCGCTTCGATCGTAGTCGTAGGGGACGATTATCAAAGTATATACAGTTTTCGTGGCGCGGCTCCCAAAGCGTTTTTGAATTTTCAAAAGTTATTCGATCCTTGTACGATTCATTTTTTAAGCACGAACTACCGTTCCCTACCCGAGATCATTCGAGCTTCCGCAATCCCCATCGAAAAGAATTCCGAAAAAATCGAAAAGGAAGTTCTGCCTTCCCGCAAAGGAAAAGGTTTCGTGGGCAGGATCTTGATGGAAGAAGCAGCGGATCTGATTCCCTATCTTGCACGCGCCATTCCTTCTTCTCAAGGCGACGTAAAAATTCTGTGCAGATCGAACTTTAGAATTAGCGAATATATACGAGCGGGGATTCCGGAAGATTTTCTGATGACGATCCACGCGAGCAAGGGTTTGGAATTTCACACCGTGTTCGTCGATCTCGCGGACGGTTGGAACGCAAGACCCGATTCTCCGCAGGAAACGATCGAAGAAGAAAGAAGAATTCTCTATGTCGGTTTATCAAGAGCGGAGGATCGTTTGTTGATTTTAGGAGCGGCTAAGAATTCGAGAAGAGAAACGATCGAAAACGAATTCTTTCGTTATTTCAAACGGATTCGAAACGTGGAAGCGGAGGATCTGGAATGATATTCTAAAAAATTTATATATAAAAAGACGTAGCTCGTTGCGAGCTCGAGAAAACGGCGTCGACATTGAACGCGATACAAAAAACCTGCGGCGACCCGGGCTTGTAAAATTTACTACGACTTTAAAGTCGGACGCAAAAAGATCGGCGGCGATCCATTCTCACCAATCGATCGGAAAGTAATCCTTTAGAAATTTTCCGCACCAATGTTTTCCGGTTAGAATTCCGTCAAAGAACGGATCACAAACCCTTGCGGCCCCGTCCACGATATCCAATGGCGGTTGAAAATCGTGCAGATCCTGCTTTTTCTGAGACAACTCGATCGGATCCTCGTCGGTCACCCAACCCGTATCGACCGCGTTCATATAAATTCCGTCTTTAGCGAAGTCGCTCGCCGACGTATGAGTGAGCATATTCAACGCGGCCTTCGCCATATTCGTGTGCGGGTGCCTGTCCTCTTTTTTGAAACGATGAAACTTTCCTTCCATCGCGGAAACGTTTACGATATGTTTTTGTCCCGTATTCTCCCTTCGCATAACGCCGACAAGACGATTGCAAAGAACGAAAGGCGCGACCGCGTTTACGAGTTGAACTTCCAACATCTCCGAGGTTTGAATCTCTCCGAGTTTGAGTCTCCAGCTGTTCGTCTTTCTGAGATCGACTTGTTGAAGATCCGCGTCCATCTGACCTTCGGGAAACACGGTTTCCAATTCGAAAGAATTATCGTGAGAATACGGAATTTGAGAAAGTTGTGCGGAGGAACGGATTCCCACTCCGGGAACCTTTCCGTTCCAACTGACCGGCAACGCGGCTTCGTTGGCGAGATTGACTCCTCCGAAAGAAGTAAGACGATCCTTACAATCCTTGTGGAGTTTCAAAAGAGAAGCGGCTTCTTTCGGTAAATCATGATATTCTAATGCTTCGGACTTCATCAAGTGAGAATAGAATCCGGGCGGTCTTCTTACCGTTTGTGCGGCGTTGTTGATGAGAATATCGAGACGATCCACGGTTTCTTCTATATAACTCGCGAAAAGTTCAACGCTCGGAGTATGTCTCAGATCCAACCCGAATATCTGAAGTCGATCGGACCAATGTTTAAAATCGTCTTCTTTAGAAAAACGTAATGCGGCGTCGACGGGGAAACGGGTAGTCGCGATCACGGTCGCGCCCGCTCTCAACAACATCAAAGTCGCCTGATAACCGATCTTCAATCTCGATCCGGTGATCAACGCGACTTGGCCGTGCAAAGACGCGGTTTGAAATCTTTTTTTGTAATTCAATTCCCCGCATTCGGGGCACATCGCATCGTAAAAGAAATGAAGACGCGTGTATTCTTTTTTACATACGTAACAATTACGCGGAGAAGAAAGTTCCGGCGCGTTTTCGCTTCTCCATATATCGGTTTGATCTGCGATTTGCAAAGGAGCTTTGAATACCGTGGCGGTTCTTGCGGCGCGGATTCCGGTCAACGCGCGGGCCTTTTTTTCCAGAGTTACGATTTCTTTTTTTCTGGAATGTTTGATCGTTTTATTACGGATTCTAATTTCGTTTCGATCGGGACGGGAAATTTTTCCGGCGACGATCATCAATGCGATTCTTTCTTTTTCGGGAATGGAAGTAAGAAGTTCCGGATTTTCGGTCAGCGATTCCAGAAATCGAAGGCATTCCTGAATCTCTTCGATGGTCAGTTTGTTTTTTCCGTTCTTTGAAGAATCGCTCATAGACGTCGTCGACGATTCCCGTTTCGGGTTTCGATCGTTTTCCCTCGATCCACTATACCGAAAAAAAGAGTCGATTGAGCAACTCAATTTCGAAACAAAAAGCCGATGCGATGGACGAAGAACGACGAACCGATCGCGGAATCCGTCCGATATCCGTTCCTAAAGAATCATCCCGATTATAATCCGTTCATTGCCATTTTGATATCGTTCGTCAAAAATTAGTTTCAATAATTAATTTCCAGGTTATATTCGAATGCCAAAGGAGAATCGAATGACAAGAAAAGTATTGCTGATGATTTTTTCGATCATCATGTTGATCACGGTCGGAACGACGTACGCCGGAAACGTTCAATCCGGTTGTACATTCAAAGGTAAAAAACTTTACGGAAAGATTCAGATCGTAACGAGTTTCCCGGACGTAAAAGTTCAGGAAGTCACTTCCTTTCCGGATCTCAAAGTTCAAAAAGTAACTTCGTTCCCCGACTCTTGCGGTAAATGGGAGATCGTGGATTCCTTTCCGGATACGAAGGTTCAGTTCGTAACCAGCTTTCCGGATATAAAAATCCAATACGTGACTAGTTTTCCGGGAGAAAATTAAGTCCATCGTTTGGAAAAATGAAATTCGATTTACAAGAAATCATTTTTTGTAAATCGGAATTCAAACCTAAGATCAAAACAAAATCCTCTCTCAAAATCCGTTCTCCCTTCGACAAAAGAAACACGATTCGATTCGTTCTGAAACTTATGGAACCGCTTCGGGTTTGGATCGTTCCAACGTATATTTCCCGAATTACGCCCCGGAGCCCTCGCGTATGAAATATATTATATTCTCTTTGTTACTTTTCTTTTTAGCGATCGAAAACGGAATCGAAGCGAAGAATAAAAACCTCGGAGTCGACTGCACTTTCAAAGGAAAAAAATTATTCGGAAAAATAAAAGTCGTTACGAGTTTTCCGGACGTCAAAGTGCAAGTGGTCAATTCATTTCCCGATCTAAGAGTCAAGGTCGTGGATTCTTTCCCGGACTCGTGCGGAAGATGGAAAATGGTTGAATCTTTCGCCGATACGAAGATACAGTTTGTCACCGGTTTTCCGGACGTTAGGATCGAATACGTTTCCTCTTCTCCGGGAATCAAATAACGTAAGAGATAGAACGTGAATCGTCTAACACAAAATACAATATCGGAACGAAGAGAAGGAATGAAAGAAATTCTAAACTGGTTGTCCAGCCCGCCGTCGAGAGCCTTGGAAGCCAAGGAACTGATCGAAACCCTCAATCAAAAAATCATAGAAGCCGGAATTCCAGTCTGGAGATTTTTTACGAGCATCCCCACGATGCATCCCGAAGTGATGGTGCGATCGATCATCTGGACGAGAGGAGAAGAAACTCAAGTCGTATTAATTCCTCACGACGGTTTACAACAACAGCAATATAAGGACAGTCCCATCTTTTTGATTCGGGAAGGGCAAAAGGATTTTATCCGCTGCAAGTTGACCGGACCCGACGCGGACTTATCCTATCCTATCTGCGTCGACTTACAAGAGAAAGGCGGAACCGATTATTGTATCTTCGTTTCCGTTTTCGGCACCGATATACGAAGCGCGATTTCTTGGACGACCGATGCGCCCGGCGGATTTACCGAAGAACAAATCGAATCCTTGAATTCGATTCGAAGCGTTCTTTCTTTGCGTTTGGATTTGGAATCCAGAAAGTTCGCGGTCAACGAATTGCTCGAAGTCTATCTCGGACCGAACGCATCCAAACGCGTTTTATCGGGAGAATTCAGAAGAGGAACCGGAGAAACCATCTACGCCGCGATTCTTTGCGCGGATCTAAGAGACTTTTCCTCTTTAAGCGAAAACAATTCTCCGAAAAGAATCGTGGAAGTCTTGGACAACTATTTCGAACTCACGGCCCAACCGATTCAGGAAGAGAAGGGAGAAATTCTCAAGTTTATCGGGGACGCGATCCTCGCGGTTTTTCCCGCGGAAGAAGATTCGCATAAGGCGTGTTTGGCGGCGTTGAGCGCGGCGCGTAAGATTAAGAATTCCGTAATACAGTGGAATACGGAACATCCCGATTCTCAGATTCATTTGGGTATGGCGTTGAACGTGGGAGACGTCGTTTACGGGAACGTGGGCGCCAAAGACAGACTCGACTTTACCGTGATCGGAAACGCGGTCAACCAGGCGTTCCGTGTGGAATCTTTGTGTAAGGATTTCGGGGAGAATATTCTGACAACGGAAGAATTCGCGAACAAAACCGGAATGGAAAATTTCGAACTTCTCGGGGCGCGACAACTCAAAGGAATCACGGGAGAAAGAAATATCTATTCTCCTCGGAACTGAAAGGACGGAAGAATTTTAAAAAGAAGAATGAAATCGCAAAATTGTCGGAGTTCCGACAGCATCTATAATCGGGATTTTACTTTACAAAAACAGAATTTTCCGATAGAGAAAGATCGTCCGAGTTCTCCCACCGCCTCTCCCCTCCACCCAAAATCAGGGTGGGGCGCTCGTTTTACGGAAGACGTCGGAGTTCCGACAACCCCTTCATGAATTGATCCCCGCTCTAAATCAAGAATGGAATTTAAACCGAAGTCCGCGGAGTTTGTAAATTATCTCGGATCATTCTTTCAATCTCTTTTGCATCCGAGAAATCGGCGACATGTTGGATCACCTTAACCCGCTTATTGTCGTTCAATATCACGATAACGGAATGTAACTTCTTGGAGTCGCGCCTATAGGAATGATCTTCCGTTTCCGTCTTTACGAATTTGACGTCGCCTTTCCGAATCAACTTTCTTCCGTAGATCGGAATCGGAAGATCGTAAACCGCAATGTGCCAGACATCGATCCGAATGTTCGTAGAATTGAACGAATCTATAATCAGATAATACAATATAAAACCCGGAACGAACAAGGATAACATTTTGATAAGCGTGAAAAAAGATAGATCGTATTTCAGAAAATCGATCGAAAGCGATCCCATCATTAAAAGAGATAGAAGGATTCCCAAAAGAGAAGAAAATCGAAAGCGATCGTAGGAATATACGATTCGATTTCGTTTTTTCGTACTGTGATTTTGTCCGCTGGAATAGGGTTCATTTTTTCTGAATACGTTCTGAATTCGACCCGAGTTGTTACGGGACCTTTGATAATTCACAGTCGAAAACCAAATTTTTGAAAAGAATCTGCGTAATTCGGATTTCACAAACTTAGATCGAATCCGACTCATTCGAAAAAATTTCCGTTACTCTTTTCCAGCATTTGTCGCAAACCCATTCGACATTTTCACCCAAACGAGACGTATGAAAGCGCACACCTACTTCATTTCCGCACTTCTCGCATCCAGCACGAAGTACTTTGGCAAAGGCCCAGTGGCGTTGTTCATAAGGAGTTTTAAATGGGGCCCAAATCGACGCGCTCTTCCAGCGACTCGAACGTTCAGCAGTAGCCCATTCAAGTCGCGTATTTGTGAACGTCGCTGCCTCCGTAAGAATCTGCGTTTCTTCCAGATTCCAGAATCCTTTGTCCGAAACCTGAAACGGAATTCCTGCCTTAATTTCAACAGTGCCTCCACTCGGTAAATCATGCCATCCATTCATATACAAATGGGATAAGCTATTCCTTTGATCGGCAGTTTTTCTTTACCAACAGATCATGATTGAATTCAACGGATATTTCCCGAATAGCCATCGCGCCCCCGTTAAAACATTCAGTCTGATTCGTTACTCTTGTGGGCATTCCCAACTGTAAATATACATATTTCTTCTCTTCGCCGATCAACAATCTTTCGCAGTAATCAGCTGCATCTGACGCCGACAAACCGTTTCTGAAATAAAAAAATTCGTTAGCAAGAACGCAACGATTCTTTGTAGAAAGAATACCAAAGTCTTTGAAGACTTTTTCCGCAAGTATCTCTACCTACGACTTACATTGCCATTAGATACATTAAAATAACGAAGATCGAGAAAATAAGTAATCTAATATATATTTTGAATATACTCATCGATTCAATCTTCCGATTCTTTCTAACTTTTTTGAATCATTTTCGGAAGCTGAGTTAGAGTATGGAGTTCACGAACGGCAGGTCGTATTGCAGAGAGGGACTTTTTCTAATTCCCAAAAATATTCAGTCTTTTGAATATACCTAATTTACGCAGTCGTTCGCACGAGTCGCTTCGCGCGAGCCCGACATCGGCATTCAACTTTTTGAATTAAGACGTCGAACTGCGCTCGTTTTCTTCGATCAACCCGCCGCGTATTGATCCATCAGAGATTTCGCGATTACTCTGAGAGCCATAACTTCTTCCGCTCCTTCAAAGATGGAGAATACGCGCGCGTCCACGAAGTAACGGGAAACGGCATATTCTTCCGCGTATCCCATACCGCCGTGAATCTGCATCGCTTCGCGAGTTACCCACTCTGCAACTTTAGAAGCGTAGAATTTAATCAAAGTCGCTTCCATCTGACCTTTGTGATCGTCGAGAAGATTCGCAACGTGATTTGCGAACTGACGGGACGCTTGTAAGATCACCGCCATTCTCGCGATTTTGTATTTCGTTAAGTTGTATTCGTAGATCGGTTTTTGGAACACGGCTCTTTCTTGTGCGTAACGAAGAGCGGCTTCCAGAGCGGCTTGCATCACGCCGTGAGCGCGCGCCGCGGTCTGAATTCTTCCTCCCGCGAAACCTTCCATCTGGAAGTAGAAACCTTTTCCTCTTCCCGCTTCTCCGCCTAACAGGTTCTCTGCGGGAACGAAGTAGTTGTCGAAGGAGACTTCGAAAGAATGCATACCGCGATAACCGATGGTTCCGATCGCTTTTCCTTCGATCTTTCCGCCTTCGGGCTGCGTATAAGTAAATTCATGACCCGGAAAGCTCGGCTTCTCAGCGAGAAGAATCGAAAGACCTTTGTGTTTCAAAGAAGGATCGGATTCGGTTCTGCAAAGAATCAAAAGAAGATTCGCATAACCCGCAAACGTACACCAAGTTTTTACTCCGTTGATTACCCAACCGCCGTTCGCCGGTTTTGCGGTAACGGAAACTCCGGCAACATCGGAACCGTAATTCGGCTCGGTCACCATGATGCCCGCCATTTTTTCCCCGCTTGCAAGAAGTGGAAGCCACTTGTCTTTTTGTTCCTGAGTTCCGCCTTTGAGAAGAGCCTTGGACATGATCTCGGGTCTTGTGATCAAAGATCCCGCGATTCCCAAACCGCCTCTGGAAAGTTCTTCGGTTACGACGAGCATGGAAAGGTTATCGGGTTTATCGTTCGGTTGAATTCCACCGTAAGACTCAGGAATACAAAGACCGAAACATCCCATGTCCTTGAGTCCGCCGATGATGTCTTCGGGAATGATATCGTCGTGTCTGTGAACGTGTTCCGCATGAGGCATCACCACGTCTTCCGCAAACTTTTTGAAAGTCTCGCGGAACATCTCGTGATCGTCGTCCAGGCCGTAGGCTCCGAAATGACCTTTTGCAACGATCTTGTCGGCGATCTCATTGTAATTTTGAATCGCCATCGCGTTTTCTAAGAATTGATTGATTTCATCGTTGTAGATTTTGGAAACGAGATCGGAAGCTTTGATTCCGTATTCGGAAGGACGGGAACTGATTTCGGAACGAACGTGGTTCACGGTTTCTGCCGCGAATACGATCGCCATTTCCTGCTCGAGATCACCCGTTCCACGAGAAGCATCCCAAGCGTATTCAATGAACTTCTCTGCGATTTTTTGTTCGGATGTAAGCCAAGCGATTTGGTACTGAACGAGTTGGTTTTCGTCCATTTTTTCTACGGAAACTTTTCCGTTTACGCTGCAACGTGCAGCAAGTGCTTTAGTAACTTCCTCGATCACTCCTGCGGAAACAGAAAGTGCTTTTTTCGCGGTTGCTTGATCAACGGCGGTCTTGGTTGCGCTCATGGGTTTTTAATCCTGAAGTAAAAAATTCGAATCTGAAACCTACAAAATCAGTGCTTGTCCCCGTGTCATTTGCTTTTTGAGGGGCATTCTCAGCGAAGAATTCGATGGATTATGTCGAAATGACGGTTACTTCTTTAAGAATTCGGAACAAAAATGATCCAATGCTTTGGCGGCTTTATCGTGTCCTAAGGTATAGGCCTGATACAAATCCTTACAACCGTTCTTTTTAAAATCAGGATTTTCGGTAGAATTGACCGAAACCAAAATGATTCCTCTGTTGTAATACGCACGGGGATTTTTAGGATCGAGTTGAATGACCTTATCGAAGTCTTGATAAGCGTCCCCTAATTTACTCATTCGGATCGAAACTGCTCCGCGTTCCACCAAAGCCTCCACCCAATTCGGATCGACTTCGATACAACGATTTAAGTCCTCGATTGCCTCAGAATAAGCCTGAAGTTCGTTACCGATTTTTCCTCTCATCAAATAAGAACGATTGAATTCGGGATTGAGACGAATGGATTCGTTGATGTCCGTTAAAGCCTTCTTGTATTCTCCCATATAGTAATACGTATATCCTCTGTGGAAAATCGCTTGGCTGTTATTTGCATTTAAACGAATGGCTTCGTTGAAATCTACGATCGCATCCGCGTATTTATATAGATTTACCTTGATCCAACCTCTGAAATCGATCGCGTTATCGTCCTTCGGGTTTAGCTTGATCGCTTGGCTACAGAGATCCAAAGCCTGTTCGAATTTTTTCTGGTTATAAAGATCGCCGCATTGATCCTTTTTTTTGGAAGATTCTTTATTGGCTTCCGGTTCCGATCCCACGGAAAAAGTGGAAAAACAGAAAAGTATAATTAAGAATAGGATTCTCGATTTGAACGTCATACGGCCCTTCCTTTTCGGGCCTTAGTTTTACGTTATGGATTTGTTTGTCAAAAAAATTCTATAATTCGGTTTTAACGAACCACGTAATCCTGAACCTTATACAGGACCGTAAGTCTCGCCAAGATCAGAGCCAAATTGATCAAAAACAAAATCAAAAACGGACGATCGACGATGTTCTCGTCTTCGGCCTTGATGAAAAGATATAAAGGAATCGAAAACGTAAAAAGACGGATCGTGTTGATGTATTCGGACCAGAAGTGATAGTGGTTCGCGATCGCGATCATCAGAATCACCAGGGAAAAACCGACCTTGTAGAACGTTCCTTTTTTCCAGGAACCCGTAAAAGGAATTAAGAACATCGTAATAAACTGAAGTACGAGCGGAAACTTGGAAAAGGAACGGACGATTTGTTTGATTCCTCCTCCGCTCGTAAAACTTCCGGCCAACTCCAAAAGATATTTGAAAATTCCTTCGAAAGGAATCATAAAAACCGCAAGTCTCGTCGGAGTCCAGTTCGGCAAAGTGTATTTGAGATAGATCTGCCAAAGAACGGGAACGAGCAAAGTGGAACCTACGATCAACATCTTCTTAACGTCCTTTCTCGAAAGCGCGGCGAGCCCTAAAGAGAAAAGATAAAATAACGCGGGTTCCTTCGTAACCAAGGCCAAACCGGAAAGAAGATAAAACGGAATATAACTTTCCTTCTCGTAAAAATAAATCGCGAGAACGATCAGAGAAACCATAATCGTGTCGCTGACAAGAACGGAATAACTCGCCAACGTAAACGGAGAAATCAGATATAAAATCGCCCAATGCGATTTGTCCTTCAACAAAACGCGAAGCGCCAAATAAGAAAGATACAAAAGAGCGATGCTGAGAATATACATCCCCGCGATATTTCCCCATTTGCCGAAAATTCCCCAAACGGAAATGAGCAAAGGATAACCGACCCGAGGGGCGCGGTAAGTCGCGTCGAAACCTTCGGGCCATTGAAAACTGAAATTTGAAATCGATCTCGAATAGTAATAAAAAATCTGACCGTCGTAACCGGCGCCGAGATCGCCTTCTTTGCCTTTAAAAGCGATCACCCCGCCCGGAGATTCCGCTTCGTTCTTTTTGATGAATTCTTCCCCGAAGTTGACCATCGAAGAAGGATTCCATTCGTAACGGGACCAAAGGGACAACGTCACGAAACCGTAAAGACCCAAAAGAAGAATCAAACCCTTTAAGGGAGAATCGACCTTTTTAAGCAAAGATTCAAATTTCTGCATATTCTAACCTGCTAAACCGAGTTTTCTACGGAGAAGTTTGAGCGCGAATCCGATCGCCTGTTTCAAAACTCTTCGATTGAAGGAAGAATTGGAAAACACGTAATGAATTCCGATTTCGCGTATGGTTCCTTTGTTTTTGGCGACGATCGAAAGCGCTTCCATGTGAAAATCGAAAGCGATGGACTCGAGTTTGGATTGTGCGATCCAAGTAAAAGCCCTTTTGGAATACTTTCGATAACCGGATGTACAATCCTTGAGACGATAACCGAAAATATCGAAAAGACCGGGAGAGATACAATAGTTCATCACCTTTGCGGCGAGAAAAGAGATTAGCTTTCTGTAAAGCGGAACCCCGTCCGAAGTTACTCGGCTTCCGATCACAAGATCCGCTTCGGTTTGAATGAACTCCGGAAGTTTGGAAGGATCGTGCGAAAGACCCGCGTCCATCGTAACGACCGAATCGTATTTTTTTTCGACGGCGAACTTCATCCCGTCTTGAATACCGCCGGGGATATGGGTGTTCTTCTCGTGGCGAATCGTAAACAACTTCTTAGGATGTTTTTTGATCAGCTTCTTTAGGATGTCCGGAGTTTTGTCCTTGGACGCGTCGTCGACGACGAGGACGTCCGAATGAACGAGCGCCCTCTCCACGACTTCTTGAATGGTTTCTTCTTCGTTGTAAGCCGGAATTACGACCAGATTCTTCATTTTTTAACTTCGAATACGGACTTATCGGCTTCGATCCAACGAATCAATCTTTCCACGCCTTCTTTCGGTTTAAACTTAGGATCGAATCCGAACTTCTTCGCACGAGTGATATCGCAGATAAAGTAGCGCATATCTCCCGGTCTTTCCACGTCGAATTGGATCTCCTGTTTTTTGCCGAGAATGTCTCCGATCATATGAATGCATTCTAATAAAGAAATCTTGTGATCCGGACCGCCTCCGATGTTAAAAACGCCCGGAGTCGGATTTTCAAACCAACGAAGATAACTTTCCGCTCCGTCCGCCGCGTAAAGAATATCGCGAGCCTGTTTACCGGTTCCGAAAATTCGAAGAGGCCAACCGAACACGGAACGAATCGCGAAGTTCGCGACCCAACCGTGATCCTCTCCGCCGAACTGGCGTTCGCCGTAGATTCCGGTAAAACGGAAAGAAGCCGCCTTAACCTTATACATGTCTACATACGTTCTCACGTAATGTTCCGCGCTCATCTTGGAAGCGTGCAGAGGAGAAATCTCTCCGACCATCACGGGTTGATCCTCGCCGATCGCGACGGGAGTTCTTTCGTAAGAAGTCGCGCCTTCTTTCAAAGTGTCGTTGATGGAATTTCCGTAAACATGAATGGAGCTCGTGTTTACTACGGGAATGTTTCTTTTACGAGCGACCTCAAGAACATTAAAAGTTCCTAATACGTTTGTGCTGAAGTCGAGTTCGGGGTCTTCCCAGGAAATCGTCATCGCGGGTTGCGCCGCGGTGTGAACGATAAAGTCGCAACCGGTGGTGCGGTCCAAAAGGTGTTCCAGATTTCGAATGTCGCCCTTGACCATTGTGACTCCGAGCGCCTGAAGATAATTCCAGTTGTATTCTCTCGTGGCTTCGGTGCCGTAACCGGTTCTTTTCAGTTCGTATTTGGTCATACTATCGTAGCTGATTACGTCCCAACCCTGTTTACGAAACGTTTCGCAAACGTGAGATCCTAAAAATCCGCAACCGCCGGTTACTAAAACTTTCTTTGCCATAAATATCCCTTTTCTATATTCTAAAATTACGAAATTCTAAATCGATTTGCGGTTCAATTTCAGAACCATTTTTTCTTGAGCATCAGACGAACTACGGAAAAGAATTCCCGGGTCATGTTCTTTTTCACCGATTCGATCGGGCGATAATACGAAATCGGAATTTCGATACAACGCATATAGGAACGAACCGTTTCCATCATCAACTCGGGAATGATTCTCTGATCCTTCATTTCCAGATCCGGCTCGATCTTTTTATAAGAATCTTTCCAGATCGCAAAGTAAGAACACATCGCGTCCGTAAAACGCGGCTCCATTCCCCACCAAAAAACCTCGATGAGTTTGCCGAGAATCAAATTGATTACGCGGACTCCGGGCAGAAGATTGGAACCTTGTTCGATCATCTGTCTTGTGGTTCTCGTCCCGATCACCATGTCCGAGTCTTTTAAGTATTCCAGAAGTTTCGGATAATCCTTGGATCGGTAAGAACCGTCCGGAGTGACGACGATCGTGATATCCCCCGACGCGGCGTCGATCCCTCGACGTATCTGGTCGCCGAAAAGATCCGCGTTTTCCGCCGATTCCTTTTCGGGTCGATAGGAAATCACTTTAGCTTTTTCTTTTTTAGAAATTTCTAATGTTTTGTCCGTCGAACCCGCGTCGACCACGATGATCTCGTCCACCTTTCCCTGAAAATCCACGATCACGTCCGCGATCGATCTTTCGTTGTTCTTGGTAGGAACGATCAAAGTCGTTTTAAAACGGGCGAATTCCTCGTTACGGATCTCATACACCGCGTGGTGATAATCCTGCATCGAGTTGATGTTGAAGTATTCCACGTTCAAAGAAGTCGCGTAGACCTTTCCGCTGTCCTTTGCCATATGATCGATCACGTCGGTGATTTCGATCACTCCGCTTTTTGCGGAAGGCGGAGTCTTCTTGAAATATTCGAAAAAGGCCGGAGTAAAAAGATAACTTCCCAAACCCAAAAGATCGTTCGGAGGATCGGAAGGTTTTTCCACGAGTTCGAGAATTCGATCCCCTTTGAGTTCCACGGAATAATTCTTTCTGATTCTCGAAAGAAGAGAAGTCTTTTGAACTCCGATGGAAGCGACGAGCTTCGGATATTTGCGGAACGTATCCGTGAACTTTTTATGATCGGGATGAAAGTAAAACTCGTCCCCGAGAATGGTGATAAACGGAGAATGGATTTGAGATTCGAGACTGGCGATATCGCTCGCGAGCCCTTTTGTGGTCCAAGGGGATGGAATGATTTCTATGTTCTTATATTTGTTTTGGATTTTTTCGATTTCGGAAATCACCATCTCTTTGAGGTGACCGACTAAAACGTAAATCTTTTTGACCTTGAACGTGCTCTGCATCAGCTCGACGTTGCGTTCTAGGATCGTTTTGCCCTGAAATTCGAATAAGGGTTTGGGAATGAAGGTAGTTCTGGGATAGGCTCTCGTCCCTTTTCCCGCGGCCGCGATCACTCCAACTTCAATCTTTTCCACTGGAGATACGCTATTTTTACGGGCCTACGGTGTCAAAAAGGATTTAGGAGGCTTGATTGCGTACCAAGGAAGCGCGGATTCGGAGAAGATTGTTTTTGATTCTTCTCTTTTGATCGTCCGAAAGAAAGATTTCGTTTCTTTCGGCTCTTTGAATGACCAAGTCCGCCTTGGTCACGAACTCGATCGCCGCGTCGTCCAAGGATTCCCTGTTTTTCTGTTTCTCTCGAAACACGTTCAGAGCCCTTTGGACTTCCATCAATTCTTGAGTGACGTTTTTGATTTCAAGATCCGAATTCATCGTATTGTACTCTCAATTTGAAATTCGGTCATAAAATCCCTTTTCTGTACAGAAGAATTTTCGGAATCTCAGGCTTGGTATAAGATTTCCGATTTCAGTCGTAAAGAACGTCTATGTATTTCTTCTTCGCTTCCAAATGTTCCTTGAGGGTTTTTGCGAAGTAGTGATACCCGTCCCCTTTCAAAAGGAAGAATAGATATTCGGATTCTTTCGGATAAAACGCGGCTTCGAGCGCGGGAAATCCGGGATTGGAAATCGGTCCGGGCGGGAATCCCTTGTTTAAATACGTATTGTACGGAGAAACGATCTTTAGGTCCTTTTCGAAAATACGGCTATGAGGTTTGTCAAAAAGATATTGAATCGTCGCGCAGGATTCGAGGGGCATATCGCGTTTCAGACGGTTGTTGAATACTCCCGCCATCAAAGGTCTTTCCTCGTTTCGTTTCGCTTCTCTTTCTACGACCGAAGCGAGAATTACGAATTTATGAAGTTCCGCAGGGGAAAGATTCTTTGCTTTGTCGATCTTGGAGGATCTAACATAGAATCTTTTGATCATCATTCTTACGATTTTATCCACGGGAAAATTGATCGGAACGCTGTAAGTTTCCGGAAATAAATATCCTTCCGCGGAAGAAGCGGGGATTTTAAATTCTCTTAAGAGTTCCGGTTCGCTCGCGGCCAAAAGAAAATCCTGACGTTTGGATATGATCTTTTTGGATGCGAGAAGATCTCCGATCTGACGGTTGTTATAACCTTCGGGAATGGTGAAGTTTACGAGTTTGACTTTTCCTTCGGTAATCACCTGAAGAATTTTTCTCGAATCCATTCCGTCGTTGATCTCGTAAAGACCTTGTTTGATCTTTCCCGCGCTTCGGGTAAAACGCACCAAGTAAAGAAAGTATTTCGTGGACTTGATCATCCCGTGTGTGGAAAGAGTTTCCACGATCTTTCCGGGGGTGTCGCCGGATTCGATGAGAAGATCGATTTTGGTCTGACCGGATCCGACCGCTCCTCCTTTGAGTTCGTCTACGACGAAGAAGGTGGTGATCCCGATCAAAAGTAAAACTCCGAGCGTAAGTCCGGAGAAAATCAAAAGTTTCTTAAGATTCATAATTCCATTTATTCCTTCGACAGGTTTTCAAAACGATCCAGGGTCAGAATGTAATTTTAATTCTTTTCTGGAAGAAAATTTCTGGGAACCGGAAGCGGTTTCCATTCTCCTCCGGAAGTTCTTTCCCTAAAAAAACAACTGTAGTATCCTTCGTGACAGGCCGCCACTTCCTGTTCCACTTGATAGACCAAAAAACTGCGATCCGGCGGGGTGAGAATCCCGAGAATTTTTTGAGTATGTCCCGAGGTATCCCCTTTTTTCCAGAGTTGATTTCTGGATCGGCTGAAGTAATGGGCGAATCCGGTTTCCAAAGTAAGCCTTTGACTTTCTTTGTTTCCGAACGCCTGCATGAGAATTTGTCCTTGGGCGTCGACGGCGACCACGGGAATCATTTCGTTTTCGGGGAGTTCGAGGAGTTCCCGCGTTTTTTCAAAGTTCAAAGGTTTGAATCCGGGGTGAACAAACAAAACCGTATCCTCGTCGCAGTCCACTTCTTCTTTGGATCCTTGTGGAAGTCGGCTTCTGTACCCGGACAATTCTTCTTCTGGAATTCGGGTTAAGGAAGAAATCGAGCGGCTCGGCTCTTGGATTTGTAGGATCGTAATTTTGCGAGAACTCATAGCGTTTTTGAAAATGTAGAAACTCCTTCGTTTTCGGGAAGAACAGCCGGAATACAACCGAAGTTGTCGCCTTACCGGAAAATGTGGGAACTCCTAGAACCAAGGTTTTTGAAATTCGACTCCAGTCCATTGGAAATGGAGAATTTGTCGTTCCAACCGGTGTAGGAACTCCTTCGTTTTTAACAATTACCACAAAGGCTCCCCAGCCTCTTCGAAAATGTAGGAACTCCCACTTTCTTGGACTACCGAATCGGTCCAAAGATCATCTTTGATTGCTTTTTTAAGGAACATAAGAATCTTACAAAAACATGTTAGAAGCCGCACTCATCGTATTGGCGCTTTCCTCCATGAGTTCTCTCGGATTGGAATTGATCCCGGAATCCTTGGATTCGATTCGGAAAACCGCGCTCACCGGCTTCGGAGTTTGTCTGCTCAACTTAATCGCGCTCCCGATTCTTGCGTTTTTTCTTTGTAAAATATTCTCGCTTTCTTACTCGGTCAGCTTGGGAATTTTTCTCAGCGCCAGTTCCGGCGGAGGAGCTTCGGCGGGACTTTTTATTCTCAAAGCGAAAGGAGCTCCCGCGACCGGAGCCGTTCTACTCAGCCTATTGAATTTTATAAGTCTTTTTACAGCGCCGCTTTTATTGACCCTTTATTCCGGAAGTTCGTTTTCGGAACTCGGACAAACCTTTTCTTCTCTACCGAAACTATTGACGATCGGTCTTGTTTTTTTCGGATTTCCGCTCGGGGTCGGAATTTGGCTTCGTAGAAAAAAGGAAAAACAAGCGCTGAAGATTCTTCCCTATCTATTAAGAATCAGTAATATATCTCTGGCCGTTTCCATTTTTTATCTCGGATTCAAATATTGGCGGGAAATTCTGGAATTCGGAATCCCGGTTTGGATCGTTCTTTTTCTTTTGATCGGAATTTCTTTTACGAGCGGACTTTATCTCTTTCGGGAAAAATCCGAGGACAGAAGGAGTATCGGAATCGTAAGCGGAATTCGAAATCTTTCCCTGGCGCTTTTGCTTGCGCAGGAACAATCCGGGGATCCGAAGGTTTTGATTTCGATTTTACTTTACGGTTTTATCATGTATTTGATCGCATTTCCGGCTTCCTTATTTTGGAGCCGTTGGAAAAGAATTCCGATTTTATAATATATCGGAACACCGAAGCTCGAGTGCAAACATACGAACGCGCAGGCGCACATACGAACAAGGGGAGAATCCGATTCTCCCCTTACGATCGATTTGCCGTTTTCTACGCGGCCTCCCTTTCCTTTCTGCTCGGAAGACCGTCGAACCGAACCGTATGACCCACCACTTTCATTCTGCTTCGATTGCTTCCGTCCTGAGCCTTCCAACGATCCTGACGAAGTTCTCCGATGACGGTCGCCTTCTTCCCTTTTTTTAAGTATTCGTGCGCGTTCACATCTCTCTTCTACATTCCCCAATTTCTGTAGTCTAAGGGAGCGAGGTTTTGATTTTGATTTACCATAAACCCGAATTAGCTCATCTAAACCATACACTCGAATAGCTTTTAATGCTGAATATTCATTTAAATAAAGCTGACTGTTCTCAGGTTTAAAATAACTGTATGATGCTAAGAAAGAATATTTGATGGAACGTTGTGTACCCTCTGACGTTTGGTTATTAATCCCATCTTTACTCCAACGATTCTTAGCCCATATACTTCTCTTACCGTCTTTAGCTCTAGCAGAATGGTTAATTGATCTGAAGTTTCTATTGTATCGATTCATCCAAGGATAACCTTCATCAGCGAACAAAGGAGTATTCTCAGGAAGAAAATCAAAGAGAGGATGTAGAGTCGCTTGTTTCTGATCAGGAACAGAATTTAAAATAATACCTCTTCCTTTAATAGCGATCGTGTTGATTAAACTTCCAATTTGATAAACACCTTTCTTCTCAGCTACCTTGTCTGTTAAATAGATACTAGCTGTTTGTCCATTGTGCTTCCTTCTAGCTAAATAACCATTACTACGTTGTGTTGCGCTAAACAGAGCTAAAGTATCGGTGTGAACAACTGGTTTACCTTCGATAAACTTGCTTAAATCGCCTGATTCTGGCAGATTTTTACCTTTCCAGGCTTTCTTAATATCCTCTACCATAAGAGCTTTTACCGAAGGAATCATTTCGGAAAGAAACACTTGTAAGCGTCGTTTTAAAAGAAGTGCAGTTGTATTACTTACACACAATTTCCTTTGTATCTCAGCAGAAGATAAACCTAATGGAAATCTTTGGATAGCTTCTATTAATATATAAGAGAAAGTCCATAAAGGTACTTTCAGATGATGTAATGGTGTTCCAACAGTTCTCGATCCATGATAGTTACATTCAGGACAAAGAATCGCATTCTCTCTAGTAGAGATATCTTTAGTTAAGAGAACATTACAGGTAGGACAAGTCTTTGGGTAGAAGTTAGTTAATAGAGACTTTGTAAGATTAGTATAGTAGTTAATGTTAATATGAGGGAACTTAGAGTTAAAACGATCTTTAGCTGTGAAAGGTTTTAGTTTAGAAGATTTGTTTTTGGTGGAGGATACTTTTGGCGAAGGCTCTTTAGTTGGTGTCAGGCGGTCAACGCATTCCCCGTTTTTATGGACATGGGAAAAAATCGACGAGCCAAGGACGTTTCGAAGAAACGTGTTGGGGAGTGGGATTTTTTCGTTTGGGGAATAAAAACGGGGAATGCGTTCACCGCCTGACGCTCCCAAATTTCTATATCCACAAAGGAAACATCGCCGGGATCTTCCGGCGTGGATCGATAGTCGTGATTGACCGCTAAAGTAAAGGTCGCGACGCTTTTGCCGTTGCCGAGAGTTTTGATTTCCGGATCGGAAGTGAGATTTCCGTCCAGAATGATATGCGCTAAGTTTTTCATTCTTCTTACTCCTGCGAGGGGAAAACTCTCCCTCGCTGGAAACGGTTCCGGGGAAGAATCGCACGGAACGTTTTTTAAGATTTTTTTTCGGAAGAATGGAAAAAGAACGGAAAGAATTTTATTTTTCACTGAGAACCTTGTCGAACGTTCCAAGTTCGAAACCGCAAAGAAACGAAAGAACGCAGGCGGCAAAACCCCGACTACAACATCGAAAGATTTTTCCGATCGGATTCCCGCAAAGTATTCAGTTCGATTTTGAGTCTTTCCAAATCCCCCGAACCCTTGGCGCGATAAACTCCGCGCAGATAATTCTTCTTATCGAGAAGATAAACGTTCTCCGTATGAACGAAGTCGTTGAGATCGTCCTTTCCTTGGATGACTTTTATGTCCGCGCCGAATTGGTTCCGCGCCATGTTGTAGATCGTTTTCTTTGCACCCGTGAGAAAAACCCAATTCTCCTGACGGATTCTATATTGGTTTCTGAATTTTTTAAGAACCTCCACGGTGTCGAGTTCCGGGTTCACCGAAATCGAAACGATCTGAAGATCCGATTGATCCTCGATCTTCGGAATAAAATTCATCATGTTTCGGGTAATCATCGGGCAGATCCCCTTACACTTCGCGTAGAAGAATGTGACTAACGTGTATTTATCCTTGAAATTTCGATTGTTGAATTCCCGGTTTTCGTGGGAAACGAGCGAGAACTCGGGAACCTTTTTGAGATCCTCGGGAAGTTTTCCGTTCTCTTCGGGCCAAAAAGGGTCCATGACTTCGCTTTTAAAATAAGGGAGAATTCCCGCCTTCGGCGCGGACGAATACGTCAACTCGGGATAGAATTTCTCCTGTTGATCTCCGCAGGAAACCGCAAAGAATAACAAAAAAATAGAATATACTAATTTTATAATTTGTTTCATAGAAATCATTCCGTCTTTCGGATCGGTTCGCAGATTTTACTTCCCGGCAAACCCACGGAACTTCCGTCCACCGCGATCACGGTGTTCATATAAATCTGTCCGTTTCGATTCCATTTTTTGGCGACGATCAACTTTCCGTTTTCGTCGAACTTCTCGTAAAGATAGGGTTTGCCCGTATCGTACCATTCCCAACGATCGTTTACGTATTTACCGGAACGAAATTCGGAATACATCCGGTTGTTTCCGTTCGGAAACCAGGATCTGTGAATTCCTTCCTTAAGACCTTTTTTGAAATATCTTTTTTCTAAAACGAAACCTTCCCTGTTCTTGGAAATAAATTCTCCATCGGCGAATCCGTTTCGAAACTGGGTCGTTTGGATTTCTCCTAACGCGGGGATTTCGTTTTTGAGAAAACCGGTGAACGGTTTTTGTTTATAAAAAACCCGATCCTGATATTCGATCAGGTTCGGGTCGGTTTGATCGATCGTTTCCCCTTCTTGACAGCCGCTCGTGAAAACGACAGTCAAGAAAATCGAAAGAACGAAAAGAGATTTAGTTGGAAACACTTCCGATGACACCGTAAAAATAAGAACCCATCAGAGTCTTGATCGTTGCGGTCGAATCCAATACGTAATGATAGTGATAGGTCGGAGTCGAAAAGTGAGTCGTAACTTTTGTGTGGCCGTGTAAAGAGTCCAAATCATTAGGAAAGAAATCGTCTCCCGTCGCAGCGGTTCCGTTGTCGCATTTTTCGCCGTAAACCGCATAACCGTCTAAGATGATTCCGATCAGATTCGCGTCGTTGTTACTAACTTTCGTAACGGCCGCGTGGTGGTGATAAACACCTTGGTTTTGCGGGTGACCGCCGAAATTGTCGAACGTCATCGCTTCTACGGAAAGATTATCGGGAGGAGCCGCGGCGTTGTTGAAGATTGCAAGACCGTTCACGGTGATTCCGATCGCCACAAGTCCGCCTTGTGTGCTCACGGTTCCCGTTCCTTTTGTCGGAGAGGAAGGAATCACATAAACCAATTTTTGAGCGCTGATGGAATTGTTTCCTGCGGGAGTGTTACCGGAAGGAAGGGCCTCGAACAAAGGGGAAGTCGTGCCATAGTAATAACTTTTCGTATTCGGAACATTCTGAGATTTGAATACGTAACTCGAACCGGAAACGAAAGCCGTGGAACATTTGAAGTTATCCTTGATCCAAGACGGAAGAGCGGTATCCATACAAGTCGTCACGCCGGTCACACAACCGGAAGTGGAATCCACGGTCGCGCTACTTTTGGAAACGGTCGTTCCCGTCGTTGCAAGATTTCCGTTACAGAATCCGGTAGCCGCAATCACTCCTAAGGTCGCGATCGTAAGATCGTCGTTGCTGTTGGAATCCTTTTTGCAGACTACGAAAGAAGCCGTGATCAGTAATATTAGAATCGCTTTTTGAATCATGTTTTCTCCTTTTTTTTGAACGTCCGGACATGCGAACGCCCTTTTCAATGGCACTTGAGTATAAGGCAAGGGACGAAAATCGTCGACCGAACAAATCGGCTAAGACTCTTTTTTTTGTCTTTTTTCGGTCAAATACAGAGAAGGCGTCGTTCCCATAATTCTTTTAAAGGATTGATTGAACGTGGATTTGGAATTAAACCCCGCGTCAAAAGCCAAACTGAGAACCGCGATTTTTTCTTCCGGGGAAGAATCCACGAGCCGAATGAATTCGTTCACTCTGTATTCGTTCACGAAGTTGTAGAAATTTGTTTCCAAAATCTCGCTCAGAGCCTGGGTGATATGCGCCCTCGGAAAATTCAAACGATCCGCCAAATGATCGAGGGAGAATTCGCTGTCGAGATAGGGTTTGTCCGTCTTCATATGTTCCTGAACGATTTGAACGTAATTCTTAAGCCTTCCTTCTTCCAAACCGGAACGTTCATACTTTCTTTTTTTGACAAGATCGGAAGAGAGATTTTGTCCGAGCAACCACGCGGAATGAATCATACTCTGACGGATTCCAAAAAGGGAGAATAGAATCGTAAACACAAGAACGTCCCAACCTCGGATCGAAGGAATTCCTCCCCGCGGCGGTCCTCCCGACCCAAGACCCGGCGGAAATCCGGAAAGATGTCCTTCCGGTCCCGCGCCCTGCGGTGGAAGCGGAGATCCATCCCATCCCGATCCCTGCGGGGACAAAGGCGGAGACGGACGAGAATCGTTCCAGAAAAAAGTCAAACCGTGATACGTAACGATTCCCAGAACTAGGACGATCAAAATCTTGAGCCAAGTCCATTGCAGAGATTCCAAAACCGGGTCCACATTCTCCCGTTCGACGCGAGAAACATTCCAATAACTGAATATAGAATAACCGATCAAAGAAACGAACGTGGAGATTTTCAAACCCCAACCTTCCGGTCCGAAAAACAACGAATAGGCGCCGTCCGTATCGGGGAGAATTTTCAAAATCAAAAACAAAACCGTAAAAAACAGATACGGAATAAAATGAATCCAGACCTTCTTTTTGACCCCGATTCCTAAAATGTCCTTGAGATATAAAAAGAACAAAGGCCCGAACAAAAGTTGCGGAATATGAAAGAAATCGAAATAGGCCTTACCGAAACCTCTTCGAAGCAGATGCGCCAAGTGAAGACAACTCAGGGCCAAAAGAAAAAAGACGAACCATCGATCGAAGGAAAATCGGTTTCTTTTAAACCAAAGAATGCAGATGGAAAAAAAAGTGATCGTAAACGAAATCTCGGGAATGGGCAGACCCGGATGATGAGGAGGACCGATCGGCGGCATAAGGAAAGAATATTTTAACCAAATCCAGGATTACAAAACAAAATTCTTATGATCGAAATCAATTTTGAAAGAAATTATTTTTCTTTTCTCTTTCCGAAAAAGGATCAACTTGGCCCCGACGATGACCCAGAAACGGAAAAAATCCGAGATCGTGTTTCAAGCCCGCAACATCGGAAAGATATACAAGATGGGCGAAGTCGAAGTTCCCGCGCTTCACTCCGTGGATCTGGAATTGAATTCGGGAGAATTCGTCGTTCTTTTAGGGCCTTCCGGTTCGGGTAAATCCACTCTTTTGAATATTCTCGGCGGATTGGACACGCCCACGTCGGGAACGGTAAAATTCCAAAATCAAGACCTATTCTCTTCGGACGATACGAACCTCACTCTTTACCGGAGAAATCATATCGGATTCGTATTCCAATTTTATAATCTAATTCCGAGTCTAACCGCTTTGGAAAACGTTTCCCTCGTGACCGAGTTGAGTTCCGATCCGATGAACGCCGAAGAGGCGTTGGGGCTCGTGGATCTTTTGGAAAGAAAGGATCATTTTCCCGCTCAGTTATCCGGAGGAGAACAACAAAGGGTCGCGATCGCAAGAGCCATCGCGAAAAAACCGGACGTTCTTCTTTGCGACGAACCCACGGGCGCCTTGGATTTTAAAACGGGGAGAATCGTACTCGACGCGATTTCAAAAGTGAACTCGGAGCTCGGGACGACGACCGTGGTAATCACGCATAACGCGATCATCGCGCAGATGGCCGATCGAGTCGTCGAGATGCGGGACGGTTCCGTGATCTCGAACAAAAAAAATTCCCGTAAAAAAAGATCGGGAGAATTGAACTGGTGAAAATTCTCGATCGAAAAGTGTTTCGGGAAATGAGAACCTTAAAGACGCAAGGGATCACGATCGCGTTGGTCGTCGCGGCCGGTGTGGGAATTTTTATCGCTTCGAGAAGCGCGTATGATTCTTTGTTTTCCGCGCGGGAAAAATTCTACGCCTCCTCTTATTTCGCACAAGGATTCGTTTCCTTAAAGCGCGCTCCCGAATCGATCCTGAAAGATCTTTCCGACATTCCCGGAATCGGCGCGGCGCGCACGAGAATCGTTCAGGAAGCCGTATTAGATATTCCGAATGAAACCTTGCCCACTTCGGGAAGGTTCGTTTCTCTGACCGAAGGAATCAACGTTCCTTATCTTCGATCGGGCAGACTTCCGAAAGGAGAATCGGAGGTTTTGTTAAGCGAAGCCTTTGCGATCTCCAACAAACTCGTGCCCGGAAACAAGATCGTCGGAATTTTGGAAGGAGAAAAAAGAATTCTCACCGTGGTCGGAATCGCTTTGTCACCCGAATACGTTTATATCTTTCGAGGAACCAATCCTCTTCCCGACGACAAACACTTCGGAATTCTTTGGATGGATCGCAAAGGAATGGAAAACGCCTTCGGGATGATCGGCGCGTTCAACGACGTTGTGTTTACGTTCGCACCCGAAGCGAAAAGAACCTCCGTCTTGAAAAGAATGGATCAAATTCTCGAACCCTATGGAGGATTCGGAGCGTATGATCGGGACAAACTTCCTTCCCATTCTTTTTTGAGGGACGAGTTCAAACAACTGAGAACCATGGCCTATACTCTTCCCATGATTTTTTTGGGAGTCGCCGCATTTCTTTTGCATATCGTTTCCACTCGGATCATCGCGCAGGAACGCGAACAGATCGCGACGCTCAAAGCATTAGGATATTCTGATATGGAAATCGCGGGTCATTATCTGAAGATCATATCCGTAATCAGCGGACTCGGTTCCGTTCTCGGTGTGGTGATCGGATTTTGGCTCGGAGGAGCGATGACGAATCTTTATTCGGAGTATTACCGATTTCCGCATTTGGATTTTCGATTCGATCCCAGTTTGGCGTTGATCGGAATCGCAATCGGAATTTTTTCCGGCGCCTTGGGAACCTCGTATTCCATATTCAAAATTCTTAAATTAGATCCCGCGCAAGCGATGCGACCTCCCGTTCCGGCGAGTTTTAAAAAGAATCCGATCGAAACCTATACGAAATTTCTTTCCACACAATCCAGGATGATTCTTAGAAACCTGACGAGACGTCCCGCGAGAACCTTGATTTCGATCCTGGGAATTTCCACATCCGTTATGATCATGGTATTGGGAATGTTTTCCACGGACGCGGTCAACGCGATGATCGAAATTCAATTCAATCTTTTGCAAAGAGAATCGGTCACCGTTTCCTTTTTAGGGCCGGTTTCCAAAACTGCGGTGGACGAATTCAAAAACGATCCGGGTGTTCTTTCCGCCGAAGGTTATAGAATGATTCCGATCCGAATCCGAGTCGGTCATCTTTCGAAAGAAATTTCCTTACAAGGAATTCCGAGCGACGCAAAACTCAGAAGACTCGTTGGAAAAAAAAGAAACATATTAACGCCGCCAAGTTCCGGAATTTTCTTAAACGAGAACGTGGCCCAAAAACTCGGAATCAAAACCGGCTCACAGATCCAAATGGAAGTCCTCGAAGGAAATCGAAAGAAGATCGTCGTTCGCGTGGACGGACTCGTGGAAGAATTATTGGGTCAAGGCGCTTACATGGATCTCCTCGCGGTCAACCGACTTCTCGGAGAAGGCGAAAGTATAAACCTCATCGCGCTCCGAACGGACGCAAAGGAAGAATCGAATCTTCTTTCCAGACTGAAGGAAGTTCCGAAAATCTCGGGCATCTCCACAAGAGAAGGAAGTCTAAAAGTTTTTTCCGATACGATGGCGAGAAGCACGCTCGCAACCACGGTGATTCTATTCGTATTCGCGGCGGTCATCTCGATCGGGGTCGTCTACAATACGGCGATGATCTCTCTTTCGGAAAGAATTTTCGAACTCGGCAGTTTAAGAATATTAGGTTTTACTAAAGAAGAAGTGTTTCGGATCCTCGCCGGAGAATTGGGTTTCGAAATTCTCGCGTCCTTACCGATCGGATGTGTATTGGGTTATTCGTGCGCTTATCTTCTGATGAACACGGTCGAAACGGAAGGTTTTAAAATTCCTTTGATCATATCCTATCGAACCTATGTCATCGCGATTTTTACGACCTTGGGAACCGCGGTTCTCAGTTACTTCATATTGTATTCTAAGATAAAAACGATGGATCTTCTCAGCGTATTGAAGATCAGGGAATAATCATGGACTTAAAGCAGACATTGGATAAAATTCTTTCGGATCGAAGATTCAGAATCGGCGCGATCGTTTTGATTGTGATCTTGTTCCTGTGGTTTTTGCTCAGACCCAAACCGGTCGTTTCGGAAACCGCAAAAGTGATCCGAGGAACGTATCAACAGATCGTGGAAGAGGAAGGGATCACGAGGGTTCGTGAAAAGTTTACGATCTATTCTCCCGTAAACGGAGTTCTAAAAAGAATCCACAAACACGCGGGAGAATCCGTTACAAAAGGAGAAATTCTTGCGGTCGTAAAATGGGATTACGATCGGACCGTGACGTCGCCTATCAACGGTAAGGTGCTGAAAGTTCTCAGAGAAAGCGAAGGTCCGATCGAAATGGGAGGTCCTCTTCTCGAAGTGGGCAACACCGATCAGATGGAAATCGCCGTGGAAGTTCTCACACAAGAAGCGGTTCATCTTCATCCGGGCAACGTCGTAGAAATCGAAGGATGGGGCGGAGAAAAACTCGAAGGCAAACTCAAACTCGTGGAACCCGCCGCGTTTACGAAAGTTTCCTCCTTAGGCGTGGAAGAACAAAGAGTCAGAGCCATCGTGGATTTTAATCCTCCTTCGGAAATGGGAGAAGGGTTTCAAGTCCGGTGCAAAATCGTAAGCGAAAAAAAGGAGAATCAAATCATCGCGCCGACCGCGGCCTTGTTTCGAGAGGGAGAGGATTGGTTCGTGTTTCGAGTGTCGAAGAACAAGGTTCATAAGACAAAAGTAATATTAGAATCGAGAAGCGGAGAGAACGCGTTGATCCGGGAAGGACTCGGAGAAGGCGACGAGGTAGTCTTGTTTCCCGGAGAAGGGATCACGGAAGGAGTGCAAATACGTTAAAGTTACTTTTTATTTTTGCGGAAGGTGGAGCGGTGAACGGATCGTGGATGGAACACCGCGTCTATTTCGATTCTCAAGGAAAGAAAATCCGGGAAATTCAAATACGTCAAAGGCCCCGGTTATACGTTCCCAAGCGTATGGCCGAAGGAAAAAATCATCCGAGATCCTTCCGGAAATTTCGAAAAGTAATCTTACAAAAACGCACCGATCATTTATTCAGTGCGCTTTCCAACTCCTCAAAAACCCCGATGCTCAAAAGATCGGAGTCCCGCATATCCATATCGGAATCCTGGAACCAAAAACCCGCGTAAGCGCTCAGTCCCAAAAACAAAACGAGAGAAGCGCCTAACATGCGTTTGTTTCTCGTCTCTTTTTTATCTCTTCGAATCACGTTCGAAGTGATGTTGTTCACCCAATCCTGATCCTTTTTTCTTTTCAGGATTTCTCCCTCCATAGGAGAAGTGTTCTTATTAGTCATAAAATTTCTCCTTTGCTCCAACTCGTTTCATCATCTCTTTTCCTCTGGCCGCTCTCGACTTGACGGTTCCGGGTTTTACGCCCATCGTTTCCGCGATTTGTTTTTCGGAATAGCCCGCAAGATAGAATTCGAGAACCCTTCTGTATTTATCGGGAATTTTTACCAAAAGAGAGCGCAACATCCCGATCACTTCCTGAGAATTCTGTTCGGAATATTTCGAATTCCCGTTCAGGTTAGAATGGCCCGTGAGGAAGTCTTCCTCTTTTTTCGACTTGGCCAGTTTCTCAGCTCTCTCTTCCTCTCTTCGCAGTTTATCGTTCATTCTAAGGGATTCGTTTCTGGCGATCGCGTACAACCAGGTACTCAGTTTTGATTCTTTGCGAAACTGATCCTTCTTTAAGGCTTTGTACGCGCGAAAATAGGTTTCTTGCGCCACGTCGTCTATGGCATAAGAAAACCTCTCTGCGAGATTTTTTTCTATCGCAGAGAGGACAATGTCCCTTGTGGAACTTACGATTTCTGTAAACTCAGATTCAGTCATCATGATGACGGTGTTTCTGTTGAAACTCTGTAATCAAATCCACTAGTTTATTTCTTTGTTCCGGAGTGAGAACCGCATGAAACTCGATCGCCTTTTTAGTCATGAAACTTCTCATCTCGGTCATCTTGTTCATCTCAAGTTCGAACGACTTGTTTATTTTTTTCTCGTCCAAAGCGGGCTGACGAAATTCTGCAAGCGCTTCGGCCGGAATTCTCGGTCCTTGCAATTTCAGATCTTTTCTCTTGGTAAGAATCTCGTCCTTGATGCGGTTGAGAACTTGCTTTTGAGAATCGTTCAGATCCAATTCCGAAGTGATCTTCTTAACCACAAACTCCGCTCTTTTTTCGGGAGACTTGTAATATCTACAACCTCCCGCAAACAATGCGGCCGCTACAAGAATCAGACCGGAAACTTTTAAAAATCCTTTCATTGGATTCCTCCCATTTTCTAAACCTCTGACCAAAAGCGATAAACGAGGTTCCATTTTTTTCACGGAAGTTCGAAAGGAAGTTCGGATTAATGTTCCGCCTGAATGATGATGTCTTCTTTTCTGATTTCGTATTTGATCGCTAAACGATCGCGAAGGGAAGAAAGTAATTGTCCCCCGTTCTTAAAATAAAAGAATTCGGGATTCACTTTGATTAAGATGCTTCGTAAAGAAGGAAGCTCCTTTAGGAAAAAAGAAATTTCCTGAACGAGTTTTTCGATACTTCTTCCGTAAGGACAACCTTTCAGTTCGATTCCCACTCCGATTCCTTGATCCGTGTTCGTAAACGGAAGAATTTCGAAGGGATACTCCTTCTTATCGATCAGGGAATCCACTCGAACTCCGAGTGCGCTGCAGATTTTTTCGATCAGAACCTGAGTGTCGATCGGTTTTAAAAGATAAGCCACAAGTCTTTTATTATGCGCCGCTTGTATGATCGTATCTCTTTCGTTGCTTACGGTCAGGAAAATGATCGGAGTCGTACGGTTGGTTTCGGGAATTCTTTCCAAAAGATCCAAACCGCTCAACTTCGGCATACGGTTGTCCGTTAGAATGAGGTCATAACGCGTCTTTCTCAGTTTGATTTCCGCGGCGATTCCGTCGACGACGTGATCCACGTCGAAGTTGTATCGTTCCAAATGACGGATCAAAAGTTCCGCGTTGCTTTCGTCGTCTTCGGCCAATAACAAAGAATAAGTCGCTGCGACTTTCATAAGATAATAATCTCCCGTGAATGACGTTTACACTTCTATCCGAACTATTTTTTTTGACAATTTATTTTAAGAATCGATCGGAGGGTTTTGCTTGGCGGCCCAGCGCCGGAAATAAACCGAAAAACACGTTTCGGTTTATTAGGAAAAAGGAATTCTTCTTTCGAGAGCGAGAATGGTAAGATCGTCCATAAATCCGTCGTGGGCGGTTCCCATAAATCGGTTCACTTCGGAGAATACGTTTTGACAGAGTTCGCTTAATGTTTTGTTTTCGCTGGAATCCAAAAGAGCGAGAAGACGTTCTTCGGTGAACATCTCCTTACGTTCGCTAAACGCTTCTATGATTCCGTCCGTGTACAACACGAGCCTGTCGCCTTCGTCCAAATGAAACGGAATCGTTTCGAGTTTCAGAGCGATCAGATCCGTAAGCAAGGCGCCGGTTCGATTGAAAACCTGGGGCTTTTTGCCGTTTTTCAACAACACGGGAGGGCAATGACCCGCGTTCGTCATTCTCCCCTCGCCCGTTTTGACGTTGAGCGTCCCGAGAATGGCCGTGATAAAATGACCCGCGAATTTTCCGCAAAGGGATTCGTAGATTTGAGTCAAACCATATTCCGGATTTTGAATATACGATCTCCAATTGGGATAAGACATCTTGACCATGGAAGCGAGAAGCGCCGCCGAAACTCCGTGACCGGAAACGTCGCAGATAAAAAAGCCGAGCGTGTGATTCTCCTCGTCGTAAAGAAAATCAACGAAGTCGCCGCCGAGTTCCATCATCGGAGTATAAAGATACTGCAGATCCACGTATTCGGATTTCGGAAGAACGGAAGGAAGAAGCGCGCCTTGGATTTTTTTGGCCATCTTGATCTGATGTTCCAATTCTTCCTTTTGATTCAGGATGATTCTCGTTCTTGCCTTAACGGTTTGTTCGAGACGTTCGTTCGCTTTTTTTAATTCTTCCTGCGCCTTTTTTCTTTCCACGGCTTGAAAGATTCTCGGGATCATATCTGCGAGCGAACCGACGAAGGTTTGTTCCTCCAAAGTCCAAGCGCGTTTGTCGCTGACTTGTTCGTTGCAGATGATTCCGAGAAGTTTGCCGTCCATCAGGATCGGAGCGTCGAGCATCGAAACGATGTTCAAAGGTTTCAGATAATTTTGGGCGAATTCCCGCGTGCTTTCGTCGTTCACCGCGTCGTCCGCGACGATCAGTCTTTGACTTTGAAGCACTTCGAAATAATGGGGAAAATCCTTTTGGAACAATTCCATTCCGGAGTTATGGGAATTTTCGGAGAGAATAAAAAGATCGAGGCATTGGATGGAAATCTTCACTTCCTTATAAAACCAGATGCTACATCGTTCGCAGTTCAACGCTCTTGAAATGGATTCGGTAAGAACGTGCAACGCGGCGTTCAGATCCCCGCTGTCGATCACCGGATTTTTCGCCAAGGACATCAGCTCCTTGTTAAAACGACGTAGAGTGTCCTCCTTGGTTTCAATCGTGTCCGGTATCATCGAGTTTATTTGAAGAGCGATTTCGCTTAAATCCTAAAATTTAGGTCATCAGACTGTCATAAAATTAGGAAATTTCCATCCATTTTTACCCTCTAAATTAATTATTTATGTTCGGTTTAAAAAAGCGGAAAGATTTCGATAAAACCTCGAAACAAAAAAAAGGACGGATTCTCATCCGTCCCGGGAATAGATTTTTAAAAGAGTGGCGTGCAGTTTATCAGTTGCCCGGAACCCAATTTCCTTCCGAATACTGATCCGTTAAGTTAATCCAAAGATCCCCCGCTCCGACCGAGTTCTTAGTTTCCAAAAGTTTTTTGTTTTCGTAAGGTGTAAGCGGCGCCGAAAATTTAAAGCGACCTGCGGTTTCGGAAGAACACTGGGCGTTACCAGAACCCCAAGAACCGCTACCGGAAGTAACATACCAATTACCGGATGAATCCTTACAAGAGAAACGATTGGAAGCGCCGCAGTTGAGATCGTTCCATCGTCCGTTGCTCCAAAGAACGGCGCAGTTCTCGTTGCCCGCCCAGTTGTTCGGTTCGGATGCGTTCCAAGACCAGATCGCCTGTTTCGCGAAATCGGGATCGAACTGATCGATTCCGAAGACGTTCACTTCACAGGAAAGCATGGAAGCTATATTAGAATTCGTGAATGAACCGCTTTCTTTTACGCCGTCGTAAAAACCGAAGTAGTTCGTCGTATCGTTGAAGAAACGCACCATCGTAGAATTGTAAGTGGCTCTCGAGTAATTACAATCCGGATAACCTTTAAAATCCTTCGGACTGCTCGTGGTGGAACCGAAGAAAATTCTTTTGAAGTAACCGCTCCACTGAGAATCGTAACAACCGTTGCTCATCAGAAGAATTCTTTTATTGGAAGCGACCATGTCGCCCAACTTCGGCATATTCTCAGGCGAAGGAATGTCCGAACAACTGCCGGAGTAACGATACAACCAAGGATCGAGATAGTCCTTCAACGTTTGAAGAGCTTCCGAAGAATGACCGTCGATCTTATCTTCAATGTAAAGAACCAAAACCTCGTTGCGGTTTGCGGAATTGGAAACCCAATCGCGAACCTCTTCCAAACCTTTATAAAAAGGTCTGTCGAAAACGTTACAACCCACGTGACTGTCCTGACCGTGACAAAGAAGAAGTTCTTTGCGAGCGTGTGTGCCCAAAGTCCAATGAATGTCCAGTTCGATAAAACGCGCGCCTAAACGAAGTTGTTCACCGATGGAATATTTTTGATTCGGAAACGCGTAAGAAAAAAACGGACCCGCATAGGACTTGCTGTTGTATGAATTGTGGGTTCCGTAAAAAAGAGCCCGATGCACCGGAAGGTTTGCGTTGACCTGGGTTTTTCTTTGAATGGAAAGAACCTTGTTCTCGAAAGATTTTTCGAAAACGTCGATCGGATTTTCGACCACCGCGCCACGGCTTGCGTAAAGATTTCCCACGGTTCCCAACAAGAGAGAACCGATGAGAATCGTTAAAATTCTCTTCATATGTTTCACCTTTTCTATGTTTTTGCTTTTCCCCGAACGAGGAATTTCACCGAAGCAGATCTTAACGGAACTGCGTTTCAAAAGACTTATATTCCGCTTACAAAGATTCGTTTTTTCGCGCGGAGAAACCGAAATAAAAAAGAATCATAATTTTTGAATGTGTTTGGGAAGAATGGGAAACAAATGCGAGCATATACTCGGGTTGTTGGGTTCGCTTGTCGTTTCGCTTCGTTCGAAAAGTATGTTCGTTTAATATTTTGCGCCGAACTTTTGACACAATTCGAAATTAGTTTTTAACGATGGAAATTATTTTTTTATTTGGAGAATCTTATTCATAGAGTATACTATTAGACATTCTTTATATTAGAAAGATTCGAACCATGTTTTCGAATCGGATGCGGATTTTAAAAGATGGAATTGATTCAGGAAGCTTTAGACAACATCGGAGATAAAATACGTTTCGTGGAGTTTATCCCCTGTCCCGTCTTGCTCTCACAGGTCAAAGAAGACCGTTTTCAAACCCTTTATCTCAATCGAAGTTTTCGGGAATTGATCGGCTATAAGATCCAGGAAATTCCAACCTTGGACGACTGGTTTATTCAGGCATATCCGGACGAGGTTTACAGAAGCGAAATCAGATCGGATTGGTGGGCCGGAGTCCGTCACGGAAGAACCAGCGGCCGACACAGCACTTCGATGAAAGCGAAGATCAGAACCAAATCGAACGGAGAAAGATGGTTTCACATCCGAAGCACGGAGTTCGGAGAATTGAACGCGGTTGCCTTTCAAGATATCCACGATTTAGAAACTTCGAATCTCGAGTTGGCTCACAACAATTCGACTAAGTCACAACTTCTTTCCATTCTCGCGCACGATCTAAGAACTCCTTTGATACAAATCATTTCTCTCATTTCCTTATTTAAAAACGAAGAGATTTCCACCACGGATCTTTATCCCTATCTTTCCAAGTTAAACATTCAAACCTATCTCACGATCGACTTGATCGACAACACTTTGAACTGGGTCAAAGCGAATTCGAGAAACATTTCCGTCAGCAAAAGTTCTTTTTCGCCCGTTCCCATCATCGAAGAACTGACCGCTCTGTACAGCGACTTCATCAAACTGAAACAAATCCGTGTTGAAATGGATTTAGATGAGAATATTCTAATATTCAGTGATCGTGAAATTTTCAAAGTGATCGTGAGAAATCTTTTTATCAACGCCCTTAAGTTTTCAAAACCGAGCGGAACCGTTTTCTTAAAGGCGAAAGTGATCTCGGATCAACAACTGATTTCGGTCATCGACGAAGGCGTAGGCATGTCCTCCGAAGAACTCCAAAAAGTTTTTTCCAAGGAATCCTATTCTTCTCCCGGCACGTTGAACGAAAGCGGCGCCGGTCTCGGAGTCAAACTCTGCAGGGATTTTTCAAGATTGACGGACGTTGAGTTTCGTTTAGAAAGCGAGAAGCACAAAGGGACTTGTGCGAGTTTGCTTTTTGGTTGATGTGGATTATTACAAGTTTCGGCTTTCCTAACTTTTCTTTGGAATGTTTTACCTGCGCCGTTCGTTTTTTTAAGCGCTTTCTTCGTAAGGCTCGGTTTTCCCGGAAGCACTTAGTTATAAGGCTCGATTTGTAGAAAATAGAATTTTTGCAAATCCCCTCTCTCGAGTTCAATCACTTCGGCTCGATCTAACTTTTACTTGTCGCTTAACAATTTAATTGGAAAATATAATAGCGTAAGTCAATCTTCTTCACAGTGAATCGAGAAAGTCTTGTTCCACCACAGGCGCTATTGAAAAAAGTAAAGAATATAGTATGTCGACGATAAAATCTAAGAATACTAAAAGGAAAGCCGGTTAAAAATTTCTAAAAGTTAAATTATAAAAAACTAAATTCACTCCGATTCGTTGCTTAACAAGAACAAGCATGAACAATAATTAAGAATTTACGATTTTGGTTTTATCCTTTCCTTCTTTCACTACGGACATAAAATTCAAATTTTTCTTAGTAAAAAATAAGCAAAAGCGACAATCAAAATTTTCCAAGTTTCTTTTATTTCTTACCTTTGAGTTTATACGATGCCCGTTCTTGTCGCTCGACTTCGTTCAACTTTGAATTAAAAACGATCGGCATTTTCCCACTACAAAAAAGACAAAGATCCGACATTAAAAAAACTTGACCTGCCTTCGCCAAATCGATGTAATATTTCAAAATTGATGGAGATTTTTAAAATGAAATTAGTTAAAAAAATTGGAGTCTGTCTCGCTCTGATCAGCCTTCTGTCTGCGTGCAAAAAAGATGAAAAGGATGATAACACAAATCTTGCTCTGCTTCTTGCGTTGAGCGGCGGGACTACTTGTGCTTACACTGCCTCTGGAATTACACTTCCTATTGCGTCTGTTAGTGCGACTCAAAATGGCGGAGTTCAGACTCTTAGCTTTACTACTAGCGGAACGACTGGTCTTGGAGCGGTCCAAATTGCATCCGCACCAGTAAATAGCCTTGGATTGATTACAGCAAATTCAGGTACGCTTTCAGTCGTAGTGTATAAAGGAAATTGTCCACTCTCTACATCTAGTACACTTGCCGTGGCTGGTGTGGACTATTCTTTTGTCTCTGGAACTTCGACAGTTACAAGTACTGCACAAATCAAATTTAACGTTGCAGGAGCCTACACTCTTATTATCACTTCCAATAACGGAACTGGATTATTTCAGTTAAACTAAGAAGAGATACTTTGACTTTACTTCGAATAAAAAAACCCGGTTTAAAAGACCGGGTTTTTTTATTTTTACGAATTTTTTCATTTGTGCAAAGCTTTAAACTTGTGGTTAATGGTTAAGGTATCGATTTTTCTTACACATTTCGGCTGAATTTATCACGTATTGAAAAAGCAAACCAAAAGCCCTCGGATAATAAGGGATCTATTTCCTCGATTCTTTAGAAACTCACGTTATTGAACCCTTAACAAAATAGAATATTCATGATAGAAATAAACAATGGGGTAAGAAATCAAGCTGATTAATTTCTTACAATTTAAGGTTTAATAAAATGATAAATTAAACCGCCTTCGGTACAAAGTTGTTGGGGCCCGCAACGGTGTAATACATATGACAATGGATTACTTATTTTAATTCTTTTATTCTTTCTTTCATTAATTAAATGATCAGCAACGGCTCTAATTCGCTCGCCTGAAATAACATATTGACCGACTAAATACTCGGAGGTATTTGAACGAGTTGAGTTACAGCTAACATTTCCATTTTCTACTATACAATTTCCACCAATATAAACCTTGAAGAGATCCTGCTGGAAAAAAATATCTTCGGAATCGTCTCCAGCCCCTCTGTAACCGTAGTAACCATAATGATTTCCAAGGGGATACTTTAATTCTTTAGCTGCAAAAAAGGTTCGAAATTCATCTTGAGTAAAAAGAGCAACATAACCATCGTTAATGACCTTAACTTCTGATTTATTTGGTTCATAGCAGTAAGAAACGCGTGAAGTTCTATATCTAAACAGTTCTGTAGATTTTTTAACGACTTTTCCTTTTAGCCACCGAGGAACACTATCAGTTATATTAACCGCCCATTCCGCTTCTTTCATAACACATTCTTTTGTATCTGCTGGAGAACATAATATTACGAAAAGAAACAAATTAAAATAGCATATCTTTATCATACTCTGCTTTTGCAAAATCAACATTACCGATAAAATTCTCTCTAATTTCGGGCTGCTCTAAACTCTCTTTTTTATATTACAACAACTATTTGCTACTAACAAAATGAAATTAATTATTAAAACAGACCGGGACCCTAGGAAGCCACTATTATATCTCCTGTCTCCACAATTGCTTTTTTTGAGTTTCGAATATTTTACTCTCGGGCATTCATATAATTTAAATATGATTTTTGAATATTTAGTAACGCCGAATTAACCGTAATTACAGGAACCTTAAACCCAGGATCCAGTAGCGTTGTATCAGACTTCCAAACACATTAGTTTCTTGAAATTTTATAATACTTTCTATCTCTGCATAACCATCACTATACGCTCGATATGAAGCACTCTATCGACAACTTGTCTATAGAATCATAATCGTGACCTTCACCGTAGTTCGTCGTTTGCCCTATACGTTTAGCCCAAAAGATTCGTCAATCTCTATCAAAAAGATTGCCAGGCAAATAATGCGATTACCAGACCATACGCAGTTTGCCCCATAAGTATAAAACCGGAATGATTGTCTAAGTTTCTTATTTCTAAAACCATACAATTATCTTTTCTATATTAAATAAAACGAGACAGATTATTAAATCTTGGAATACAACTAAGAACAAATTTTAAATTCAATATTCCAATAAAAAAGCTTGCAGATGCATCAAATTCTTTGTATATTATATATTCCCAATATATCATCATTGCATTAAAATTCGCTACACACCAATTCTATAAGAGGCAGTCATTATTTTTTCTTTTTATTTATTTCGTCAAAAATCTGCGAATCAAAGTGCAACGACTTAACTTTCGAAGCGTTGGTCTCTATATATTTCGTTGCATATTCAAGCAAATTTTCATAACCATCCAATTTCTTTCCAGCTTTTTCAAATTCAGACGCCTGTACTAAGAAAGTTGTAAAAAATACAATTGATTTTTCAACATCCCTTGTTTCCTCATAACATCTACCTAATCTAAAAAATAAAACAAAATCAGATGGTTTACCTTTAGTATTTAAAGCTTTTAAATAAAGATCGATTGCCCTTTGATAATAGCCATCATCTTCATAAATATTTCCTAATGCCAATAACGTATTTGGATTATCCTTATTTAATTCGAGTGATTTGTTAAAGTAAATGATTGCCTTCTCATTTTGCTTCAAAGAACGGTATATTGCAGCAATTCGATAGTAATCAATATAATCTAATTTACTTGTTTTCTCAACCTCATCATATAGGTTCAATGCCTCCTCATAATTTCCAGAATTATATAGGTACACTGCTTTTTGACGCTGGTCTTTACAAGATGTCACTATGCATACTGCTACAATTAATAAAATATACTTCATAAAACAATCTAATATGGATAGACTGACATTTGTCGATCATTATCGTAATAAGGTGATATTGGTATTTTTACTTGTCCTTTATTAGAATTTGTAGCTTTCACTTCAAGCTTCCACGGAGTCGATTGTCCAAAGTTTGGAACAACTGACATTTCCAAATTACTATTTGGTATAAATTTGAATTTAATTCCTTCATGAGTTGAAAGCGATGCGCCTGCCTTTAGGGGATCAATTTTAAACCCTGCTTCAACATCCCCCGAGGAAAAAACCTTCATTTTAACTTCAGCCGCATCTTTTTGACCGATCCCGAAATATACTTTACCATTACCAGTTTTTCCATCAACTCCAACCCCAACTTTAAAAACATCTGCAATTTTAATACCTGTTTCTCGCTCACCAGGGTTTATATCAGGTTCAGTATTTCTTAAAATTTTATTCGCTAAATTAAGTAGTTTAGGTGAATTCTTCAAAAAACCTAGCGTTTTCGTGGATAAAGACCCTATAGGTGGTAATCCTGTAAGACTTAGTGCATCGAGACCGCAGCCAATAGTCCCCAAAAGACCTGAGCAATGATCGACTACTGCCTCAGCAGCTTGTCCCATTTTATTTATATGCTCTTCGTCAGCAGCCATACGTAACGTTGGAAAAAACAATCCGTATTTTAACCCTACATTAGGGTCTATTGCAGAATATTTCACCGTATCGTTATTGTGGACCCAAACCCCAATTTCCCCAACAAAATACGTATGATTTACCACAACCTCGAAGTTGTAAACGGTTTCTATTTTTTGATCAATCTGAATCGAAATTACTTTTAGAGTTGCTGCTTCAGCAGTTATAGCAATATCACCTTCAACGAGATCTCTTACTTGAGTCCACCTTGAATTCTCCATTTTGAATTCTTGGCTATTTGAATCTTCCTTTAGAATTCTAAATGGATGATCCCAAGTGGTCTTTAATTCTGTCCCGTCTTCGAAAGACACTTTGTAAATTGCATCTGCTTGACGAACAAATGTATTCGCAACTCTTTGATAGGACATTTCCCCAGATACGTCACTTTTAGAAAGAACCATATCCCCAACCTGAATTTCCTCGATCTTTTTCAGACCATCTTTCGTATGAACCAACGTCCCGGCCACAAAACAAGTTCGGTTCTTGAATACCATTTGTTTAGTTTCGTCATCCCTAATCATCTCGCCAGAATGATCTGCATAATTACCAGATAGCTGACCGACAAAATCTCCTACACTTCCTTTCAGACGATTCCAAACTCCCGTCCGTGTTTCATGTTGACCACTTTCATTCCCACTTAAATTTTTCTGGACCATCTCTTCTTTCTTTTTATCAGAAAGTTCGTCCCAATTTTTCAAATCTTCAGGACTGATACTGCTACCAGGTTTTTTAGAAGCTGCAACTAAGGCTGCTTTCTTCGCGGCATCCATTTCAGCATAGTTTTTAGCAACGTTCTCACTCACACTTTCCATTGCACCCATCAAAGAACCTTGACCCAGTGCGATTCCATTCTGCCAATCCTCACCAGCTTTCGTTCCGTTCCAATTATTGCTTCCACTGAAATTACCTTCGGAGTCAAAGCTGACTGTAGCACTGGCGCCTACTGCCTTTCCATTGGATTTATTGCCGCTATCATATTTCTGAGTTACTGAACCTGAATATTTTCCATCCCAGCCTACATTGACAGAAGCTCCAAAACCGTTTGCGCTCTCATAGTCTAAGGAGACTCCACCGCGTTGAGAGATCGCTAAAGATGTATGAGGATCAATTCCAAGTGCGCTGTTGGCGTTGCTTGGATCTTTCATTGTTATCTTAGCACCCAGACCATCCCTCTCATTGAAGGTCACAGCCTTGCTACCCGTGAGTTGGTTGTTTTTATTATATTCGTTCTTAGCAGCGTATGCACCAAAGCCTTCGTCTTTTGTAAAAGTAAGTCCACCTTCGTAGCCGTTTTTACCTGCCATACCTATGCTAGCGCTAACACCACCTTTCTCGGACCATCTTACGCCGATAACGGCGCCATCCGAATTCTTGTAACCGACCGCTGCGGATAATCCACCTTGTTGTGAATAATTCAACCCGGCGGTAAAAGGTCCGACTCCAGCGCTGGCCGATGCACCGAAGCCGTTCTTCTCGCTGTAGGTAATCCTTGCACCTACCTCCACAGGACCGATCTTTCCGGTAGCTCCTATGCTGGCTTCAAATCCTCCAAACTCGGAATAACCAATCGTCGCATACGAAATTCTCGCGGGACCGATACCAACCCCGACGTCTACTTTCGCCCCGAAACCTTGTTCATAGGAATAATCCATACTTACGATTGTTGTCGCAGTTCCAGCCGTAGCAATAGTAGAAACGACCGTACTTACTGCCTCCGTCACAACCGAAGCGACATTCGTTACGAGTCCTAAGATTCCTCCATTCACGACACTCTTCATGATCGCAAGTGGATTGATTCTGTTTACGATCGGAATTGTGGATAATACAGAATCTATAGCGTTGATCGTGCTCTTATTCTGAACATAGAATTTAGCGGCTCCAGCTCCACCCACACCTTCAAAACCTTTATACAACGGATCTTTTTGGAGAGCTTCTCCCTTGTTCTTGATTTCGTTGTATTTTTCCTTCATCTTTAAGATGGTAAAGAATTGAGTGAAGTGATGATCTCCGAAAGCTCCACCTTCGGTAGGACCGACTAAATAACCCGAATTCATAGCGGATTCTTTCATAGCCGCCTTGCCTTCGTCATCCGCTTGAGCAAATTCTAATGCAGTTTGAGGATCCGTAAAAAGCCTTTGTAAAGCCGACTGCGCAGATTGAAATACCTTCGCTTGAGCCATCGGATCCAACGCGATCGCCGCGACTTCACGGTTGGATGTGTTTTCAGGATCGTATGTCTTCTTGAAGTCCTGGGTCATCTTTTCTCGAGCCAGTTTTACCATGGACTGAAGCTCGACCGTTGTGGGGCCCCCGTCTTTTGTTAACGCATTGTAATCGGTCAAATCCCAAGCGCGATTGTTGCTGTCCATCAAGGTCGGCAACTTGTCCGGTTTTATATATTTATACGAATTATAACCGGGAAGAACCTGTGTTTCCGTTTCCCCTGTCGGTCCGGTTACGTTACGGATATATCCGCCTCCCGCAGGAATAAATTCATCGTTCGCAAGCTGAGAAGTCAACTGATCCGATAGAGCTTTATTCGCACCATTGATCGTTTCTTCAAAACTTACCGGCAAACTCCACAAACTATCTAACGTTTGTAGAACTACCACCTTCTTCGAAGATTCGTCCATCTCCTTACGAAGACTTTCAAAATTCTTAATAGAAGAATCGTCTAATTTTGTTTTCTGAAGTTGATCCACAAAGAATTGAACGTTCGCATATGCACCTTGTTGAAGTAGAGACGCATCCAATTCCGCAGGTCTGTTTAACAACACCTGGTTGAGAATCGTGTTCGCGTTTACTGCGATTCCGACGTCGGTCGGCAAGCTCGCAGACATAGAATTTAAAATATTCTGAATCTGATCGTAAGCGCTTCGGATTTCATATCCGTCGCCTTGGGTTTTTAGACTCGCGATAGCATCCTTTTCCCAATCGGCTTTGGATTTCAAAGCTTTTGCAATCGCATCGATATGGGCCTGCTCGCCTTCTTTTTGTTTCGCGTTAAAATCCGTTCTCCACGCATCCCAGTTTTTGTTCATCAAACTGAGCATATCGTTAAAACGCGCGTTCCCGGTATTCTGCAAGAACTCGATGTTTTGCACCCATTCTTGCTTTTTGTCATTGAATTCTTTTTCTTTTTGTTCCCAGACTTTTAACTGAGTTTGCTTTTGTTGTTCTCCGTTGATCTCATACAACTGATCTACGATTTGACCTTCGCCCATATAATCCGTGACGACGGTTTGATACATTTCATACTCTATGTTCTTACCTGTGTTTTGACTGAGCGTTTGGATCAGTCCTGAATAAAAACCTTCACGGTCGTCGAGGATCATTTTCTGATCCGCTTTCTGTCCGCCCGGACCCACATACGCTTCTTGAGCCGCGAAGTATTCTCGCTTCTCGATTTGGTATTGAGATTTTGCAAGAACGGCAAGCGCGGAAGAAAACTGATCCGCACTCGTCATAAAAGAAACTAAAATTCCATTGCTATTGTATGTGGTCGAAGATGCGCTAGCGCCGCCGGGTACAGTTTGTCCCTGACGGACCAACAAACCGTATGCGTCATGAACATAACTTTCTTGTACGACGGTATTTCCATTCTTACCTGCGATCCGATCCAGGTTCAGATCTTGTCCGCTTCCGGTACTCCATTTCAAACTGTCGGCGGTTAACTTTCCGCCCGTGCCCACGAGATAATCAAGATCCGATGCGTTGAGCCCCGTATTCAAAGAATCGATAGAACCGTTTCCAAGAAGAACACTTTTTAACTGATCCCCTGTAGAAATGTCCGTATAATAATTGAGTTTTTCTTGAAGCGCTTTGAGTTCGTTGGTTTTAACAGTGGCAGTGTTGATTGCCGCATTCAAACTGTTCTGTGCATTTGCCCATGCGGTCGCTTTACCGATTGCCGCGATACCAACGGCAAGACTTCCCCAGCCCATAAGAGCGATCGTAAGCGCTTGAGCCCCTTGGTCTTGGTTGAATTTGTTCCACATCGCATTGTTATAATCTGCATAGGTTCCATTCTGAAGACGCAAGCCAGCGGAATATTCACCCCAAACTCCCGCGTTCCAAACCCACATTCCGTCAAAACTGTCCTGAGCTTGTTTCATATTACCAGCCAGCGACGTGCCACCGTTCAAACTTCTGATATAGCTAAGAATATCGTATTCGGGATATTGATTTGCTAATCCCCCACCGTATCGTGGAGGATTTGTATCTCCCCTTCCACCGTTTACAAAATCCCAAAAACCGATTTTCCCACCGAGAACCCCCTCCATAATCGAGTATTCTCCGCGAAGCTTAGTTTCTAAACTCTTGTAACTTGATGTATTCGGATCAATCAGACCATCCAAACCATTTTCATTCAATAATACGTTCGGAACAAATACTCCTTTTAAGTCAGATTGCAATTCACTTCGTTTCGCCGCGATCTGACTCTTCAAATCCTGCATCCGATCCTTAATCACGGTTTCTGCTTGGCTGAATCGAAGCGCTCTTTCTGCCCATTCTTCCGTTTGTTGTTTGTTCAAGGCTACGTTAGGGTCCGCTTGTAAGGACGCGAGCGTGGTTTGGTTGTTTACGCGAGTTTGTAAATCTTGAACCTCTTTGAGTTTCGCGTTCACGGCGTCGTTCGCCTCGTCTAATCGTTGTTTGGCGAGATCGATCGGTTTCCCGACCGTCACCGTACTATCTGCATTGGCATCACTTTGATGTTGGGTATAATTCGCAAGAACCGCGTAATCGTAAACCGCGCTTAGATTGGAGAGGCTGGCTTGAGCTGCATTGAAAGCCCCATATGCGGCGGTAACCTGAGTTTGTTTCGCCGTATACGAAGCTTGCGCGTTGTCCACGTTTAGTTTTTGTTGATTTAATTGGGTCTGAGCATCTTCGAATGTATTCTCAGCCGCCAAAAAATTATCCTTAACCGTCTTTAACTGTTCCGCAAGTTTGTTGGTAAGATTATCCCCGGTTAAACCTTGAAGAGTGTTGTTGATGTTGGTGATGATTCCGATACTCTTTCCCGCATCGATGATCGCACTTGCGGAACCGGACATACTTCCCTTAGCGCTACCCGACTCGGAATAAGGATCTTCATTGGCAGAACGACCCGGAAGGTTATTGTCCACATAGTTATCAATGATGCCTTTGAGATTGTTGATTCCCGCCATGAACGTATAGTTGCCGGAACCATCCTTGGTATAAACCTCGTCTCGAACCGTATAACCGGAGGTTGAAAAATCCTCCAAGGCTCTTCGAATGGAAGGGTTTTGATCTTCCTTATCCGGATCGAATGCGAAACTCTTATAACCTTCCACAAGATTCATAAACCCGCCGAGTCTATGTTCCGCTTGGAACTCAAGTTCTCTGAGTCGATTTGTGATTTGGGTATCCTGGCTCGGCTCGAGCTGACCTTTCGGACCTATATTCAAATAACTTAAATAAGATTCTACAATGATGTTTCCTTTTACCAAATCGTAGGAATATTTGACAGTATTCTCGTCCCTTTGCGCCTGAGCCTTGGCCTTCGCTAAACGTAAACCGTCCGTATCAAACGTGTCCGCCAATTCTTTAAAGCCGGTCTTAAATTGAAAATCGCGCAAAAGCTGATTCGTTTGAATCTCGGATGCGGAATTCAAATTTCCGAACGGATTGTAAGCGCCCGATTGATTGAGAAAGAATCCTTCCTTCTCCGCATCGCTCAAACCGCCTGCGAGCTTGGAGTTTGAATAGTTCAAATATTCGGTGGTATCCTCTCCCGAATAGTTGGAAAGAATCGTATCCATACGAACGGCCTTGTTCAATGCCTGCACTAAACTCGGTTCGTATTTTTTGTTCTGCAACCAAGTAGTCAACGAAGCCAAATCATCCGGTTGAAGATTATCGGTCGCCTGTCTGGAATAATAAGACTGAAGCACTTCCGCTTCTTTTAAAAAATCGGGCAGATAATACGAAGAGTTTCTGGAAGAATAATTCGAAAGATAATCGGAAAGAATCGCGGCCTCTCCATGATCTCCTCCCACTCGCAAGAGGTATTCGGATTTTGCCGCATCTCTATCGGCCGCGTTATTCGCGTTCCAATTCGTTTTGGAAGCTAAGAACGCATTGTAATTGGAAATGATCGCGAAGTTGGTAAGACTTGCGGGAAGAGAAGATACGTCCGAAAACACTCCCTGATTGAGAGAAGCTAAAATTCTTTGATAACCTACGGAAACAGCTTTCTGTTGCAACTCCGCTTTCAAAGTCGGATCCTGGGTGGAAAGAAAGGCGTCGAGTCCGGATGCAAGACTTACGTTTTGAATCGTTGATTGATCCGCATAATAATCGAGTTGTTCGGTCAGTTCCGCAAGTTGTGCCGCCGTTAAATCCTTACCTAAGAATTTAGCGTCCTTCTGTACGGTGGTCCCGTTGCTTCCGGGCAATACGTATTTGCCCGATTTGATCTCGTTTAAGAATTGATTTACGTTAAAGCTATCTCCGGTTCGAGTCAAGAACGCTTGAACCAAAGTGGATTTGTGATTCTCCCATGAGAATTCTTTCAAAGATTCCATTCCGGAAACGATGTTCGAATCCAGTGCGAATGCCTTTCCGTCCAGCTTGGTTTTTAGATCCTCGTATTTTTTCAAAGAATCGTTGATCTGATCGATGGATAAGGAAAGCGGCTTTCCGGTTTGCTCGATGCTACCGATCGTACTTCTCAAACTCTGGAACAATTTTTCCGCGTCTCCGAGCGCGGTTGTATACGATTTCGCATCGGTTAAAGAAGCGTTTAATTTGGCTTCGGTTCTGTCTGCGACGGGAATGTTTTTATAATAATTCAGTTTTTCGATTTCATCGGTGAATACTCCGGCGTTTTCCAATGCTTCCAAGATAGCCGGATTGATTTCTTCTCCGTTGTATTGTTTTTCCAAAAAGAAATTTCTAAGATTTTCTACCGTTACGGCTAACGTTTCTCTGGAAATCTGATTCTGACTTCCCTGATTCATAAAAACTTGGATCCGATTTTCTAAACCGTTTTTGAAATTCGTAATTTTCGTATTCGTTGCGTCCAAGTCGGCTTTGGATGCGGCAAGTTGATTTAGAAAAAGACCGGCAGAACTAGAACGTGCATTCAAAGCAGTGTTAAAAGAATCTTGATTTTGAAGAACTGCCATTCCATTTTGAGCAAATACCATTTCCCACTGAACTACATAACCTACAGAGTTTGAAGTAGCAGCACCCGCCACATAAAAGGAACTAGGATCATTATAGTAAGCGCTTTGGATACTTGGAGGTAAGGTATTAAATGTTGTCGTATCAATAATGATTTTGTCATTAGGCGCGCCAATACTCGTCTTCATATCTTTTAAAATCAATTGAGATTTTGCGCTCAATTGTACAGAGTCCGCAGAGACAATTGAGAAATAACTCTTAACCTCTTGGTAAACGGCATTCATAGAAATGAGTGCGTTTGTTACTTCCGATAATTTCGCCTCGTAAACGGGAGTACCCGCTGTCAAAGCAGAAAGCTCTGTTTTAAGAGAGGTATATGCAGTAACACTAGCGTCTAAAGAACTTCGCTTTGAATCCCAAAGGCCTACATTCGTCTGTAAACTAGCAACGTAGGGTTCGATCCCGCTAAAATCAATTCCATTAAACGTCTGAACCGAAGTGCTTGGATCCATATAATTCTTCATCCCAAGCAAACTGGAATAGGAGTTTAGCTGTCCCGCATAATAACTATTCAATGACGGTGTAAGAAAATTCAGCAAATCCTCCGCAGGATAAGTCGCGGAATCCAATACAGGACCGATATTCCCGATCACGGATGCATAATCCGCCTTCTTAGCTTCCAACTCGGAACTTAAGTTTAAAGTCTCACCATAAATCTTAACCGCAGTCGCGTCCCCGTAATACGCTCTCAAAACGTCCAAGTCACCGAGCCCGGTTAAAAGAGATTCGTTCGTATTGAGTCCGCTCAACAATTCTTGTAATAGATTCTTTCTACGATCCTCTTCCGCAGTATCATGATCGGTCTGATCTCCGATCACAAACGAATCCTGATAAAGAGCGGACGCGGTTAAATCGTTAAAACCGGGAATCAAGGTTTGAAGCTCTTTCAAAAGACCGTTGGTTTTATTCTCCTGAGCTTTGAAATAATCGTCTCTCAACGTGGAAAGCACCTGACCGGTTCTTACCGAATTCGCAAAAGATCCGAAACCTTGGACCGTCGCATCCATAGTAGCGACTTTAGATACCGCTTCTTGACCAAAAAAGAAAGTGCTACCGAAAGAATAATACTCGTTTAAGGTTCTTCTTTGCTCCGCCGTTCCGTTTTCTCGAATATCATTGCGTTGTGTATCGGTTAACGTTCCTCCGCCTTCATAGAAGGAACGAATCTGAGTCGCGGAACCGAGTTGTGTTTCCAAACTTTCGATAAAGTCGTCGTAATCGGGAGAAGCAAGACTTCTCGCTAAAGCGCTATTTTGATTTTTAATAAACGCAAGTACGAGTTCGGTCGCTTTTCTATCTTCCAATTCGTTCGGACCCAACTTAAGATCCGCGAGTCTGGCATCCGAATCCTTGAGGACTTTCAGATAGATCGAATCGATGTTTCGTTCGGACGCGGGTAAATCTTTCAGATAATCGATCAACTTCTCCATCGCTATCTCGTTGATCTTCGCGCCTTCCAAATTACGAGTGTTCTCTAAATTCTTCTGAATCTGAGTTAAGCTCGTTTCGCTTCCGTTTTGATCCAATAAGAATTCAAGTTGGGCTTTTCTTCCTTGAAACTCCGATTCAAGACTTTCATACAAAGACAACAACGCAGCGGATACTTGGCTTACCTTTCCGTTTCTTGTTTCCAAACTGTTTCTGAATCCCTTCAAAGATTCACCGAACGTTCCGAGGCTCGCACCCAAACCGTTGAAAGATTCGTTTACGCTCGTAAAAGAATTCTGAAGCGTTTTCCCGTTTTGATCCGCTCCACTTTTGATATTGGCAAAAAATTGTTGAGCAAGCGTCCTGTCTCCGCCGGTAAGAGTAGTCTCGACGAGTACGCCCCCTCTTTGGATCGAATCCAATAAAGCCGTATCTAAGAATTGTTTCGTCTGACCGATCTCCGCGAGATAACTTTGGAATTGTCCGACTCCATTCACCCCGTTCTGCAGTTGTCCGCTAAACGAAAGCATCTGATTGGAATAAGAAAGAGTTCCTTTGTCCGCGGCATGAGAAGCGGAATAAGTAAGATAATCTCCGGAACTGGTTCGGATCGCATCCAATCCATCCGTCATTCCGTCCGCAACATCATCCCAGTTCGCGAGGAGGGATTCCAAATAATCGATTCCCTGATCGAGTCGATCGATCGCCAAGTAACTCGTATCCAAATTGTTGATATTGGCGAGATTATTACGCGCGGCGACCATCTGATTGAGATAATTCGTCAAGTCCTGCTTCTTCTGAGCGTAGTCGATCGTTGGAAACTGATCCGCCGCGTTTTTGATTCCGGTTGCTTGCGCGTCGAATCCGGTCGCTGAATTCATCACGGGAGTATCGAGATCGACAAGTTGCGTTTTTAACTGGGTTAGATTATTACGAATTTGTAATGCGAGATCGTTGCCGTATACGGTCACAAGATTATCGCCGGACAACAAAGAGTCGATTTTGTCGTTTAACGTTCCCGTTCCGCCGATGATTCCTTCGATCTTAGCCTTGTTATCCTTTAAGGCTTCGAACGCCAAAACCTGCTGGAGAGTCTGGTTGTAGAAAGTCTGAGTCCGAAGAGCGTTCGCTTTTTCGTACGTAAGCTCGTACATCTTCTGCTCTTGTTGTCTCAATACTTCCCTTTTTTCTTCGAGCTCGCGGTTCGCGTTTGCTATATCGCTTCTAAGCCCCGTATTCTCCGCTTTCTCTCCGTCCGAACTCAACTGACCGATTTGACCGAGCAACTGAGGGTTGTTGATCAACACCTGCATCTTTACGACGCTATCATACGAAGCTCTGGAAGTTTCCATGTTGGCTCTCGCGGTCTCAAGAGCCTTACGTTTTTCTTCCATCAACTTGTTTGCGGCTTCCAAGTCGCTTAACAAATTCGCTCCCGCAACCGCACCGTCCACGGCCGCGGACGCGGTCGAATTCGAATCCATTCCCGGAGTGGAATAACTAGTTCCGGTTCCGCCCCCGTTCAATTCCTTCAGAAGATTCAGATAAGCCTGTTCCTTCGCTTGAAAGTCGGTCTTCATCGTAGCAAGATCCGCGGCTAACTGCTCTTGCGTTTTTTGCGCTACGTTTTGTACCGCGTAGTCGTATACGCTTTGCGCTCTGTCTCTTTTATCCTGAAGAACTTTCAACTCGGCTTGAGCGATTCTTAACTCGAGCTCCGTGCTCGTATAAATATACTTATCCGCTCCGCCCGCGTCGTATAGAAGTCCCTGACCTACTCCGGTTCCTCTTACGTCCGTATCATGCAAAGAATTTTGAGCGTTCGCTACGAGAGTTCTCACTCTTCCTTCTAAGTTTGTCCAATACGTTAGCTGCGTACTGTATTCCGCGATGATCGTACTGTTGTAACCGCTGTTCGGTTGTTGCGCACGACTCAGCGCTTCTTGAAAGAATTGTTTGTTCGATTCGATCGTGGTCAGAGTATCCGCGCCGCCCGATACGACGCTTTCCACTCCACGTACGTGCGCCTGCCACTGTTCCTTTCCGGTTGCAAGAGTTCTATCCAACTCGGCAAGAGCGGCTTGTTTATTCTGTTGAAGATTATTCTCGGACGTATCCCAAGCTTCGAGTCCCTTTTGAATCTGCGCCTTAACGACTAAGGACCAATCCTCTCTCGCCTTGAGAAGTTTTCCGTACGCGTCCGTCCACTCGGCTTCTCCGTTTTTACGTTCCAGTTCCGATTGACGATCGAATCTTAACTTTCCAAGTAAGAGATCGTCGATCGCGCTCTGCCATTGTTTTTGTCCGTCTTCCAGCGCTTTCAGAGCCTGTGTCTGAAATTGATCCGCACCTTCCACCGTTAAGTTCGGTTGATTGATGACGGTTCCGTTTTGAGGAATCACTCCCGCAAAATTCTGATCGATGCTTCTTTTGGCACGATCGATCAAAAGCAACGCTAGTTTCGAAGGATCGGTTTCCTGCGCGATCTGACCGCTTAAGTCGTCGTTTTGATTTTCTCTTGCGACGAAGCCCGCACGATAACCGGCGACGATCGAAGATTCTTCATAATAATATTCTGATAAAAAATAATTCTTAACCGCGCCTAAAGCCTTTTGAAAAGAATTGAACTCGGCCGCACTTTGAAACGTAAGCGCTCCCGCCAAACCGCCGATTCTCGTATCCAGTTGGTCTTCCCAGTTCGCGCGAAACGCACCCAACACTCCGTTCAGAGACTGATCAAAAAGTTGAACCTTCTCCGTTGCATTGGTTCCGGTTTTGGAAGCGTTCTCTGCGCCCAACACGGCTTGTCTCAACGTTTCACGATCCAGATTGGAAATCAAATCGGTAAGACTGGAACTTGCGATTCTTGCCTTCCATTCTCCTTTGCGAGAATCGATTTCGGACTGAACTTCGGTTTCCCATTGTTGAAGGTTCAGTTGTTTTTCATTTTCTAAATCTGCTTTTGCGGTCGCGTCGTTCGTCTTTCCGTTTTTCGCGAGTTCTCTGTCGATCTCTTCATCGGCTCTCGCTTCCCAATCCGCTTTGAGTAAGTCCTTTCCTCTTTTGAGAGACTTGTCCCAATCCGCTTCCGTTGTAGAATTCTCGGCGTTCTGGTATTGACGCTCCAGTTTTCCATCGGATCCGTTTTTCCAAAGATCGCGGAAGAGAGTCGGTTGCGCCATGAGAGGAGCAAGAGAGAAATCGAATATTAGAAATAAAAGTAGAATCGATTTGATCGCTTTCGTGAAAAAAGATCGGAATCGTTTGAGAAGTTTTCTTCGTTTTCTCGGGTTATCCCAAGTGCGTCGAAATTCTTTGGAGCGATTTAAGGAGAATTCGGTGAAGAAGGAAGTCGTTGAAAAAATTGCGGAGTAAAGTTTGCTAACGGAGTTTTTCATATTTTTAAATGTTTCCTCTATTTTCCGGATCGCTATGAGTCAACCGGGCATAATAACGTGTGATTTTTCTTTTTGCCGCTCTTTGGATTTCCACCACCACAAAACCTATGGAACGTTTTGCCGTCGATGTTCCCACCGATCCGGTCATTCTTTTCGATTTTACGGACGTTCTTTCCTTCGCTTCTTCGCCATTTGTCGCGAGCAGAAGAAGGCGGATTGCGTTCGTGTCCTCTAAGGAGCGTGTTTTAGTATTGCTTGATTGTTGAATATTCGATATTTCGAATATTCCTTCTTCCAAAATTCCGAGTCTTACGAGTTGAACGATTTTGTCTTCGTGGCCGTTTTCGAAAATTTGATCCGAAGGCAATCCGGATAAGCCGCTTTGATATCCGAGTTCGATCCGGGATTGGAGAATGGCGTCGATTCTAAATTCCGTTTTGAAAATTCTCGCCTTGTCGACTTGGTTGAGAGAGGTTTCGTCTATCGTTTCCCAAGACGGGCTTTCGATTCTAAGGGCTTGTGTTCGGATGTTTGCGTGTAATTGCGAGGTTTGAAGGCCGAAAAACGACTGAGAAATTCCGGCTAACGTAACCAAAAATGCGAACGCGGTCCAGAATCTTCTCGATTTGGAAAATTCTACCGACAATAAACGCTTCGCTTGGCTTCCGTTTCCTTTCAGTTGCAAACCCTTTCTTCTTAATGCATTCCCTTGGAAAGAGTCCGCAATTTGGGCTAAAAATGAACTTCTGTCGGATCTTTGACAAGTTTTTTTTCCATTTGAAGGCAAAACTTCCGAGCTCTTTGACATTTTTCGCCCTTTGCTTGGTCCTTTTAGTTATGTGACATAATATAGATTTGGGGAGAATGAAAGGAGGAATTCCGGAAAATGGAGGAAGAATCTGCTGAGAATGAAATGTGGGAACTCTTACAAATCGATCAAATCTCAAAGGACGCCTTGGGAATTTCGGTGTGATTCAAGGGGAAATGTAGGAACTACCACAAAGGAAGCCCTATTCCTCAGTTCACAGACCTTCTCGACAAAAATCGATCTACAACAACCTTTCTTAGAAAATTAAGAACAACTCACGATCGCATTCGTAGCATTGGCGCCGGAAATCGCACCATTCGCGTTTGCAATCACGGTACATGTCAAACCGGGAGGAGAAGATAGAACCGTAATCACATAACTCGTGTGATCCGGGTAAGGAAACGGAAATAGAAACGGACCACCCGTATTAAAGATCGTTTGATCGGTTCCGTTCACCGCCAAAGTCAAGTTAGCTCCCGTCGTTAAGCCGGTAATACTTCCGCCGATTCTAAAATATTGAGAATCGCCGGGAGGTTTGTTGGCCGAAGAAGGAGTGCTGCTACCGACTACGAGCCTTCGAAGCAAATCCTGATTCTCATCCTTGTCGTTCTTAAACTGACAAGAAGTAATCAAAACGAAAACTAAAGAAATAAAAACTGCAAAAAGGAACTTCATTCTAATTCTATAAACAATATCTCAAATTCTAATATAATAATACCATATAATTCGGCAAAACTGAAATTTTTATAATGTAGAATTTCAAAATTAATCCGAAATGAATGATAGTAGTACAAAACGAGACGGCAGTTGACGAATGACATCAAATAAACCTTTTCTAACGCTGATTCTTCTTCCTTTCTTACTCTTCAACTGCGCGATCATTCAAAGAACCAAGGTTCATTGGATTTCAAACGTTGAGGATGTTCGAAGCCCAACCGAAAAAATCGGAACGATCAAAAAGGTCAGCATCAATCGATTCACCGCAAAACCTTCCAACTTCGGAGGATTTTCAGCGGAGAATTTTACGAACAGCCTAAGATTCTTTTTAACCAAAGAAGGTCTGGATGTTTCCATTCAGGAAATTCAACCCGATCCGCCGAAAACGAATCCGTCCGAAAATTCTCCCGTAACGGGAAGTCCTCCTCAAAGTAGTACGAGTTTACTCGGTTACGGAAATCTTTCCACCGGCGGTTCCGGACTTGTGACCGAATCCGGAGAAAAGCCGATGGAACCGTCGAAAGAAAACATTCAAAAAGCGTGTAACGTTTCCAACTGCAACGTGTACATCGACGGTTATATATACGAAAAGAAAACGGGCAACATTTTGGACGAGAACGTTACCACCGGAATTTTCGTGAGAATCTACAACACTTCCGGAGCGATGATAGCCCAGATCAAACTGAGTTCCGGCGTAACGATGGAAATCTTCGACAACAACGCACTACTCGCAGAAATGACTTCGGAAAGAATCAGATCCATTCTCAATCGAGAAACCCGCTCCTCATCCTTCAACTGGAAGTTTTGGGAATAACTTAAGAATTTTTCAATATTATAGTTTCAAAATGAAATTCGAGAAGTTTTCTTTCCCGAAAATATCGTTCCTAACAGTGGGATCCATGTTGTTCCTGTATTCTTTCGGAAAACCGTTGAACGGAACCGCAGGCGAAAATCTCATTCTCGATTTGAGAAAATCGGAAGATATCGCCGTGGAAAACAGCCCCGATGTTCGTCTTTTGGGAAGCCAACAGATGATCAAAAGTTTAATCGTAAAGGAAAGTTGGAGAACCTACTTTCCAACCGCTTCGGTTTCCTGGTTTAGAAACACGAACGTCGTCGAAAACGAATCGGACAGCAGATCGCAAAGGATCGCGTTGAACGTCGATCAGGTGATCTTCGACGGCGGAAGAAGATCTCTCGCTCTACAAGCCGCGTTGAACGATTTGAATCTTTCCAAATTCGACTTTTTGATTTCGATCAACAACCTCAAACTCAAGGTAAGAAACGCCTATTACGCGCTTCTCAGCAATAAAGCGCAACTCGAGATTCAAGCAAGATCCATTCAAAGACAAAAGGATCAGCTTCGTTTTTCTCAAAGAGAATTAAAACTGGGAGAAACGACCGAGGTTCAACTCTTACAGATCGAAAACAGATTGAACGAAATCATTCTTCAAAACAAAAGAACCGAAACCGCGTATCAATCCGGAATCGAAGAGTTTAAAATTCTTTTGCGTTTACCGAGTTCGACGAAACTCGCGTTGAGCGCGGACATTCTTCACGGAATCAAATTCGCATACAAGGAACTGTCGCTCGAAAACTTGGTAGGCCTTGCGTTTCAATCGAGAATCGAATTCGCAAGAACCAGAGCCGCCGAAATCCAAACGACTTCGGAATACGAAATCGCAAAATCATTCTATATTCCCACCGTATCCGTGGGAGGTTTCTACGCTTCTTCCGGAGACCGTTACGATCCGAAACAAAGGGAATACGGATTCAATTTCAAATTCAGTATGGCCTTAGGTCCGAACTCGATTCAGGACACTTCGAATTTCATCTCCAGAAACGAAGACGCGAACCGTTCCCTTACTTCCACAACGACTGTCGGAATCATGGACAACATGCAGTATAAGAGAAAGATCGCGCAGACGGGAATCGCCGCCGAACAGGCTCAGATCACGAGAAGACAACTCGACGATATCATCCGCATCGAAGTCTCCAAAGCATTACAAAATTATAAACTAACTTGGGAATCCCTGAAACTCGCCGACGAAAACGCGAAAGTTTTCGAAAAAAGACTTCTCATCAAGGAAAAACAAGTGAGCTTAGGCGACGCGAGAAGAACCGATCTCGCCGAAACGGAAATTTTTTACTTGGAAGCGATCAACACGATGATTTCGTCCAGAGTTCAGTATTTAACCGCGGTTTCCCAATTGGAAATGGCGATCGGAGCCAGTCTCGACTCCTTGGAACTAATCAAAACCGGAAAAAATTAAATGAATAAAAATAAATTCTTAATCGGACTTTTCATACTTGCAACTTTGGCTTTCGTTTCCTGCGGCAAAAAGAAAAAGGACGAAAACAAAAACGACAACAAACCTCCGTATGAAATGATCCCGTTGACGCTTACAAAACAACAATCCGTCATCAGCGTTCTCGGAAGCGTTTCGCATTACAACAAGGCCGAAATCACGTCCAAGGTTCTGGGAAGAATCGAAAAGGTTTACAAGGAAGAAGGAAACAGAGTCGCCAAAGGACAACCTCTGGCGAAAGTCGAAACCTTAAACTTGGAGATCCAACTCAAAAAAGACGTTGCGTCTTTGGAAGTGCAGAACAAACAAATCGAACTTACAAGAGCGAAATACATCCAATCCAAACAAAGAGTGGAGCGGGAATTAGCGAATATAGAAAAAGCGAGAGCGGATTTAAAAGATTCTAAAGCGACATACGATAACCTCAACAGGACGTATGAAAACAAAAAGGAGCTTTTTAAAATCGGAGCCGTTTCCGAAACCGAATTGAAAGGAATCGAAACCGGAATCGTATCCGCTCAAACGAACTATTTCAAAGCGCAGAAGAATTTGGACACGTTGCAAGTCGGTTATCGTCCGGAGGATTTGAAACGCGCGGGCTTTAAGGTTCCCACCGATAAAGTCAAACTGCACGAAGCGCTCGTCGATCTGAATACGATCGTAGAAAAATCCGAACTGGATATCGCGATCGCAAATTTAAAAAGTATTCAAGCGAGTATCGATTCGACAAATCTTTTGATCCGAGAATCCACCATTCTTTCTCCTTTAAAGGGAATCGTGGCGGTAAGATCCATCTTCCCCGGCGAAGCGGTTAAGGAAGGTCAGGCGATTTACGTGGTAGTGGACGATTCCGAATTCTTATTAAAGTTTGCGGTAAACGAATCGGATCTCAATCGAATCAAACCGGATCAAGAAGTCGAGTTCGTCGTCGACGCATTGCCGAAGAAAAAATTAATCGGAAAGATTTTGATCATCAGCCCGATCATCGATCCGCAAAGTAGAACCGCGGAAGTGAAGGTAATTTATAAAAACAACGAAGAATTGCTTCGACCGGGAATGTTCGCAAGAGCGGAAATCAAGGACTTGAATCCGGAGCCCGCATTCTTTATTCCCGCAAAGAGTATTCTTCCCGGAAAGGAAAAGAACGAGGGTTTTATTTTCGTATCGAAGAACAATCTTCTCTTTAAAAAACCGGTTAAGATTGAAAGTGTGAGCGGAGAAAATTCGAGAATCACCGGAGATTTAAACGAAGGAGAACTTGTCGCGATCGGAAACGTAGCCGGTTTGAAGGAAGGTGAAAAAGCTCCCGAACCGATCTTAAAAAAGGAAACGACTCCGAAATAAAATCAGTCGTTCAAAGGTAGGGATTTGAATTCCTGAGGCTTCTTAAATTTTTCCTTTATCATTCGGATCCAATTTCTTTTGTTTCCGTTTCCCTTTCTTTCGGACGCGAAAAACAACACGGGAACGAATAACAACGTTAAGACGGTGGAGATGCTGAGTCCCGAAAAAACGGTGATCGCGAGAGGTCTCCACAACTGACTTCCCTCTCCAAAATCCAACATCGTCGGAACCAAGGCGGTGACCGTCGTAAGAGTCGTCATAAGAATCGGCCTCAATCGTTCCGAAGCCGACTTCAACGTGGCTCGAATCAAAGCGAAGTTTCTATCAACCGCCTTACTTTCGTGAAGAATATGAATCGTCTGATCCACGAGCATGATCGAGTTGTTGATAGCGATTCCCGCGAGAAGAATAAATCCAATATAAACCGAAATGTTAAGCGACATTCTAAAAACGAACAAAAGAATAAGATCCGCAAACACGCCGAGAGGAACCGAAACCAAAAGAATCCAAGGAATCTTCAACGATTCGAAAAGCGAAGCGAGGATACAATAGATCAAAAAGATCGCAAGAAAGATCATAAAACCCATTTCTTTCTTATTCTTTTCCAACTTCTTATAGGAGCTTCCGAACTCGAAATAATAGTTATCGGGCATCTGAATTTCCTTCAACACCTCTCCGATCTTTACAACCGCGGAACCGAGATCCAAACTTCCGAGTTTCGCGGTGATCGTCACCATTCTTCGTTTATTTTTTCGATAGATTTTCGTTTCTCCTTCCTTTTCTTCGGGGACGGAAAGTTCGGCGATCGATATGGAAGTTTTGGCTCCGGGAATCTTATATGCGGCCACTTGATTGATGTCGATTCGATCCACTTCCCGAAAACGGACTCGTATATCGATCTCTTTCGATTCTTCTATAAACTTAGTGGGAATGGATCCTTGGATCGCGGTTCGCACGTAGTTTCCCACTTCCTGCGAACTCAAACCCGTAAGCGCCATCTTATCTTGAAACACGTTTAAACGAAATTCCTGTTTACCGTCTCGGAAACGTAAGACCGTTTCCTGAATTCCAGTGATCGACTTTATTTTTCCCGCGGCTTCTCTTGCGATGTCCTTCAACTTCGAAGGATCGTCTCCGATAAATTCTATATCCAATTCTCTTCCGCTGTCCATCGATCCGTTTTCAACGTAATAAACGAAAACGTCCTTGAGCGGTTCCGTCAATCCCTTGAAACTCGCGATCAACTCGTCCGAACTTTTGGATCTTTTATCCGGAGGTTTCAATTTGATGTATAAGTCGGCGTGCCATTTTTCGATCTTAGAATTGATCTTTTCCACGTCGGGAACCGTCTTGATCAGATCTTCGATTCGTTTTACCCGATCGCTCGTCGCTTCCAAATGGGTTCCCGTTTCCAATTCCACGCTGGCACGGATTTCTCCGGCATCGACGGGATCGACGTATTCCTGTTTTAAAAAAGGAGTGATCGCGCTTCCTGCAACGATCAACCCGATTAAAGAAAGATAAGCGAGTTGAGGCTTCCGCAACAATCCGCTTAAAAACGCGAGATAGAATTTTCTCAGTCTATGCAGATTGAATTTATTAGAAAAATAGCGAGTATAAAAATCTCCGATTCTACTTCCGATGATTACCAAAAAATTCAGACGTTTTCCGATCCAAGGAATGCCCAAAACGTAAGAAGAATCGAAACGAAACGGTTTAAAGTTTTCGGATTTGGATAGGAATATTTTCGCGAGCTGAGGCAAAAAGAAAAGGGAAACACATAAGGAAATCAGAATGGAGAAACTCACCGTATAGGACATTCCTCCGTAGAGTTGTTTCAATTCTTTGGAACCGATAAAAAAAGGAAAGAATACGGCGATGTTGGTTAACGTGGACGCCGCGAGTTCCTTGTATAAACCCAACACGGATTGATCGACCGGATCAACGATCGGTTCTTGCTTCGGAGACTCCGAATCCTTCGTGTTCGATTCTTCTTTTTTGGATTTCTTTTTTTTCTTTTCTTTGGGTTCGCTCGAAACCTCGCCTTTCAACTTCGCAAGGGCTTCCGCCTTTGCATCGGCTTGTTGTCTAAGAAAAAAGATACGATCCAAAACCACAACCGAGTTATCGATCAGCAAACCCGCGCCCAAAGCGAGTCCCGCCAAGGTCATTACGTTGATTCCCGTTTTGGTTAAGAACATCACCGCGAACGTGATTACGATCGATAGCGGAATCGAAGCGCCCACGATCAGAGTCGCTCTGAAGTTTCTTAAAAATAAGAACATTACCAAAATTGCAATCAATCCGCCCGTCGCCGCCGAACTCGAAACACGATCGATGGAAATTTTGATGAACTCGGATTGATCGTATGTGACTTCCGTTTTAACGTACGGAAAAGAAATCTGCGAAAGCTCTTCGCGCAAACCTTCACAAACGGAAAGTGTATTCGCTTCCCCCGCCTTTTGAACGTAAATGGTTACGTTTTCGTTTCCATTCTCCCTTGAAATATCTTCGCGATCCCGATGACCGTCGTAAACGTTCGCGATGTCCTTGAGTTTGATGAGTTTGTCCTGAGCGGGAGAACGAACTGTGATCTCTTCCATGATCTTCATGGCCGAGAATTTTCCGAGCACACGGACGTTGATCCAATGTTCTCCGGATTGAATTCTTCCCGCGGGAAGATCCACGTTTGCGGTTCTGATTCTTTCCATCACTTCGGAAAGAGGAATCCCCAAGTGATTTAGAATATCACGATTTACTTCTACTGTGATTTCCCTATATCTTCCGCCGCCGACTCGGATCTCGCTGACTCCATCGACGCGTTCGAGACGTTTTTTGATTTTGTTCTCGGCGATTTCTCTGAGATCCTTCAACGAATAACTGGAAGATTCGAGTTTAACGATAAAGATGGGACGATCGCTCGGATCGTAACGAATCACAGCGGGTTCTTCGACTTCTCTCGGGAACGTATCGCGGATCAGATCGATCTTCGATTTTAATTCCACCGCCTTTAACGTGAGATCCCTCACTTCTGAAAAAACGACGTTGACTCTGGATTCTCCTTCTTCCGAAGTGGAATAGATCGATTCGATACCGCCGACTCCGACGATCTGTTCTTCGATCGGCTTCGTCAGAATTTCTTCGATACGGGAAGGAGCGACGCCCGGATATTTCGTTACGATCGTCAGCGCGGGAGATTCAGTCGTCGGCATCAACGACACGGGAAGAAGACGAACCGAGATCATTCCCCAGAGAAATAATCCGAAGAACAACATGAACGTTGTGATTCTTCTTCGAAGAAAAAAGGAAAGAAGGGAATTCATTTTTTACGAGTCAACTTGGAGATCTGTTCCACGTAAGTCACGTATGCCATCGGAATAAAAACGAGTGTCAACACTGTGGATACGATCAAACCTCCCATGACCGAAGCGGCCATCGGTCCTTGCGGAGAAGGCGGACCGAACGTGATGAGCAACGGCAGAAGTCCGAGGATCGTAGTCGCGGTCGTACTCAAAATCGGATTCAATCTTCTGCGTCCGCCCGCGATCACCAATTCTTCCGTTGTGCGAAAATCAGCCGCGTGCAACTGATAGAACTCGATGAGAATGATCGCATTATTCACAACAACTCCGGCGAGAAGAATCATTCCCATAACGGAAATGATGTTCAACGTTTTACCGGTAACGATCAAACCCATGGCGACTCCTACTCCGGAAACGAAGATCGAAAAAAGAATCACGAACGGAAGACCGACGTTCTCCATGTTCGAAGCCAAGACCATATAAACCAAAAGAATCGAAAGTGCGATCGCGAACGTTAGAGAGTCTATGGACTTCTCCATCATCTTTTGCGTTTCACCGGGAAGAATGGAAATATCTTTCCGATCCGAATATTTTTGAATCACCGGTTCCGCAAGAGACGCCGCTTCGCTGTATTTGATATCCGAGAACTGAGCCTTGATGATACCGACTCTTCTTCCGTCGTAACGAAGAATTTTTCTATTCGAAGAACCCGATACGATATTCGAAAAATCGCGCAGACGTATAAAAGCTCCCGATTGAATTTTAAACAACGTATCGGAAAGAGATTCCGTTCCCGTTCGATCGCTCAAACGATGTCTTACCAAAACGGGAATCTCGTCGTCGTTCCTTCTAAATCGAGTCGCTTGTTCTCCCTTGATCACCGCTCTCAAAGTTTTTGCGACGTTCTCGACCGATAAACCGAAACCGGCCATCTTATCCCGATCGATCAAAACGCGAAGCTCCGGAGTTTCTTCGGAAAAGGAGGAAGTCGCTTCCGTGAAATTCGGTAAACCGCTCAACTCTTTTCGAATCTCTTCGCAGACTTCCTTGAGTAGTGCAAGATCTTGACCGGAAACTTCGAGCGTAAGTCCTTCTCCCGATTCGGGAAGAATGTCGGATAACAAATCCTTTGCGGGTAAGAATAGAACCTGAGCGCCCGTTTCGTTTTCCAGATTGCTCAAAGATGTTTCCGACTTTTCGATCAGATCCTCTCCGACGTCGTAAGAGGTAAGTCCTATAAAAAGTTCCGATCTGTTTAATCCGAAGTCGCCTTTCGGATTGATGATGAGATCCTTTTCTTCGTAGCCGACCTTTAAGAAGGTTCGCGCGACCAGTCCCGATTGATTTAGAATATCGACGACCCGTTTGGAAATTTCGGTCGTTCTTTCCAGAGAAGAGCCCGCGGGAAGAACGATCTTTGCGGACATCTCCGCCTTTTCGACCTGAGGCATCAACTCCACAGGAAGAAGTTTAAACAAAAGAATAGTCAATGGTATCAAACCCAAAACGGAAAGAGTGACCTTTCTTCGATTGGAGATGACGAACTTTACGGAAAATACATACAATTCTTCTAATATGTTAAGCGACTTCTCTCGGAACGCCCAAAAGAATGCGAGACGTCCGCCGCCTGTTTGTTCTTTGGAAAAGAAAGGTAAGGTGCATAAAACGGGAATAAAACTTACGGAAACGAAAAAGGACGAAATCAAAGAATACGTGATCGAAAGAGCAAACTCCTTAAAAACGGAAGCGGCGATCCCTTCGATAAAAAGAATCGGAAGAAATACCACGATACTCGTCAACGTTGAGGAAAACAACGAACCTACCACGTCTTTGGTTCCTTCCATAGAACTCTTAAAGGAATCGTTCGGATATTTTTTCTTAAACGCGAAGATCGATTCCAAAACTACGATGGAAGAATCCACCATCATACCGACTCCGACCGCAAGTCCTCCGAGAGACATCGTGTTCAAAGTCATTTTCTGAAAATACATAAACACGAGCGTAACCAAAACGGATACCGGAATCGAAAGGGTTACGATGATCGATTCTCGAAACGTTCCCAAAAAAAACGATAACACGAAAAAGCATATGATGATCGCTTGTAATCCCGAGGAAGCGACTCCTCCGATGGAATCGCGGATAAAAACGGACTGATCCGCTACGATGATGAGTTTCAGCTTGGAACCGAATTCTTCGTTTACGAAATTTACGACTTCCTTCGCTTCGTCCGAAACGAACACGCTGTTCTTCCCCGCTTCTTTTTTTAATACGACGGCGACACATTCTTCCGAATCGTAAAAACTCGCGCTGGTTCTTTCCTTATAAGAATCGACGACCTCCGCCAAACTTCTCAGATAAACGGGCGCCCCTCCTTCGGAAAGATTGATGACCAAGTCGGCGATACTATCGACTTTTTCGTAAGCGCCCATCGTTCTTACTAAGATTTCGCGATCTTCTCTTTTGATGTTGCCCGCGGGAAAGTTGAAGTTGTTGGCTCCGATTCGTTGTATGATCTCGGAAGGACTCAGACTGTATGAGTTCAACTTGCCCCGATCTATGTTCACGAGAATTTGTTTTTCATAACCGCCCGTAATCGAAACTGCGGCGATTCCGTCGACTCTTTCGAAATAGGGCGCAATGTTCTTCTTTAGAAAATAACGGAGTTCTTTGGGATTGATTCCGGTGGGCACGACCGCGATCTGTAAGAGAGGTGCGTCGTTCGGATCGAATTTTAATACGACCGATTTTTTGGCGTCGATCGGAAGACTTCCCTTTACGAGATCCACTTTCTCCCTCGTTTGAATCGACGCGGTGTCCATGTTGGTTCCCCATCGAAAACGGATCTTAACGATGGAAACTCCTTCCAAGGATTCCGAAGTGATTCGATCGACTCCGTTCACGGAGGATACGATTTCCTCGACGGGTCTTGTGATTAAAGTTTCGATCTCCGAAGGAGAAACGTTTTCATAAACCGTAATCACCGTGAGAGTCGGATACGATATATCGGGTAAAAGATCAATCTTCAGATCCTTTACGCTGATTCCACCCAGCAAAAGAATCAAAAGAAAGGTAACTAACGTGGTTACCCGATTTCTAAGAAAAAACGCGGTCATTCAAATACTATCAAAACCGGAACCGAATCGTATAGTCGTTATCCATCGTGTTTCCGTATGTGTCCTTTACTCCGGACGCGCCGCCTTTCACTCGAAGCAAATACGTCGCTCCTCGGCCCAGTCCAAAAGCGGTGGTTCCATAAGCTATGATTCCGGGCGCTAAGGCAATCGGGGTCGCATCCACGAGGTTATTGACGTATTCGGTAACCGAGGTTCCGCTTCCGAATTCTCTCGTTAAGGAAAGTTGAACGGAACTTAAAAGAATCTTCGATTGAACGTCGCCCGTTAAAGTTGCAACACTCCCAGAAGTCACACAGGCGGCGGTCGTACTAAATTCGCCGTAGCAGAAAAGTACATAGATCGGTTGAGTACATCGATCTACGGGAACATCGGCGACGCAGGTTCCTGCAATAAGCGGAGAGCCCGGATTCAAGTTGATTTGATTCGTGAAAAACTGGTTACTAAAAGCGCCTTCCGAATAAATTCCCTGCACTCGAATTTTTTGACTGTAACTTCCATCGACCTTGATGTAGTAGACGTAACCTCTTCTCAATTTGTTATTTTGAAGATCGACGATATTATTGGTGATCGTCAGAGTATATACTTTATAAACATCTAATGTTTGTAGAAAATCGATACGGAATCTCGTGTTCGTCGCGTTTGCGGACGTAACCGTAAAAGGCACGGATGGAGAAATCTGAACCCCGTCGTAGACCGAGGAAAGTTTCACCTCTTCCGTAAAATCTAAAAAGATCGGCTTATCCTTATTTAAACCGGAAGTGATCGTATATTCGGTCGGAACAGGTATGTCCGCGGCGGCAGGATTCGAAACGGAAGTATTCGGAAAACTCACCTGAGTCAGATCCGGAACCTGAAAATCGTTCCCCACCGTAAAACTGATGTTCACCGGTTGGGCCAAAGTGTTTCCTGATTCGTCTCGAACCGAATTGGCGATCGTGATCGTATAAATCGTACCGAACACAAGAGACTGCTTAGGAGTAAAAACAAAACGAGTATTTCCGTTCGAAACGGCAACGCTCAAAAAATCCAAAGGAACATCGGGACGAATCGAAATTCCGCTGTAAAGAGAAGCGATATCGATCGGCTTGTTGAATTCTAACGTAATCTTCGTATTGGGGTCGACGCCGGTCGCTCCGTCCTGAGGGATCGTAGTGATCACCTTCGGAGTTCCTAAGTCCGTATTAAAACTGAAATTCACGCGCAAGTCGTCGATGAGATTCACTCCCATATCGCTTTCCGCTCTCGACTTAGAAACGACATAGGTGTAAAGACCGGCCGCAGTCAAAGCCTTGGACGGTTTAAAAATCATAGCCCGATCTACCCAACGAAAGGTTCCGTCTTGAGTAACTCCGTTGTTGCTTAGGGAGAATGCGCCTTCCGTATACGGTTTATTCATATTCTTTGAAAAAAGAACGACGATCTCCGAATTCGGATCCACTCCGCTCATTCCTTGTCCAGGAGAACTCATCTCCACCTTCGGAGGTGTGGAATCCCCCAATAGATGAACCGCAGGAAGAAAGTCGAAAGGTCCTTGTGCGTTGTCCAAAAGTTGGGAACAACCGATCGAAAATAAACCCAAAAACGCGAAGACCAATCCCTTACATAAGAATTGAATGATATTGCAATGTCTTATTAAAAAGCGAAACTCAAGGATCATAGAATAAGAACTCCAAATCATTCTTCAGAATATTGCCGTTGATGTCTTGGATACCGGAGGCCCCGCCCCTCAAAGTGAATTTATACCTCACCTGGTTTCCGGAAACGCCGCGGATTCGAACCTTTACTCTTTGCGGATTCGCAGTGGGTATATAATTGATCTGATCGATTCGAAGAGAGCTCGTGGTGGGGCCGCCCGAAAAATAATCGATCGAAATGTTTCCGGGAGCGAAAATATCCCCGTCTCCGAAAGTCTTCAGAGCTCTTCCTCCCGATGTATTGAGCAAAAGTTCGAACTCGTATTGGGGACTGGTGCATAAGGGTTGTGGTTGAATCGGATAAACCGTGTTCAAGTTCGGAGCGGCCGGAACCGTAATATCCAAAGAAAGCGAACTGCAAGTCACATCGATCGTATTTCCGTTCGCTCCGGCAAACGCGATGGCACGGCTGTCATTCGGATTGTCCACCAAGAAATCGATGATATAACCTTCCAAAAGATTCTGTCCTTGAAGACTTTTTGCTGAATTCGAAATCTTCAATCGGTAAGTGGTTTCCGATTGTAAAGGAGCGGACGGAGTAAAACTAACCGAGGTTCCCAATGTGTTCCAAGAAAATTGACCCGATATCGCAGGTGAAAAGGTGATCGCACTCAAAACGGATTGTTTGTCCATCGGATCTGAAAAATCGAAATCAAAAGTGTCGTTCTTAGAGTTTCCGGTTACGGCGGCATTAATCGCAGGATCGGGTAGGAATGATATGTTCCAAGCGGGAAAGTTACCGGGCATACTTGGACGTACGGTCGGTCTGACCGAAGCGGTCCCCGCACTGAAGGAAACGAGATAATCTTTAGCAAGAGGAATTCCCGAAGCGCTTTTTGCGGAAGAAGAAACACGCAACGTATAAGTGGTTCCGATTTCCAAGTCGGACTTCAGTTGCAAAGTAGCCGTCGTATGAGTCGCGTTCCAAACGAGAAGATACACGGCCGGACCGCCCGAAATGGAAATCGCCGAGTTCGCGGAAGCCTCGTCCATCGGTTCCGAAAAATTAATGACCGGACTGTTGGATGCTCCCCAACCGGTAACGATACTTCCCGTAGAAGCGGGCAAGGAAGAGACCACACTCGGAACCTGACCGAGTCCTTCGGTGTAAAAATGGCTTAGAAAATTCTTAGCCATAAAATTGTTGTCCTGATCTCTTACTTGGCCCTTATTGATGCTGATCTCGTATCTTTTGCCTTCCGTAATACCGCTTTTAAATTCAAGAATGAGTCTCGTATCGAAAACCCAACTCGGAGAAAAGGCCGTATTACCTCCGTTAGCCGAAACCGAAATCGAAGCCTCCGTAAAAATCTTATCCATGGGTTTGTTAAAGTCGATTATGATCGTGGAATCCTTCGACACGTTATACGTGTTGTCCGGAGGACTGATCGCAACCACTTGCGGATAAGCGTAATAACTTTTCCATTCCAGACCGAGCTGGGCGAGAAGTTTATCCTCGCCGTCGTGACCGCAGGAAATCAAAACGACGGAAAAAAATAAACCGAACGCGAGTCTGATCCAGATGGAAAATCGCAAAGGGAGAATTCGAGAGATCGGAGATACTGTTTTCATATTCAATTCAACTTAGGTGAGGCTAAAAGAAAAGTTTTTCGGAGAGAAAAACGGATTCCTTTCGCGCAAATCCGCTTCCACATAAGAATCCTATTCCCTGCTCTGAGTGTGTTCGTTCGCTCTTTCTTCGAGACCGGCTTTTCTATACAGATCCGCCAAATCCCTATGAATTTTATCGAACTTTCTCTTAATCTCCAGGGCTTTATGATATTCTAATAATGCTTCCTTGATCTTGCCTTCCTGTTCGTAGGCCTTTCCGAGATAATACAACGCATCCACTTGACTGTCGTCCGATTGGGTCGCATAAACCAAATGTTGTTTCGCCTCTTCCTTTTTGTTGCCTTCGTTTAACAAAATTCTTCCCAACCAGGAATGCGCGTTCGAATTTCCGGGAAAATCATCCACGATTTCCTCGAAGGTCTTTTTCGCGTCCTCGAATCTTCCGGAATAATAATACGACTTCCCGAGCATGATCCTGGAAGAGATCAGTTTTTTATCCTTTTTGGAAGCGGACTCGAACTTTTCGATCGCTGTTTTGAGATTTCTTTCGGAATAGGCCTGAATTCCTTCCTTATAAAAAGCAAGGGCTTCTTCCTGCGAAGAGCAGAAGGTCGACAAAGAAAAAAATATTATAAAAATGTAAAGTTGTTTAATCTTGAATGACTTTATTGATCGCATTGTATTTTATCTGAACCGAATTATTTTTTTTCAGCGCGCCCACTACTTCCTTCTTTTTATCGTTCCGGATTTCGTAGATTTTTTTCCATTTTAGATAACGGGCCGTGTTCTCCAATTTTCTCTTTGCTTCCTTTTCCGAAAGACCCTCGGGCAGTTTGCCCTTATTCTTTTTGTAAAATTCCTCAATATCCTTGTCCCGAATCTCGATGTCCGGAAAGTTATTATTGATCTCGAAAACGCCGGATTTTTTATCCAAATAGTAAGCGATGATTCCTTTTCGAAGATACGGCCAAAGATAAGCGGCCGCTTCGGGACTGTTCAAATCCAATTCGGTGACCGCGTCTTTCAAGATCACGGTATCTTCGATATAACGGTTTAGATATTTCTCAAGTTCTTCGGGAGGAGGAAATTCCTGCTTCAACTCGAAGTGGGATCTTTCGAAAACGAGTTCGTCCCTAAACGCGCTTGCCGAATAGGCCGCTCCGTTGAGCTGAAACAACTCAGGCTTGCCTTCTCTTCGATCCAACTTCGTTTCGACGACCTTTTCGATCGGATAACTTTTACCGCAAAAAACGAAAAAGAAAAAACAAAGAGACAATACGAAGAATTGAATCGAAAATCCGAACTTGTTTCGTAACATTCTTATCCCTTCTTCAACTCTTCGATTTTAGCCTTTGCGTCTTTTTTAGGTTTTTCATATTCCGCGGGAGCGAGATCGATGAACTTCTGATAACTTTCGATCGCCTGTTTTTTGTTTCCTACGCGAGTATAAACGATTCCTAAATTAAAATACGCTTCCGAAATGGAATCGTCGATTCCAACAGTTTTTACATAGCTCTGAATCGCTTTTTCGTTGTTCTGTTGTTTTTGATAAGCGACACCGAGATTATAGAAAGCCCTTCCATAGGAAGGATTTCTTTCAGTCGCTTTAGCAAAATATATGATTGCTTGATCGAGTTTGCCTTCGTTGAGATAAGTAACGCCTACGTTATTCACATACTCGGGAGATTGAGGATCGAGTTTGACCGCTTTTTCAAAAAAGGAACGAGCTTGAATGAAATCGCCTTTGCCCAACAAGGCAACTCCTTGTTGATTGAAGTCGAAAGCCTTTGATTGTTCTTCCATCGTCGGTATGCTGTCTCCAAAACAGTTTGCGGAAATTCCGAAAATAACCACAAAAAGAATAATTAACATTTTTTGATTCATAATTCGTTTTTTATCTTCCTATTGGCCAACATTCTAGACGAATATTGGATTCCTAACTAATTTTCGAAAAAATGATTTCATAAATTTAACTCTTCTAAAACTTATTCTCATTCAAGTTTAAAAATAAAAGCCAAGGCGTAATGAATGGGACATAAAATTCTCGAAAGCTTAAGAAAAATTTACTTCGGTTTAATAAATTCGAGCGTTAAAGCGTATAACGCAGTGAAGACGTTCGCAAAAACCAGAAGAATTCTTTTTATCGTATCCGTCTCGCTTCTTTTTACGGCCATACTTCTGCCCACATTATTCTTCACTTTACGAAAATCTAAATGTATCTACGGCAACTGCAAATACGGATTCGGTGCGAAAGAATTCAGAGACGGAACCCGTTATGCGGGAGAATTCTACAACGGATTTTATAACGGAACCGGCACGATCCGAAATCCGGAAGGCCATTCTTACGAGGGAGAATGGAAGCTGGGTAAAAAACATGGAAAAGGAAAATATCTTTATCCGGACGGAAGTTCTTATGAAGGACAATTCGTAGAGGACGTTAAAGAAGGTCTGGGTCTTTTTACCTGGCCCGATAATACGAAATTGAGCGCGGTATTCGTTCAAGGAGAACCGGAAGGAAAAGGAATATTAAGACTTTCTAATGGAATAGAATTTATCGGAGATTACAAAAAAGGCGTCGTTTATCAGGGAAAAGGAATTTATATCTACGACGACGGAAGCAAATACATGGGAGAATGGTTGAACGGCAAAAGACACGGCAAGGGAACCCTTTTCGGAGAGGCCGGAAACATCATTTTCATCGGAGAATGGGAAAACGACCAACAGAAAAAAGCAATGTCGCTTAACAATCCTCCTTCTAAAAAGTAACGAACATGAAACAAAACTCCATTATCTCGAAAATTCTTCGGACCGGATCGATTCTTCTGATTCTTTCCGGTTTAACGATCCGTTCCGTTTCGGCGGAAGAAAAACAAAACATACGATACGTGATCACCTCCGACGGAAAGTTGAACGTAAGAGAAAAACCGAAAGACGGAAAAGTGATCTTACAACTGGAAAAGGGAGACGCGGTAACGATCAAAGAAGGCTCTCAATACGAAGAATGGCAGGAGATCGTAACGAGTTCGGGCAAAAAGGGATTCGCTTCGGCCGAGTTTCTGAGCAAAAAACGACCGGAAGAATTGGAAGAAGCGAAACTTTTCGGCTCCGTTTCTTCGAGCACGGAAGGAAGTTGGTTCCGTTCCCTCGCAATTCGCATTAAAAACCAGTGGTTTGCCGCGAGCGAATATTCCGCGGAAGCTTATTTCCTCGAAAAGAAAGCGATTCAAGCAAAGGAAAAAGCGACCGCATACGAAGGAGTTTCGATCGCGGGAGAATTCTTCCCCGAAAAAAAAGAAATCACCGGATGCCAGGAAATCCGAGTCGTAAAAGGAAACTTCAACGCATTCAAAAAAATCAATACTCTTGAGAACTCGGTGTACGCGATCTTCGGCTCCAAAATCGGAGACAAGGTGCGCTCGGAAAAATACAATCCGAACGAAAAAATTTCGAAATTGTTGGATTCCTCCGTAAACGCGGTTTTCAAAAAGAAACACCCGAAACAAGCGGAGTTAAAATTCCTAAAACGAGGCGATCTTTACACGATCCAATCCCCCGGTAAAAATTATCTTTTCGTCCGTTACGCGGTTAAGTTGGAAGTCGAGGAAAAATCGTATTACGCGGCGATCTTCGAATTCGACAACGGCGAAATCGGAAAGAAAATATTCGAAAAATTTGATATTCTAATGAACGAACAGGCGATGTACGGCGGGCAATATCATTTTATGGACGCGCTGGATCTGGACGAAAACGGAACTCCCGTAATCATTCTCCATCACAACGGCTACGACGGTTATATCAACGAATTTGCAAGAATCAAAAACGGACAACTACAGACCATGTTCTTAACGGGCGGAGACGCCTGCTAAGAACCGGCCTTTGTCGAAAGCGAAACGATTTCGGAAGTCCATTCTCCCTTAGGCGCTTTTTTTAGAAAGCATCTTGGAGGAAAGGATCTGTTCTATATGTTCGATGAACGTTTCGGCGATCGGTCTGTAATTCAAACCCAGATCTTTTTTGCTGTAGGAATGATCGAGTTCGAAGGAAATTCCCACGTTACGCGAAATATAGGACCAGGTTAATCCGAAAAACGGCCCGATCATATAAGTCAAAAACTTAGGCAAAGAACTTTTCGGCGTTGGAAAACGATTTCCGTATTTCTCCCGAATGATCTTTGCTACATCCAAAAACTTTAATGTGTTTGCGGAAACGATATGACGTCCTTTCGCAGAAGGAGTAAACCCGGCGAGAATATGCGCCTTCGCCACGTCTCGAACGTCCACAAATCCGATCGTCATATCGGGAACTCCCGGCGCGAACTTTCCGTTGATCATCGAAAGCATAAAGTTTACGCTCGTTCCGTCGGCGCGTTCCGATACGGAAGGTCCCATCACAAAGGAAGGATTGATCGTCAACAAATCCCATTTGGATTGTGTGTCCGCGATTCTCCACGCCTCGCGCTCGGCCAAGGTTTTGGAATACGGATACGGCTGATGATTCAAACTGCTCGTGGTATTCCAGTTCGCTTCGGAAAGACGGCAGTTCGGAAACGATAACGCGTCCGCGTTGTCTCCCATCACCGCCGCGACGCTGGAAGTCAGAACGATTCTTTTTACCGTAGAACTCGCGTTAGCCGATTCAAGAACGTTTCTGGTTCCGACGACCGCAGGTTCCACGAGCTCTTTTTGCGGATTTTTGATTCCGTCTATCACAAACGGAGAAGCGGTATGAAGAATCAACTCCACTCCTCCCTTATCCTGGATCGCGTTTAAAAACGAACCTTCTTTCAGAAGATCCGCTTCGTAGAGTTCTAGTTTTCCGGGAAAACGTTCCGCGAGTTCGAGAAGATGGGAGATTTTTTTGTAATCCGATTTGTTTCTTACCGTGGCCCTTACGGAGATTCCATCCTCCAATAAATAACGGACCACCCAGGAAGCGATGTAACCCGCGCCTCCCGTAACAAGAACCGGTTTAGAACGGTCGATTTCTTTCATTTCGTTTCTCCGATACGATACAACGGATCATTCAAGATTCGTTAATTACGTTTTTCTGATAGACTTTGATGTCCCGGATGCACTTGAATTCCGGGGAACTTGGTCGCAAGATCTTTCAGAAAATTTAGACCCGCCTTGTTCTTTTCCTGGTCCGCGGTAAAATCGCCCGGAGGAACGTTATTCTCCCATCCCCAAGCCGTGTGACAGGAATCTCCCAATACGAGCTGATATCCGGTCGAACTTTGGATCAAAAACGCGAGACTTCCCTTCGTATGACCTTCGATGTGAAACACCAACAAGGATTGATCCCCGAAAAAATCGAGAACGGGATAGGAAGAATCGTTGGACGCCGGTGAAAAACTCAACTCGGATAAGGCCGGATTCTCGCCCAAAAGTTGATCTGTGGTTCCTTGAACGAACGAGTTGATAAATTGTTTATGAGTCGCCTCTTGCGGTCCGACGTAAAGCGGAGTTCCCGCTTGAAAGTCCTTAGATCCGAGAACGTGATCCAAGTGCATATGAGTCAGAAAAATTCCTTCCAATTTCTTAGGATCTTTTTTGAGCCATTCTTCCGCGGTCAAGTGAACCTTAAAAGCCGCGGTGTTCATCACGGAAGCTACAAGCCAGGAGACCGGCCATTCCTTCGGATCCTTTCTGAAAATCTGCGCGATTCCGGTATCGATCAGATATCTTCCGAACTTAGGATGATCGACGACGTAGAAATAGATTTGAATCGGCTCGTCTCCGGATTGAAGCGATGCGGCTTTCGCTTTCGGATCTTTTATATTGATCAACCCCGCGCGATCCGCGACCCAGTCCGCCGCGAGTTTTTTCTGAAAGAGAATCGGACCTTTCGGATTTTGTTTTAAGTCCTTTAATTCGAACGGTTTTCCCAAGTTCACGGTTTTGGAAGAATACGATGTCACCGCACACGAAACGAATACGATGAAACAGAAAAATTGTAAAAGGTATCTCATGTTTCGTAAAATTCCAAACAAACGGAAATCAGCAAGACGGATTTGAAATCCGTTTATAAATTCTCTCGTCAATAGTCGAATATATGATCCACTTTAAATCCGCTCTTTTCCGAGTTTATTAAAATTTCATGAAGTTTTGAGACGGGAGCGACCAAGGCGACCCGTTTTCGATTCGGTTCGGTTAATATTTCCCATTCGTATAATATTTCTTCCCGATCGCGCAGATTTACGTCGGAAGGAACGATCAACGTCATAAGAATCTTTCGATTGCCCGCGATCTCGATAAAGGAAACGTTCTTTTTTACCAATTCGGGAACGGCTTTCGTAAACGCTTCGTATCTCGGAATCGATCGGATCTTACCGTTTCCATTCTCCACAACCCAGGCTTTTATTTCGAAAGTTTCCGGCGCGTAAACGGACTCGGTTCCGAGCGCGATCAACTTTCCGTAAGCGGCTTTGACGAGAAGTTCGGTGGAAAAGAAAATTCTCCTTTCCCATCTTCGGATCAAACTCGTGTTTTCTCCGTCTCGAATCGTCCAAAATTCCTTGAACTTAGAATAGAACGGAAACTCGTACCAAGGCCGCAATCGTACGAAGTCCGTGTAATCCCTTGCAACTTTTTGCATATAGGTTTCGACCTTCGTCTCTTCAGTGAGCCCCGTCGTTCCCGCGATCCATTCCGTAAATCGTCCGAACGTATTTTCATACAAGGACTTCAACATCAATTCCGCGGAATAACTGACTCCGATGACGTTGATCATAAGGTGATAACCCCAGTTGAATTCGTAATCGTTCCAGGTTTTGACGATCACCCTTCCGTACATTTTCCAAAACTGCGCGATACTTCCGAAATACGGAAACGCGCTCGGTCGGGAATGCATTAAAAAATTCGCATATTCATCCGAGCTGAAAACGATATACCATTCCGGCAATGTGAGAAAGGTCTGATCCTCGTTGCGCGTATAATCGTTGAGAGAATCCAAGGTCAGTCTGATCTTCTGATCCTCTTCTTTGTGGAAGTAATATTTGTCCCAGAGCTTATTTCTGAACTTATACTTCGGATCGAGCCTTCTTTTTAATGCGAAGAAGCGGTTCGCGTTCGGATACGCCTTATGAAACTGGGTCACGGTCGCGTGCAGTTGATACGGAAGGTAATACGCGCCGCCGACGCTCGTAACCGCGTCGATCAATTCTCGGGTCCAAACCCCGACCTCGTTTTTGGCGCTCGCATAAACTCGTTGTTTGTAATAAACGACAAAGGAAAAAACTTCCGTTCTTCCCCAAGCCATCAACGAACCGGAATCCGCTTTCGAATGACGGATCGAAATGTTCATCACGTTCGCGTCGTGTTTCCGAAGAATGTTTCTCATCAAAGGATAGAATTCGTCGAACTTCTCCACGGGAACGAAATATTCCTGCAGAACATACGTGCTGATTTTTCGAGTCGGCGGTTCCAACTCTTGAACGTCGTAACTGGCCTCGTAGTTTCTCCAGACGATTCTATCTTTGCGGTAATACAAAGGATCCAAAACGGATTCTCTCAATTCTTTTCCGTACGGAAGTTCGGTTAACCAAAAGTAGATGAGATTTTCGAGCCAATAACTTTCCTTAATCGGAACGATCTTATCCGGAACGGTGACGGGTTCCTCCGTTTCTTCCCAAGTGACCGCGTTTACGTTTTCGTAAGCGGGAGGATAAATATCCCCATTGTGAAACTGGGCTTTCGGATTGTTGCGTACGTTTTCAAAAAAGAATTTTTTGTATTCCGTAATCGGAAGTTTTTTTACGAATCGTTTTACCTTTTTGTTATCGGTGAGTTGTAAAGCGACTTCCGTTATGATTCCGATCGCACCGTAACCGCCCACGGCCGCATAAAACAATTCCGGATTTTCCTTAGGACTTGCGTTCATCGATTTTCCATCGGCTAACACGAGTTTGATGGAGCGAACGGAAAGAATCATAGGACCGTAACCGACGTATCTCCCGTGTGCGTTGACGCTGAGAGAACCGCCGACCGTGAAGTTCGAATAGGTTTGTTTGATCTGAACCGAAAGATCGAAAGGATCGATGAACTCCTGCAGTTTTCTCCAGGTGATTCCCGGTTCGACCGTGATCAGTTTCGCTTTCGGATCGAAGGAAAGAATTTTATCGAACCCTCTCGTGTCGATGAATAACGCCTTTTCCGTAGCGATCTGACCTCCCATGGAGAATCTTCCGCCTCCGATGGAAATCGGACCGTCGTGATTTTTGACGAGGTCTTGTATTTCGTCTAACGTGGTTGGAGTTACGACCCGGTTCACCGGAATCGGATTGATCTGGGTTACGTCGTTTACGATCGTAGGTTCGGCAAAAAGAGAACCGACAAAGAGGAAAACTAAAAGAAGAATTGTTTTTTTCATGCGGATTTTACGAATACCATCAACGTATTTTTAGTAGGATCGCCTTTTTGAAGAACGTATTTTTTCAGAGGTTTTAAACCGAAGACGCTGACCCTTTCTTCGATCTCGGCAACCGAAGTAAAGTTCCGGATTTGTTGCGCCGTTTCCTTCCAGGAAATCTCCAAACCTACGTTATACACATCGTGAGCCAACGCGACAATCGATTTCATTTCCTTCGAATATACGTCGTGATCTCGGAGAACGAGTTTTCCTCCGGGTTTTAAAACGCGCGCGATCGAACCGATAAAACCGTCCAAACGTTTTGCGGGAGAATGATGAAAGCCTATAAAGTTCGTAACCAAATCCAAACTCTCGGATCGGATCGCGGCGTTCGAAATCGGATCGTAATCGCCTAACGCGATAAATTTGCCGACCTTTCCGATCTGTCCTCGTTCTGCCAGATCCTCCGCGCTGTATTTCGGTTCCAAGTCGTTTAACACGAACACGTCGCCGGAAAGTTTCAGTTTCTTTTTGAGATGGCCCACGTATCTTCCCGTGGTTCCGATTTCCAGATAACCGTTTACGGGACTCCCTTCTCCTAAAAGTCCCGAGACTTCATTCGAAATTTCTAATTTTTGTTTTTTGAGAGCGGGAAGCGCGTAGGTAATGGCCCCCGCGAACGGCTTGATCTGAGGAATCTCCTTCAGAATGGTTTCGTAAATCTCGCGATCGTTTTGTTTCGATTGGGAGACTTCGAATATAAGTTTATGAAAACTTTCCTCGGGATAAAGATGATATACGTTTTGAAGAAATAAAAAGAATTCTTCCTTGAGTTTTGGATCCAGATAAACGTTTCTAAAGTTCGATTCGGATGGCGCGTCTAAGGCGTTCGAATTCTCCTTTGTTTGCGGAGGATTCTTCCCTTTCTGATCCTTGGAAAGCAGGTCCAACGCGAACCCGCTCAAATATAAATAAAGGAAGGACTTTAGAAATTGTTTCCGATTCAGTTCTTTCATGGGCGTCAGATTCAACGGATTATAATTCTTTCACAATCCATTTTCGAAGACGTAAAAATCGGAAACGATTTGTTTGTGTTATGAATCTTTATCCGATTCCAACTCCTGAATTCTTCTCGTAAAATACATCGCGATGGCGAGCAACACGAACAATCCGAAGGTTCCCACCAATAATGCGAAGTCCTCGAGTTGAAGTAGCGCAAAGAAGAATAGATAGAAAACGAAAATCGTCCCACCGGCGACGATAAAAACGAATTCTCCCTTGAAAAAAGATCTGGAATACAAGGTGACTAACGCGAGAATGAGCGAGCTCGCGATCCAATACGCCCAGTTGAACGGAATATGCTCCGTCAATGATAAAAGCATAATATAGAAAAGGAGAACCGCGAAACCTAAAAGAAGGTATTGAATAAAATGAAGTCTTACTTTTTTGTAAACTTCGATGAAAAAATACGTGATGAAGGTAAGAAGCAGAAACAACTCGCTGTATTTGGAGGAACGAACGGTCTTATGATATTCGTCGACCGGAAGAAGAAAACGAACCCCGAAACGATATCCGTTGATTTCGCTGGATTGCGAATCCGCGATAAAATCCTGAGGATAATTCCGATTGAGTTCCAAAACTTTCCAGTTCGCTTTAAAACCTGTGTTCGTAACGTCCCTGAAATCGGGTAAAAAATCCCCCTCGAAAGAAGGAGTTTGCCAAGGAGAATCCAGATTGACTTTCGTTTCCTTTGCCATCGGCAAGAAGAACAATTCCTTACTTCCGTTAAACGAAAGTTTCAGCGAAAATTCTTTCGGACGTCCCGCATCCCAAGGAGTTTTCAAACTTACGCCCGAAAGGAAAACGTCCGCGCTTCTTGTTCCCGGTCCCATCTCCTTTTTGGCTCCGTCTAGATTTACGTAAATTTTTTCGCGAATTCCCTTAACGTCGCTGATCCCGAGAGAAAGAAAAGCCTCGGACCAAAGCAGATTCCGATTGGAGATCGGAAGAGAATGTTTGTCCAACGCGCCGAAACTTCCGTGAATGGTCAATTCTCCCTGATACAAGGGAACCACGTAAATCCCTCTGTATCTTTTTTCGGGTTTCACGCTTCCGGTGATCTGCAACTCTTCGGGGAGAAAGTGCGCATAACGTAGAACGCTCTCCCTTTCTCCTCTTTCATTGTTGACCCAATCGTAAAAAGGAACCGAAACGATGGGACCTCCGATCGTCTGAGAATTCCCCCATTTGGAAGTGACTTCCTCCTCCGCTACACTTCTGGTTTGTTGCCTTTCCTGAATCAGGGACGAAATCATAAAGGAAGGAATCAAAAGCAGAAGAGCCAAAATTCCGATCCCGATAATACGAATCGTAAGCGAATTCCGAAACCAAAGAAACAACTGTTGCAGGGGAGTTTTAACTTCCATGATCAAAATCTAATATAATTTTCCGCGATGTCAAGCGCATCGCGCCGAACGAAACTGCGCTCCAAGAACGACTTATAATTCGATACGGAAGAATTTTTCGACATCCGAACTTTCGTCCCGTTTTTTAGGGAAGAATTTTCGCTGTTTGTAGTTCTAAACCTGCGCCTTAAAAAAACAGAAATGCGCCAAAGTTTCCGTCGACTGGCGCGGATTGTATCAACCTTGGAAAATCCATGTTAGAAGAAAACGCTTCGTTTCATAATTTTCTATTCCAAAAATACGGGCCGAATAATTTCGTTTTCATAAGTTCGTTTTGATCGTATTTCCAAACGAATTCGATTAAAATCCGAAATTGAAAGAGTCTTATAAACGAATCAGGAATCGACAAAGATAATGCAAAGAGCCTCTCGCCACAATTTAAAGACGATCGGTTCCGGAAACCGTACGATCGTATTCGGGCACGGATTCGGTTGCGACCAATCCACTTGGGACAAGTTGGTCCCTCATTTCAAAGATCAATATAAACTCGTATTGTTCGACACGATCGGTTCGGGAAAAACGGACCCTTCCTTTTTCAGCCCCGATCGATATTCGAATCTTTACGCATACGCGGAAGATCTGATCCTTCTTTTGGACGAAATCAATATTCAAAATTCATTATATGTTGGACATTCCGTAAGCGGAATGATCGGCCTCATCGCTTCGATTCGAAGACCGGAACATTTTTCCAAACTCGCGTTTATCAGCGCTTCTCCCCGTTATCTAAACGACGCGGATTACAAAGGCGGATTCGGACAAAACGATCTCGATCAACTGTATGCGGCGATGGAACTCAACTTTTTTTCCTGGGCCGGCGGCTTTGCTCCGATCGCGATGGGAAATCCGGATCGTCCCGAACTGGCGCAGAATTTCGCTTCTTCCCTTCGAGAGATTCGTCCCGATATCGGATTGACCGTCGCAAGAACGATCTTTCAATCCGATCACAGAAAGGATCTCGCCCAAAGCAAACGTCCCGTATTGATTTTACAGCCGTCAGACGACATCGCGGTGCCGATGGAAGTCGGAGAATATCTGGGGAAGAATATTCCGCAAGCCGCCTTTCGCTCCATTCAGGCGACCGGACATCTTCCGCATTTCAGTTCCCCCGAATCCGTGATTCAGGAACTCAAATCCTTTTTTGAAACAGAACCCGCTTGATGAAAGATTCTTCAGAATACAAATCCTTAGAAACAATTCACGAATTTTATGAAAATTCACACGAACTCTTTTCCAAGGGTTCGTATCTGGAGGAGATGAGCGGATTTTATTCCCTTTGCAGAAAAACGGTTCATGCCGATTTTATAATATTGTTGGAAAGCAGGGATTCTCTTTCCCTAAAAATATCCGAGTCGGAACCGAACTTCGACTTTTCACTGAGACAAACCAACACAGAACTTCTTTCCTTATCCTATCCGAACGGAGAACCCTCGCCCGCTTTCGCATTAAAACGAAAGGAAATACGATTTTCGAACTTCGACGCTTTGGAAGAATTGAACTTCGAACAAGCGCTCGTATTGCCGATACCGAGCTCGGAAACCGGAATTCGAAATATTCTTTTATTCTTATATTCCAAAAATGAAGAGAACATTTCCGAATTTCTGAAAGTGTTAACTGGTTTATCTCCGAGAATTCGGGAAATTTTTTCGATCAAAAACAAGGAGATTTCCTTAAATTCTCTTCATACTCAGTTGGATTCGATCGTAAAGACGATTTCCCAGTCGATCATCTTTATGGATTCCGGAACGGGCAAAACCTGGATCAACGAAAGCGCGGCCGCCTTGCTTTCTTTTCCGAAAGGAGGAGACGTTTCTTCTTGGGAAGTTTCCAACGCGATGACGAGATTGATGCAAGCCTCGGTCAATCGCGAGGAGATTTTTCTAGAAGTAAATCGAAACCTATCCAATCCGAAATTGGAAACGTTCTCGACCCAGTGGACGTTTCAAGATCCCGAAAAAAAAGTCTTCGAAGTTACTTGTGTTCTTTTGCCCGGAAAGGTCGCGCCGGGAAGACTTTGGTTTTTCGAGGACATCACTTCGTTTCATCTTCAACAGGAAACCTTGGCGCTTTTGAATCAAGCCCTGAAGGAAAAAAGCGAAATCGCCGAACAGGAGAATCTCGCCAAAACCGTGTTCATGTCCAACATCAGTCACGAAATCCGAACTCCGATGACGGGAATATTAGGAATTACTGAATTACTTTTACAAACCTCCCCGACCCCGGATCAACGCGATTCCTTGGAACTGATCCGAAGAAGCGGAGATAATCTGCTCAAGATCATCAATCACCTTTTGGATTTTTCCAAAGCCGACACGGGTAAGATCGAATTGGAATCGATTCCGTTCAACATGGAGAATCTTCTTCGGGACCTAACGGCTCTTTTGCGCATCGAAGCGGAAAAGAATCAAAACGAAATGAGGATAGAACTTCCGTCCGATTTTCCCGAAACTCTCAGCGGAGATCCGGTTCGAATCGGTCAGATTTTTACGAATCTCGTATCGAATGCGACGAAGTTCACCAAGGAAGGAACGGTCGAAATCGGATTTCATATATTAGAAAAAAAGAATGGATCCGTGTTCTTTAGAGCCTGGGTTTCCGACGACGGAATCGGAATTCCCGCGTCCAAACTCGATTCTGTCTTCGAGCCTTTCGTTCAGTCCGATATTTCCATCACAAGAAATTTCGGGGGAACCGGGCTCGGATTATCGATCACCAAAAAATTGATCGAGTTGATGGGCGGAAAAATCCACGTAGAAAGCCAACCCGGAATTGGAACCCGGTTTTGGTTCGAACTTCGGCTCGAAATTCCCGCTTCGGAAAAAACGGAAACGATCGAAAATTCTTCCCCGGAAGAAACGACCTCGAACCAATCCGATTTTTCGGGGCTAAAGGTTTTGATCGTGGAGGACAATCCGATCAATCAAAAACTTCTCGGAAGAATATTAAAAAAGAAGAATATAGAGCCCTCCCTCGTCGAAGACGGAATGGAAGCGATCGAAAAGGTGAAACTTTCGCATTACGATCTGATTTTTATGGATATCAACATGCCGGGAATCGACGGACTTTCCGCAACAGAAATCATCCGCAAATTCCCGAAAGGAAAGTCGGTGCGCATCGTCGGTCTGACGGCGAACGCCGCGCCCGAAATCCAAGACGTCGCCGTTCAAAGGGGAATGGACAGCCTTCTTACAAAGCCGTATAACGTGTCTCAAATCGAAGAGATCCTGCGCTCGTTCGAAAACCGTTGACTCGCAAACGGATTCATGATCGATTTTTTAACGCGAAATGATCCATTCTCCCTTAATTTTGGAAAGATGAATCGGAGCGGAATATCCTTTCTTTTTGTTTTCGATCGGACTGTTACCGGACTTCGTAGTCACGAAAACCACCTTCTTATCCGCGATCACCTGATATTGAAGATTCTTAAGATCGAGTTTATCCAATTGACCGCCGATCGATTTTGAGATCGCCTGAATTCCTTTTTTCAAATCTTCAGTATATTCTTCCTGGGATTCGTATCTTGCTTTTGCGAGTTCTTTGGCCCTGAATTCCATTAAGTCAAAAAGTTTTTTCTCGTCCTTTTTCCGAAAAGCGTCGTATAGATCCGAAATCAACTTTTGAATCTTTTCCTTATCCTCGGAATTCAACTCGATATCTTCGGCGATCTTCCAGAGTTCCGAAGGAGGAACTTCGGTCGGAGTAAAGCTGACTTCCTCATCCAAAGGAAGAATCGGTTTGCCCTCGCCTTCCTGCCATTCAAACCCGGCGATCCTTTGTCCCTCGTCCGGGAACTGCCCCTTCTGCGCGAGATAAAGAATCGCTTTTATTCTAGGAGCGAACTCGTCCTCTTTTCTTTTGCGGATTCCTTTCACCTTGATCTTGTTTACGCCGGGACGAATCCAAACGTTCAAATCGATCTGACCGGTCACGTCCTCCTTGTTCGATTCGGGAACGATCGTCATTCCGTTGAACTCGATCGAACCGATCACTCCGCTTTTGGAATAAACCAACGCGTAATAACCTCCTTTCGTTTGAGAAAACGAAGGGCTCGTTAATACGAAAAGAAAGAATATCGACATCGACGCGAATCGAAGACGTTTCCAAAGCGAAACGTTTCGATCGCCGAAAGAAGAATTAAAAATAGCACGATTCATTTCGTTCCTCCAAAGAAAACTTATAAATCACTCCGAAGGTTCTACGTGTTTGACGCCGTTCTGTTCGTGTCTGTATTTTGCGATCGATTCGTATGCAAGTTTTCTAACACGATTGATTCCGCCGAGAGGACGATGTTCCTCCAAGGAATGCCAAGGATTCAAAGAAAGATTTTCACAGAAACGATCCTGTTCCGCGGTGGCGAATTCCTGCGTCGGGATTTCGATCTTTGCGACCGGAACAAACGGAGAATCGTTTTCGTTCCAATGTACCGCCGGATCTTCGACGGGCATGGAAATCGGATTTCCTTGTTTTTGAATCATAAATTCGAAACAAGCCGCCTTCTCCTTAAGATGAGAAACCATGGTTTGACGCAGATAATTCTCCGCAGGATTTTCGGGGACTTTAAGATCCTTTGTTTCGCAAGGTCTCGCAGAATATTTAACCGCCGTGGAATCGTTGCCTAAACGATACGGAGTCGTACTCCAATAACGGATTTCCAAAACGTCCGGAATTTTTTTTCTTCGGATGGAAATCGATTCTTTCAGCGCGGTCAACTTCCAATTCCAGGGCATTCCTCCGAAAAAATAAGACATGGGTTTTTTAGCGAATGCGGCTTTAAACAAAGAAAGATATTCTTCGGGAGCGCCCGCGGGAAGAACCGGGTGATTGATGAGTAAAAAATCCTGTGTGCGTTTTTCGTCCGCCGCCAACTTAGGACCGTCCACTCCCAACAACTTGATTCCCATTCCCCGAATGTCGCCTTCGACGTCCGGCTTTTTCGTGATGGAGCCGTTTGAAAAACGGATCCAAGAAGAATATGTTTTAGGAGAATTGAATATTCCAAATTTAAGATCTTCGGGAACGGAAGGCAACACCGTAAAACTCGCCTTAACACAACCGTGTGCGAACGGATGCGCGTCCCTTTTCGCCTCGTTTCCTTTCGGATATTTTTCCTTAAGAGAAGAAATCAAAAGCGCAAGAGTTTCCTGAGTGGTTTGTTCCTCTCCCGGAAAAACGAATTCCGCACCCGGTTTTACGTCCTTCGGGATCGCGACCCTCGGTCCTTGCCCCGCCCAATACGACAAACCGATTAAAATAAAAATTCCAAGCGTTATATATCCGATTTTTTTTCCCATTCTTCAAGCACCGCCAGTTCCAAAGTTTCAAGGATAGAATCATAAATTTCGAAAAATTCTTCTCTTTTATTTTTGGAGAATGGTAATTCGGCGCCTTACTTTGCTAAGATGAAAGCGCTTCGAGGCTCGTTGCGGGGATTCTTTGGTGATTCTTCCTTCAAGCGACATAGAAAAAGTCTGAAACATCAAAAAACACGTCAAAAATCCCATTCCGGCTTCGTTTTTTTGTTGAAAAACCAAATTCAAAAAGCCACAGAAGTATCGGGACGCCCATGGAAATAACCGTACAAGACGATATTCATATCATCAAAATTGCAGGATCGATTCTTCAATCGGACAGCGAAGAATTGGATCGAAACCTAAGTGAACACAATTTCGATCCTAGCCCTAAGATCATCATCGATCTTACGGAAGTAAATCATATCTGTTCCACTGCGTTAGGTATCATTGTTTCTTATAAAAAGAAATTCAAAAGTGCGGAAGGCGATATCATCATCGTGGTGAACGACGAGGATCTTCTCCAACTTTTCGAAATCACCATGTTGGACAAGGTTTTCAAAGTGGTTCCCAATATCGAAGACGCTTTCGACGAATTCAAACTGAATCGTTGACCCCTTTCTTGAAGCAACTCGCTCTCGCTACAAACAACTCCCATAAAGTAAAAGAAGTCGGCTCCATTCTCATGGAGCTCGGGGTGAAGGTCCTTACGCCGAAGGAACTGAACGTTTCTTTCGACGTAGAGGAAACGGGAACCACGTTCGCGGAAAACGCCCTTTTGAAGGCGAAAGAATTGTTCCGTTTGACGAAACTTCCTTCCATCGCGGACGATTCCGGAATTTGTGTTTCCGCACTCGGAGGAGATCCGGGCGTTTATTCCGCAAGATTCGGCGGAGAAGGATTGAACGACGAAGGCCGCGCCCGTTTGCTTTTAGAAAAAATCAAAGGGAACACGGATCGTAAAGCCTATTACGCTTGCGTCATCGCCTATGTGGACGAAACGACCGAACGGACATTTGAAGGAAAGTGCGAGGGGATTCTTTCGGAAGAATATGATTCAATCGGAATATACGGTTTCGGTTATGATCCCGTTTTTATTTATCCTTCTTTTCAAAAACCGTTTTCACAGATTCCCGAAGCGGAAAAGAATTCCGTTTCTCATAGAAAAAGAGCCCTCGACGGGCTCTTAGAATTCTTAAAAACGAAATCCTAAACTATATTAGAATTTTACGTTAATCGAATAAACTCGGATTCGGGCGCGGAGCGCGTTCGTTCAACGACGCTCTTTTCACGAATGAGGGCGATCGTCAAGATTCCGTCAAAACGGGCCCGCCGGATAAACGTTTGTAGAATTCCGCACCTTCTCTTTCCAAGAAGTCCTCGTAAGAACCTTTGAAATCCCGGATTCCTTCTGTCGAAACCTCGATCACTCGAGTCGCCAAAGAAGATACGAACTCGCGGTCGTGAGAAACGAAAATTACCGTTCCTTCAAAGATGGACAAGGCGTAGTTCAAGGCTTCGATCGTTTCCAAGTCTAAGTGGTTCGTAGGTTCGTCGAGTGCGAGAAGATTGTCCCCGGTCATGATCATTCTTCCGATGATGATTCTGGATTTTTCTCCCCCGGAAAGAACGCTCGTCGGTTTTTTGGCCATATCGCCGCTGAACAACATTCTTCCCAAAATCGCGCGGATCTCTTCCATCTCCGTTCCGGGGTCGGCGTATCGATAAAGCCATTCCACAATCGTATCAGCATCTTCTAATATACCTTCGCGGTGATCCTGAGGAAAGATCGAGGCGGTTACCGAATCCCCCATCGAAACCTTTCCCGTATCGGGCTCGATCTGTTTCATCAGCGTTTTCAACAAGGTCGTCTTTCCGACTCCGTTGGTTCCGATGATCGCGATCTTCTCCCCTTTGGTGATATTGATCGTAAAATCCTTAAAGATAGCACGATCGTAAGATTTCGAAACGTTATCCGCAAGAATTACGTCCTTACCGAGAGGCTTCTTCATTTTAAAACGGATATAAGGAGAAACCCTGGAGGAAGGTTTCACGTCGTCGAGTTTGATCTTCTCGATTTGTTTTTGTCTGGAAGTCGCCTGTTTGGACTTACTCGCGTTCGCGCTGAATCGGTTTACGAAGTCTTGAAGTTCGGCAATCTTCTCTTTCTTACGTTTGTTCTCGTCTAACAGACGTTCGCGGGCCATCGTGGACGCTTCCATAAAGTCGTCGTAGTTACCCGGATAAATGGTCAAGGATTGATAATCCAAATCCGCGATATGAGTCGCGATCGAATTGATAAAGTGACGGTCGTGCGAAATCACGATGACGACACCGCGGTAATTCGTTAAGAATTCTTCGAGCCAGTGAATCGTCTTGATATCCAAGTGGTTGGTAGGTTCGTCCAAAAGAAGAATATCAGGTTTTTGGAATAGAACCTGAGCCAAAAGAACGCGGAGTTTAAAACCTCCGGTTAAGAATGCAAGAGTCTGCGTATGACTCGTTGTGGGAATTCCCAATCCTTCGAGAAGTTCACCCGCGGTACTTTCGGCTTCGTAACCTCCGAGTTCTCCGTATTTCTCTTCAAGTTCGGAAACGCGCATTCCGTCCTCGTCGGACATTTCGGGTTTCGCGTAAATCGCATCCCGTTCTTGGGAAACTTCCCAGAGTTCGGGATTCCCCATGATAACGGTATTGAGCACCGTTTCGTTTTCGTATTCGTAATGATCCTGTTTTAAATAACCGAGCTTCAATCCTGCGTCGATGGAAACCGCGCCGTTCGCGGCCTGTTCCAATCCCGCGAGAATTTTCATAAACGTGGACTTACCGGAACCGTTTGCACCGATCAAACCGTATCTGCAATTCTCCTTAAACTTAACCGAAACGTTCTCAAAAAGAATTTTTTTACCAAAATTTAGGGTTAATCCGGAAGTGCTGATCATTTGAGAATACCTGCCAGGGGAGAATCATGACCATGATTTTCAAGAAGGGGTTTTTTGCCAAGAAAAAGGAGAATTAAGGACTTTTGAAATTCTTCCGAAGTTTATATCGTATGCGTTCTAAACTTCGATCCATTCTTCCGTTGATCCTGAGTTTTCCGTTTTTGACCGGCCTTCAAGCCGAGGATAAATTATTGATCGGTAAGATTCTCCAGTTCGGAAAATTACTCGCGACCGAAAACGCATACGTCCCGATCGAATCCAACGAAATCACTTCCGAACTTTCCAAACTCAACGATAAGACCGTGAGAATTCTCTGCAACATGAAGGGTTCCACTTGCAATCCGATTCGTTACGAAATTTTTCCGTTTCTCGATTCGAAGGAAATCAAACCCTGGACGATCAAAAAAATTCCCGATTACGTAAATCATAATATATTCGCGTTCAATCCCAACGCTTCTCCCGATGGGAAATATCTTTTCTGGACCGCTTACATCAAACGAGGCAAATCCGGAACGCAGAAGATCTGGTTTTCCAAACTGGACGAGAAAGGTTTTTGGGAAGACGGAAAAGAAATGAGTGCGCCCTTAAACAACGAGATGCCTTCGGCGGTGATCTCCGCGCTTCCGGGCGGAAACGAACTCTTCGTCTTCGGCACGTTCGGCGAACGAGAACTCTTGGAAGAACTTTCCAAGGACTTCGAAAGCAAGGGAGAATTGGCCGCGCGTTCCTCCAAGAACTCGAACGAATACAGAAAAAAAATCGAAGAACTCAGAGTCGAATACGACGAAAGATCGAGACAGATCACGAGAAGAGTTCCTCTTTATAAAAGTTTTAAGGAAAAGGATTCCTGGTCGAAACCGAGTATATTAAAGTTTCCTGATTTTTATAATCTCTACAGAAAGAAGAACGATTCCAGTCAGGAAGTTTTCGGCGGTTCCACTCTTTCCTCTTCGGGAAGAATCTTGATCTATTCCTCCCAACACAAAGACTCGAAGGGAAAGCTCGATCTTTACGCGACCAAAATGTTAAGCGACGGAACGTTTCCTCTTGGTACGAACTTAGGCGAGGTTATCAACACCGATCACGAAGAGATGGCTCCGTTTCTCGCAAGCGACGATAGAACCCTTTACTTTTCGAGCGACGGTCACAAAGGTCTTTCGATCTATATGACGAGAAGAATCGGCGACGGTTGGGATCAGTGGACCAAACCCGTGGAAGTTTCCGAAAACCTAAAAGGCGTGAACTTCTTTTCGATTCCCGCAAACAGCGACTGGGCTTATATCAGCAAGGAAGGCCAGTTGTTTATGGCGTATCTTCCGAAAGAAATGCGCCCCGAAAAGGTAGTCCTGATCGACGGCAAGGTTTTGGACACGGACGGAAATCCTTTGTCCGCGGATATACATTACGAATCCCTAAAGTCTCACGAAAAGATCGGAAGCGCCAAAAGCGATCCTTCCACCGGAAACTTTTCGATCGTTCTTCCCTTCGGAGAGAACTACGGTTTTTACGCGCAGAAGAAAGGTTATCTTCCCGTTTCTCAAAACCTGAACCTCAGTTCCAAAAAGAAATTTTCGGAAAAGGTCGAAGTGGTTTTACAACTTCCTCCGATCCGGGAGCGAGGAACGATCCAAATCAATAATTTATTCTTCGAATCCAAAAGTTTCGAGATCGCTCCCGAATCCGCTCCGGAACTCGATCGTCTCGCCGAAATCGTAAAGGAAAACCCAGAGATCGAAATTCAGATCGAAGGTCATACCGACAACGTCGGAAAGAAAAAAGACAACCTGATTCTTTCCGAAAAACGCGCGACCGCGGTCGCGGAATATCTTTCCAAAAAACATTCGATTCCCAAGGAAAGAATTCAGACCAAAGGTTTCGGCGATTCGGTTCCCCTTTCGAAAAACGATTCGGACGAAGGCCGTAGAAAAAACAGAAGGGTAAACTTTACCATTCTCAAGAAGAAATGATTCGCAGAGAAGATTCCGATCGGAATTATATCCGAAAAGATTTCTAATACTTTACAAAGTTCAGGCGGTTTCTATTGTCTTTCTCTGAGCTCCGAGCAGATAAGAGGAAACGATGGCATCCGGTAACGAAAAAAAATTCTCCGCTTTCATTTCGATCAAAGAAAGTCTTTTCAAAATATTCCTCTTTTCCAAAGCGCATTGGAGACAAATTCTCCGTTATTCGATCATTGCCGGAATTTCGGTTTCGTCTTTTTTGATCGGAGGTTCTTACGTCGTTTGGCTGACGAAAAAGGACGAAGTCGTTTCCAATCTCGACAAGTTCAAAAACGAGGTCACGAATTATTACGAAGTCAGTCAGATCCGTCCGATCCGAATCCTTGATCGAAACGGAAAATTAATCGGAGAATTCTCGAGAAGAAAATTCAAACCGATCCGCACGGACAATCTCGCGGAACACGGAAACATCGTGTGGGCCCTTCTTTCCTCCGAGGACCGCGAATTTTACAATCACCACGGAATCAATTACACGGCGCTGCTCCGCGCGATTCTCATCAACCTCACAACGTTTCAAAAACAAGGCGGTTCCACGATCACACAACAGCTCGCAAAGCTGACTCTCGATCTCGGCGCGAGAAACATATTCAATAAGATTACGGAATTCTACTGTACGTTTTATCTCGAAAGCCAGTTCGATAAGAACACCATTCTTTCCATGTATCTCAATCGTATCTTTTTGGGCGAAGGAAACACGGGCGTGGAAGAAGCGAGTCGTTACTACTTCAACAAGGCCGCGGCGGAACTGACTCCGGAAGAAGCCGCGATGCTCGTTGGAATCATTCCCGCTCCTTCCAATTACAATCCGGTCCGCAGTTTAAAAACCGCGCTCAAAAGACAAAGGCTCGTATTAACTCCTATGTCCGAGAATCAAAATCTTCATCCGAACCCTTCGAGCATCAGTAAAAATTTTGCGAAGAAGTTGGATGCAGGTGTGAAATCATTCCGTTCTTTTTACAAGGTCGCGGTCACGAAGGACGGAGAAAAAGAATTCTATTCTTCCGATATCGCGAGATACGGTTTTGATAAGGATTTTACCGTGAACCTCGCGCCGGATTTTAATTACGGAATCCGTCAGCATATCCTCGATACGTTTTCCGAAATCGACATCGAAACGAGAGGGATGAACGTTTACACGACTCTCGATTACGACAAACAAGACGCGGCCGAAAAATCGCTTCGGGAAGGAATCGAATCGGTTCGTAAAAAACTCGGGGATGTTAAAGCAAATTACCTGAAAAAAGGCGACTCCGAAGAGGCGAGAATCCAACAATCCATCATAGACAACATGAACGGTTCCTTGATCTCGATCAACCCGAACAACGGTTATATCGAGGCGATGGTCGGTAGTTACAAGATTTCTAATATATTCAGACTCAACCGCGCCGTGTCCGCGCTCAGACAACCGGGTTCCACGATCAAGGCGCTCGTTTACGCGATCGCTTTCGAGAATCGAATCATCACTCCTTCTTCCAAGGTCGTGGACGAGGAAATCAATATCAGAGGTTATTCCCCTAAGAACTGGTATAGAGGTTACAAAGGGGAAGTCACCGCAAGAATCGCGTTCGCCCAATCGATCAACACGATCGCCGTAAAATTGTTAAACGAATTCGGAGTGAACGACTTTTTGGAAAAAGTTTCGATGATCCTCGACATCGACAAGGCGACCCTTGAAAAAAGATTCCAACCCAATCTTTCTCTCGCGCTCGGGTCGGGAGAATTGTCTCCGATGGAACTCGCTTTGATCTACGCGACGATCGCAAACGGCGGAAAAAAAGTAAGCCCCGTTCAAATCCTAAGAATCACGGACTTCGAAGGAAGCGAAATGTTCTCCGCTCCCCTCAAGGATCCGAATGAAGCAGTTCAAATCCTCGATCCCGTCGCTTGTGCGGAAACGATCAATCTTCTCGAAGCGGTGTTAAGCGAACAGGGAACGATGAAGCTCAAACTCAAATCGGAAGATTCGTTTCCGATGGGAGGCAAAACGGGAACCGTTCAATCTCCGAAAGAAGCGCGTAAAAAATGGGGATCTCGTAAAGGAGTGAGAGACGCTTGGTTTGCGGGAGTGAATCCGGATTTGGTGACCACAGTGTGGATCGGAAACGACGTGGGCGCTCCCTTTGAAGGTTCGGGTTCTGCGATCAGCGGAAACATTTGGTTTCGTTATGCGAGTTACGTCGCAAGAAACATAGGATTTCCCGAAACTCTCATCAAACCGTTTAACGGCGATTTTGTGAAAGTGGACGTTTGCGGAGACACGGGCTTGTTGCTCCATTCTTCCGTACCTTGCACGTATCCGTTGTACGGTCAGTATTATTATATCGGAGAACAACCGCCCGCTCCTTCCGGTGCGACCTCTGCGACCGCGCAGGAAAATTCTTTACAAGAGCCGGGAACGTCCACGAGCGAAAGAACGATTCTTCCGCAAGCGGAGGAAGGCGACGGAGATTCGGTGGAATTGGAACTTCCCGAGTCTACAGATAATCCGCCAAACTAGGATAATGTTTCGCCTTTTCCGATATTAGAAAAGCCTCATACGGCGACCAAAGAAAAATCCAAGGATATTCCTTGAGAAGAATCTGCGTCGCCTTTGTCGTTTCCGATTCCAGATTTAAGGAATCGGAACTTCTCGCTTTGGAAAAAAGAATTTCGAGTTCCTTGTTTTCGTAATGTGCTCGGTTCCCTCCGTTGCCCTTATCCTTTCCCGAAAACAACGGGTCGATAAAATTCCATGCTCCGGGAAGATCGGCGTACCAAAAAAGCAACGTTAGATCTCCTTTGCCTTCGGAATTCTCCTTATAAAGAATCGCCTTTTCCATCGGACTGATTTTCACCTTCAATCCGAGTTGTTTTAAAAAACCGGCCAAGGCCAATCCGTTCGCGCTGTTCTCTTCGTCTCCTCGCATTCTAAAATCGATTTCTCGCTCGAGAATTTTCGGATAACAGGACGATTTTTTGAGATATTCCTTCGCCCTTTCCAGAGAACGGGTTTGTATCAGAAGAATTTCCGGATTTCCCGCGACCACTTCCTGAATCTTGGATTGTCCGATCGTTTCCGGCGGAACCGATCCGAACGTGGAATCGGCGTTTCCTTCCAACAACTTATCGATCACGAGTTTCGGATCGACCGCGGTATTCAACGCTTTTCTAAAGTGATTGTCGAAACAGGGTTCCTTTGCCTGGATCGCGACGTATTGAACGCCCGCGCCTTTTCGAAAACGAAGATTCTCTTTTTGAATATGAGGATTTTTTAATAGAAAATTGGGAAGACGCATGAGGTCCATTTTCCCCTTGGAAAAAAGAAATACTCCGGTGGAAGCCGAAGCCAAAACCCTCAATCGGATTTTTTTAGGAAGATCTTCGGCCGCGTTCGGATTTTTTTCGAGAAGGATGTAATTGTTCTTTTTCCATTCTTTGAGAACGTATTTGCCGGCCTTTGGAATCGGAATAGCATTATTCTTTTCTAATGTTTCAAAGGACTCCGCTTCGAGCGTTTCGGCTTCGTTCGTTTTACAACATACGATTCCCGCAGGCGGCATGGAAAGTGCGTCCACGGCCTGTCTGAGTCCGCCGGAAATTTTTAGTTCGATTTCCTTTTCAGCGAGAACGTTGACTTCCTTGATAAACGAATATTGGTTTCTTCTCGGACCGGGCGTTTCAATCAGTCTTTGTAAAGAATCGCGAACCTGTTCCGATTTTAATTCTTCCCCGTCGGTCAGAAGATGCGATCTCAGTTTGAGTTTGAGGGAACGAACCTCGCCCTTGCCCGATAACGCAAACGATTCCACGAGTTGATACGCCGGTTTTCCTTCGGGAGTTTTTTGAAACAAAAACGGATATAAGAATTTTCCGAGCGTACGCGAAGACAAATCCGTGGAAAAGATCGGATCCAAACTGATCGGATCCGAAGGTATGGATAGAATCAATTCTTCGGGATCTTCTTCCCGAGAATTACAACCGGAAAAAAGAAGGGACAAAACAAGGATTCCTGCAAAAAAGGGTAGAGAAGTATTCAAAAGACTAAACCTGTCAATGAACATCTATAAACGGCTCCTAAAGTATTCCTTCAAGTACAAATACAGATTGATTTCGGGGATCGTATTGTCCTTTCTCGTTTCTGTTTTAAACGGAGCCTCTCTTACTTCCCTGATTCCCATCTTCGATTCTCTCGGTACGGGAGAAAAAACGAATTTCGAAATTTCTCTCACCAAAAAAGACAAGGCTCTTCTTCAACGTCAGGAAGAAAAGGATTCCTTTACAAGCGTCGAATCCATCGAACTTCAACTCGCCGAGTGGAAGGTGCAACTCAATTCTTCCTTGAAGACGATGAGTCATGACGAACTCGTTTTACTTTTTTGTTTTATCGTTTTTCCGGTTTATCTTTTAAAACTGATCTTTCTCGCCGCGGCCGTTTACTGCATCAACTCGGCGGGCTATCTTGCGATCCGCGATCTAAGGGCGGAGCTATATGCGAAGGCGCAAACTCTTCCTCTCAATCATTTCGTTCAGGAAAAAACCGGAATTCTGATGAGTAGAATCATCAACGACGTCGAAGTTCTCGGCAAACTGATCAGTTCCGATTTGAAGGACGCGATCACGGATTTTTTCTACATCGTCACGCACTTACTTCTTCTTTTGTATTTAAGTTGGAAGATGTTTCTCGCGGTTTTTATCATCGTTCCGATCGTGATGGGACCGGTTTCCGCGTTTGCGGATAAGATCCGCAGAGCGACACGAAATCAACAGGAACGTCTTTCCTCGTTAAACGGACATCTTCAGGAAGTGATTTCGGGAATCCGAGTCATCCGAGCGTTTTCGATGGAGAAGACCGAAGCCAACCGCTTCTGGGAATTCAACCAGGATCTTTCGGATAAAACCTTCAAGGGACATTTTTATCATCAGGTCGGGCCTTCTTTAACGGAATTGTTCAGCTCGATCGTCGCGGTGATCTTCCTGAGTTTCGGCGCGTATCTGATGGAAGACGGAACGTTCTCCCGCGGGATGTTTATGGCCTTCTTTTTAACGCTGATCTTTTTAATGCGACCTTTTAAACAGATGAGCATGCTTTCCAATTCGATCCAAAGCGCGATCTCGGCGGGGGATCGGGTTTTCGAACTTCTGGATCAGGAAACGGACATTCAAAATCCTGCAAATCCCAAGTTCTTAAAAAGAATGGAGAAAGGAATCCGTTTTAAAAACGTAACCTTCACGTATCCCGGAACGAAAAATCCCGCGATTCAGGAAATCAATCTGGAAATTCCGAAAGGAGAAACCGTCGCGTTGGTGGGAGCGTCTGGCGCCGGAAAATCCACGTTAGTCGATCTTGTTCCTCGTTTGATCGATCCGCAGGAAGGACAAATTCTCATCGACGAGATCGACCTACGAGAAATGGATCTGAGCAACCTCAGAAAAAGAATCGGAATCGTCGCTCAACAAGTGTTCTTATTCAACGGAACGATCCGCGAAAATATCTGCTACGGAAATCAGAGCGTAACCGACGAACAACTCTACGCCGCGTGCGAACAGGCTTTTGCGATGGAATTCATTCTTTCGTTCGAGGAAGGTTTCGATACGATCGTGGGAGAACGGGGTGTGATGCTTTCCGGCGGTCAAAGACAAAGAATCGCGATCGCACGCGCTCTTCTTCTCGATCCGGAAATTCTCATTTTGGACGAAGCGACTTCCGCGCTCGACACGGAATCGGAAAGACTCGTGCAACAAGCGCTCGAATCGCTTTATAAAAACAGAACCGTAATCATCATCGCGCACCGTCTTTCCACCGTCCAAATCGCGAATCGGATTTTTGCCATGGAAGACGGGAGAATCGTGGAATCCGGAACTCACAACGAATTGATCCAGCTCGACGGAAAATATAAAAAACTCTACGACATCCAATTCGTGGAATCCTCCGAAATCGTTTAATTTTAAAATATTCTAATTTTCTAATGAAATCCTTCACCCCGCTTTCACTTCTGCACGTCGTTTTGTTTCCGATTCTCTACGCGTTGTCGTTCGTATACCGAGGAATTTTTATCCTCGATCAGAAGTTTACACAAAAACAAAAACTTCCCGAAGCGTTCGTGATCAGCGTGGGAAATCTTTCCATGGGAGGAACGGGCAAAACTCCCTTTTCGATCCATCTCGCAAAACTCATCCATAAGGAATTTCCCGAAAAGAAAATCGTATTATTGTCCAGAGGTTACGGAGCCGCGGGTTCCAAAAACGGACATAGGGTAACGCAACAATCGAGTCCGAGAGAGGCCGGAGACGAACCTCTTCTTTTAAAAAAACATCTTCCGTTCGCCGAAGTTTGGATCGGACGGGACAGACTCGCGTCCTATCTTCGGTTTAAAAAAGAATCGGACCTAAAAGAAAACACAATCGTGATCTTGGACGACGGGTTTCAACATCACAGATTGGAACGGGATATCGATGTCGTATTATTGGATTCGAGTAAAATTCATAAGGAACGATTTCTGATCCCCGCCGGAAATCTGAGAGAACCCGTTTCCTCTTTGAGTAGAGCCGATTGGATCGTGTTTTCCAAATACGAACCTTCCGTGGAAAGAACCGTACAGAACATACAAAAGAAATTTCCGAAAGGAATTCTTCGTTTTACTTCGGAGCCGGATAAACTTTTATCGCCGGACCTGCAGTTGGATTCTCCCAAAATTCTATACGGTAAAAGAATCTACGCGTTTACCGGAATCGGAAACCCGGAAGTTTTCTTTTCGATGATCCGCAAATTCCAACCCTTCGAGTTGGAAACCAGAGCGTTTCGCGATCACCATTCTTATACGATGGAAGACGAAAACGCTTTGGATACGATTTCCAAGAACTACGACTATCTCGTTTGCACCGAAAAGGATCTCGTCAAAATTTCAAAACCTCCGGAGAATCTGAAAATTCTTCTTTTGGAAAACAAACTCGATAAGGAAGAAAAACTCGTTTCCTTTCTCAAAGAAAGAATCGTATAACAACCTTTCGATTTTCGTTTCGGGTTTTTTATTACACTTGTAATCTTACTTTTTCGGTTTCCGTTTCGTTTTGATTTCAAAAAATCTGCCTTCCTCAAGTGGGAAAAAGAAATTCTTTTCCATCGAATTTAATCTTCGGAAATCTAAATCGAATTGCAGTATTTAAACCCTGTGTTAACATTCCCGATAACGTCTTTCCGATAAAGAGCCTTATGAAAAAAATTATTTCATACTTCATTTTCGTCCTTTGTGTTTGTGTCTTTTCCGTTTCTTCTCTTCGAAGCGAAACCATTCTTTTAAAATCCGGAGAAAAATTGGACGGAAACATAGTCGGCCAAGACAAGGAAACGGTTTCCTTCAAACTTGCGGACGGAACCATCAAGGTTTATAAAAAATCCCAGATCAAAAAGATTTCCTTCGCAAAAATCGCGGAACCCACTTCCAAAAAGGAAGAAGCTCAGAAGATCGAAAAAGAGGAAGCCGACAAAAAGAAAAAAGAAGAAGCCGAACTCGCTGAAAAACAAAAGGCGGAATCGGAAAAAAGAAAAGTCGACGAGGAAAAACTCAAAGCCAAGGAAGAGAAAGCCAAGAAACGCGAACAGGAACTCGTCAATTCGAAACGGCATTATTTGGAAGCCTCGTTCGGAGTCGGAAGCGGAAAAGAACAAACCGAGTTACGACCTTTTTATCAAACCATTCAATACGCGGGACTTTTATTCAGCAGCTCCGGTCAGGCGGAAATTCTCACCAATCCCTATAAATCGTCTAACAGCAGTTCTACGACCCGGATCAAATACGCTTGGAACCGTTTTACGTTCGAGCTGAGAGGAACGGAAGCGAAAGGAACCATAGATCCGAGCGGTTTTCAAACCTTATCCTATGGAAGTAGCGGCGGTTCGGGCGGTTCTTCGGGAGGAGATCGAGCCGTAAATATTCTTATGGGAGACGCGCACACTAAGTTTCAAAAAGTTTCTTCGAGGGTCGGTTTTACTCCGTATCCGCATCCCGTTTTGGATCTTCAAGTCGTGGGCGGAGTGGAAAGAATCTGGACGAGAACCAGCGAGGAAGTGGACAGTTTGGGCGGAATCACCACGACCGGAATGAATCCGAATCGCATTAGCTTTCGCGAATATACGAGCACGTTCCGAGGCGGAAGTTTCGGAATCGGTTTCGAATTTAAGTTTTTGGAGAGATTTTCCCTGCAAGGACAAATCCTGAAAATCAGCGGAACGACTCCGTCCTCTTCCAAAAACTACGAATACAAGACCGACAATTCCATAGGAGTTGTCCAACTCAACGCGACCGGTTTGGATTATTGGTGGAGCTCCAAGGGAACCGAGGTCAATCTCAGACTTTCCGCGAAGGTTTACAACAACCTGAGTTTATTCGCGGAAACGAGCAACATGAATTTGAAGAACACGCTTCAAACCGGTTATATTTCTGATAACGAGGGTAATACGGAGCAGATCGGTCTTAAAATTTTCGGACCGAGAATTCTAATTCCGATCTTACACGATTCGAAAACGATTCTTACGTATTTTCAAGTCGGTGCGAATTATCGTTTCGACTTTTGAGGTTTTTCGGAATCCTTCCAGTTCCACCACTTTAGTTTTTCCGAATCCGGTTTTTTGACGTTCAGAGCGTAATGAACACAACGGAAAACGTAAAGCATACAACGATCCACGTAACCGCCGTGTTGTTGGCAACAACGTACGTATAAATCTTCCGGATCGGCTTTTCCGATCTCGTCCAAACTTCGGAAACCCAGATTCCAATAATCCATCGCGATCGACTTTCCCACTCCGGGAAGGGTTCGAAATTCCTTGAGAATATCGGACTGATCCGCGTATCCCTGTAACGGTTTAGAATATTCTTTTTTACTCATATATGTGCGCAACTTTTACAGTCGGAACGACGCATTAGAGAAACCTTATGGAATTCCATGGATTTCGCTTCCAACTGGAGAATGGAACCGAAAACTCCTTTCGATTCCTCCCGGACCAATCCCAATAGAAACTTTACCGCCTCGGTGGCTTGAATGCTTCCTATGATTCCCGCCATACTTCCGATCACTCCGGCCTCGGAACAACTCGGGATCGCGTTCGCGGGCGGAAGTGTTTCGTAGATACACCTATAACAAGGATCGATTCCGGGACGAACTCCCAAAACCATTCCGTCGAAACGGAGAATGCCCGCGATGAGAAACGGAATTTTCAAAGAACAACATACGTCGTTTACGAGAAACTTGGTTTCGAAATTATCCGAACCTTCCAAAACGAGATCGCTGTCCTTCAAAAGATTCTCCGCGTTATCAGCGCTGAAACGAACGGGAACGGATTCGATTTCTATGTAAGGATTTAATTCTTCGATTCTATGTTTTGCGGATTCCGATTTGGAAGAACCGATCTCGGAATGTTTGAAAAGAATCTGTCTTTGAAGATTGGTCGTGTCCACGATATCCGAGTCCACGACTCGAATCTTTCCGACACCGGCGGCGGCGAGATAATAAAGAACCGGAGAACCCAATCCCCCCGCTCCGATCACGGTGATGCGAGAGGACTTAAGAGTTTCCTGACCCTTGCGTTTTACTTCATCCAGAAGAATGTTCCGGGAATACCGGCTGATTTCCGGAGGGGTCAACAAGGTCTTAGAAAAAAATCAGAGTTTCAATTTCTTTTTGATCAGATCCAGAAAATCGGAAACGAACTCGTCGCTTCTGCGATTCTTATCCGCGTATTCGAAAGCTTCTTTTGTGGAATCTTCGAGTTTTTCACTTTTAGTCGTGATGTTCAAAAGAGACGCCAAAGAAGCGTAAACGATGTCCCCGTTTTCCGAGGAAATAATTTTGTTCTTCAGTGCGATGGTCGCGTCGCCCGGCTCGGCGATTCTTCCCAATGCGATCGCGGCCGCGGTTGCGATCTTAGGTTCGTTGTTTCGGTTGAGAAGATTGATGAGTTCCGGAATTGCGGACTTTTCCTTATTCTTTCCAAGTGCGACTGCGGATTCGTATTTTTCGGAATCGGAACCGGAAGAAAGAGTTTTGATATGTTCTTCGGTGGATTTTTCCGCAAGAAGAGCGCCGGATGAAAAAGATACAACGAGCGCAAGAATGAGAAGAGAACGAAATTTCATGAGTGACTCCTTTCCTTCGGAAGATTCGCGCAAAGAAACGGAAGCGTCAATCTAAATATTCGTCTTCTCTACGCCGGTTCCGCCGGTTCTTTTCATTTTGTGTCTTTCGTTTCTTACTTTACCGATAGAATGGGCAGTCGCAAAATCCTCGAATTCAAGGAAGTTGTTATGGATCATTTGTACCCCGCTAATCCCGCGCATGTACCATCGGATCTCACTGGTTTAAATCCGGCGCATAAACGCAATCTTTGGTTTACCGTTCTCGGTTTGATTCTTTTTATTCTCGTTTATCTCGCCTTATGCGGATGGTTCGCCTGGGCTTCTTATTCTTTGTTCGCGCACGGTTTCGGTCCGGGATGGGAAATTTATTCTTGGGTGGCGGGAATCGGTTCGGGTTTGATCGCGCTCTTTATGATCAAGGCCCTATTCTTCGTTAAAAAAGGAAACTTGGGAGATCCGTTCGAAATCACTCAGGAAACACAACCGCAGTTGTTTCACTTTCTGCATCGATTGGCGGATGAAACCGGGGCTCCAAGACCGCATCGGGTTTTTCTTTCTCCTCAGGTGAACGCTTGCGTGTTCTACGATCTTTCCGTTCTCAACTTCATCTTTCCTTCCAAAAAGAATTTGGAAATCGGACTCGCGCTCGTAAACGTTTTGAGCATCAGCGAATTGAAAGCCGTGTTGGCGCACGAGTTCGGACATTTCGCACAACGTAGTATGGCCGTCGGAAACTGGATGTACATCGCGCAACAAGTCGCTTCTCATCTGATCGGAAGCAGGGACGCGTTGGATAATTTTTTACTTTCTGTTTCGCGTTTCGACATTCGGGTCGCTTGGATCGGATGGATTCTTCGTTTAATCATCTGGTCTTTGAGATCCGCTTTGGAATCCGTTTTCAACATTGTCGTATTAGCACAAAGAGCTCTTTCGCGCGAGATGGAATTTCAAGCGGACTTGGTCGCGGTTTCCGTGACGGGAAGCGACGCGTTGATCCACGCGTTGCATAAACTGCAAGCCGCGGACGAAGCTTGGGAAACCACACAGGGTTTTATTTCCGATCAGGTTCGATCCGGAAAATCGGCGAAGGATATTTTTCCGATTCAATCCAGAATCATCGATCATTCCCGAAAACTTTGGAACAATCCCGATTACGGTTCGGTTCCCGTACTTCCTTCGGAGAATCCGGAACGTCATCGCGTCTTCACTTCCGAGATCGCACAACCTCCGAGAATGTGGGCGACCCATCCGTACAATCACGAACGGGAAGCGAATGCGAAAAAAAGATACGTTCCAGGAGTTTTGGACGATCGAAGCAGCTGGCTGATCTTCGACGACGCGGAATCTTTGCGCGAGAAGTTTACGGATCGGATTCTTTCCGCCTTCGGAACCGAATTCAAACAGGATCCCGAAATTCTCGACGCGGTGGATAAGTTCTATGCAAAGGAATATCTCAACAGCAAATACAGAGGAGCGTATCTCGGAAGATCCTTTACACGTTATGCGTCATCTCCAAGGCGTTATTACGAACATCCGATTGGGGACGTGAAAGAAACATTAGAAAGTCTTTATCCTCCGAGTTTATCCGAACAACTGGAAAGAATCCGTTCTTTGGAAAAGGAAAAGAATCTTTTAACCGCGCTTCACGAAGGATATTATACTCCGCCCGACGGAATCATACGGTTTCGCGGAAGAGAATTGAAAAAACGGGAACTGACCGGTGTGATCCAAGAACTGGATCAGGATTGCGAACAAACATACGCCAAAATTTTCGAACACGATCAAAAATGTCGTTCCGCATATCTCAGAGCCGCGGAAACGATCGGTCAAGGTTGGCCCGAATATTTGCGGGGTTTGTTGGAGATTCTCCATTACGCGGATCATTTAAGAGCCAACTTGGAGGACAGCAGAGGTTTATTGAACAACGTATACGCGGTCGTCACCGCCGATCGTCACGTAAGTTCCGCCGAATTGCTTCGTCTCGTATCGGCGGGCAATCAGGTTTACAACGCTCTCGCGGAAATCCATAAACATAAGGAAAGTATAATATTAGATTCCGAGATATTGGAAAAACTGGAACTCAAGGATTGGAGTTCCGGTTTTAGCAAATTCGAATTTACTCCGGCGACGGAAGACAACATGCAGAAATGGTTGGAGGTCGTCGATTCTTGGATCGACGAGGCCATCGGAATTCTTTACGCGCTCAAACAGATCAGCTTGGAAAAGTTATTGATCGCGGAATCCAAAATCGCTGAAAAAATCAAAAACCCGAAAACGGAATTGGGACCCGCGCCCGCGCCGTCGAAAGCGGTTTCCGATTATCCAACGATGACTCCGGGCCAAGAACGCAAACTTCAAAAACGTTTGGATCTATGGGATCGCTTTCAAACCGCGGACGGATTGATTCCTGGTTTTCTTAGATTTGCGGTCGCGGCCTCGATTCTCGGCGGCGCCTTGTATCTTACGAGCTTCGCGGTTTTTAGATAAGAATTTTCGCCGTTACGAACTTCCCGAAGCGCGCGTTTGAACTCGAAGAACGACGTCAAAAGTCGCGTTCAAAGCGGAGGCCGAAACGGATTCAATTCCATCTCGGTCGAAATCAAACGGTGTTGTCATTTGCGGGAACTCTGCGAGAATGGTTCGAGATTTCGAAAAAGAATGAAAATACCTTCGATTCAACTCAACCCGAATTCGATTCGATCCTTCTTTCATAAATGGAAGGAAGAATTCGTTCCGCCGAAAATTCTGGACAAGTATTTATTCGGAGAATTTTTCAAAATCTTCATCGGAACCGTCGTTCTTCTTACGGGAATCATGCTTCTTTCCCTCGTAAACGACAACATGAGAAACTTCACCGCGACCAAAGCGCCTCGTTATCATGTCGCATTATTTTTACTCTATAGCCTTCCCAAAATCATATCGACCACGGTCGTTTCGATGTCCTTGATGTTTTCGATTTGTTTTACCGTCGGTCAGTTTTCGGTGAACAAGGAACTCGTCTCGATGATGGCGGCCGGAGTTTCCTTTTTTAGAATCGTAACACCTTTGATTCTATTCGGAATTCTGATGTGGGTCGTTATGCTTCTCGGGACGGAGTTCATCGTAAGACCCGTCAATAAATTGGCGAAGATAGAACACGACACTCTTACCGAAGGAATGGGAACGCTCGCCAACAGCGTGTATCAATTCCACGTAAAGGGAAAAGAAGGATTCTATTATTTATACTTTTACGATCCCGATAAGGACGAGATCAACGGCGGATTCAATTATATCCGACTCAGACCGGACGGATCTCCCGAAACCGTCATCTCTTCTTTGAAAGCGAAGTATAATTACGAAAGCAGACTTTGGAAAATGAAGAAGGTTGAAGAATGGCATTTCGACAACGATCTGAAACTGAGTTCTCAGGAATCCTTCGACGAAAAAGAATACGAACTTCCGGAAGACCCGACCTACTTTAAGGTTCCCGCAGGTTCGGTGGAAGAGATGAATCTCTTTCAATTAGGCGAAGAGGAAAAAAGAAGAATTCAGAAAGGACTTTCTTACGGGGACGTTCTCACCGAAAAACATTCCGTTTTCGCGCTTCCAATGATGACGATCATCGTAACGTTGATCGGAACGATCGCGGGTTATTTCACCAAAAAGACGGCCGGGGTCGCGTCACTCGGAATCACGATCGGAGTCGTATTGATCTATTATATATTCAATTCAGCAGGGAAATCCTTGGGAGAAAACGGAGTCATTCCTCCTTTCTTGGGAGTTTGGGTTACACCCGGGCTTTTTCTAGGACTGTGTCTTTGGATGTTCCGAAAAATGAATCTCTAAAGATCCCGAGTTTGGTCGGAACTACGGCAACGTTGGTCAAAAAATTATTAACACCTTTAGTTCGAGCCGATTTTTTTTTATAATTTCGGAAAAAAAATTCATTTATTTCCCGGGTACCGTCCGATATCTAGTATAGATTGTCTACAGAAGTAAGATCCTTGATGCGACATAGAGTATTCAACGAAAGAAGTCCCTTCTAAAGTTTTGCACCATAGTCGGTATTCTTTCCGGATCTGAATTCTGAAGAGGAGGAAAGAACATGGACGTTCCACTCACAAATCTGATAAGCTCTGCGGAAAAGCTGATCCGCGATAAACGGTCTTCCGTTAGCGGCAGAAACGTATCCACTCAAGAAGGACAAGGAAGTCTGGACAAAACCGAATTTTCTTCGGGACTCACCTCTCGTTATCTGAAAATTCAGGAAACCCTTTCCAGTCTTCAGGGAGAATTCACTCGCGAACAAATGAAACTCGGAGTTCTGAACGAAGGAAGTACGCCTAACAGCGAACTGATCAACATTCTGTTCGGAGAAACTCCTTTGTTTCGGGAACTTGCGGAAAATCCGGATATCGATCAAGCGGTTCTCAAAGAGCAGATTCAGGAAAAGAAAAACAAAATCACAGACGCGATCCGTAACTTAGAAGTAGAATCCGAGAATATTTTTTCCGTGGGAATGTTGAAAGGACAGGATAATTTTTCCAAATCCTTGGAAGCGATCACCGGTAAAAACGTTCAGATGAAACAACTCTCCGAAAGAACGATCGAGAGACTGATTAAAGAATAAAAATCGGGGAATTTTTTCAATTCGATTCCCCTTTTTCCTTAAACCGGATTCCGATTCTCGAGAATCCAAGATCCGACTTTTACGTTAAGCGACCTTTTTATCTTCTCGCCGACCTTCCTTTCGATTTTCGACAAACAAATCTCCGAACGATCAATTCAACGACCTGCGGACCTTCCTAAAGTTTTTTATTCAATAGACATAGACATTCGGATCGTTTCGAATGGCCCTATTCCAAATCGTTCTCAAAGACACCGAGTTATAACATGACTTCTCTAGCAAAATTCTTAAAAAAGAATCGGATTCATATTTTTAGAATTTTATCTTCCGTCGTTTTTCTTTACTGCGTTTACAACTATTTCCATACGATTCGAAAGTTATCGGTCGACTTTCCTTTGGGAGACGATTACGACGCGATCCTCGATTTTTTAAATCAATGGAAACAAAGCGATTCCAAAATTTCCCTTTTATTCGGACAACACAACGAACACCGTCTTGTCTTTTTAAGAATCGTTACCCTATTCTATTTTCAATTGTTTCATACGGTGAATTTTATTCATCTGATCCTGATCGGAAACGCGTTCGTTTTCTTAAGTTTGCTCGTATTGTATTTATCCGTCGAGGATCGCAGAAAGTGGATTCTTCTTCCTCCGATTCTATTTCTCGTTTTCAGTTTCTCCAACTGGGAAGCGCAGACCTGGGCGATGGCTTCCTTATCCAATTACCCCGCGGTCTTTTTCGGATTCTTATCCTTAAATCTTTTGACCAAGGAGAATTACGCGAGCTTCGGTTTCGGAATCATTTGTGCGATCGTCGCCGTTTTCAGTCAGGGAAACGGAATGTTCGTTTTTATAAGCGGAATCCCGCTTTTATGGAAGAATAAAACGAAGTTGATTTCCTGGATCGGATTCGGATTTCTTTCGGGCTTGTTGTATTTCTTCGTGTTTCCGTATTCCAAACCGGCGCATTCTCAATTCGCTTTTTTTACGTTCGATAAACTTTTCTTTTTGAGTAGAATTTACTACGGACTTGCGCTTTTGTCGGGCGTATTCAATTCCAAATTCGTTCTGATTTTAGGAACGGTTCCGTTACTCGCCATCGCGTATCTATATAAGAATTATCGCAAGTTTTCTCCTCTTCCGATCGCGATGATTTCCTTTTTGCTTCTGAGTTTCGCTTCTCTCGTAATCGCGAGGGGCGGTTTCGGGATCGATCAGGCGTTTTCTTCCCGGTATCAAGTAAACACGTTACTCGTTTATTCGCTGATTTATGTTTGTCTTCTTCCTTATGTGAGAATTAAAAAACACTTTTGGCTGATTCTTACGTTTGCGATCCTGTTTCACTTCAATTCCAACCTTTTGAATCTTCCTCAAATCCACACTCAAAAACAGAAGATTCTCATCGATAAAACTTGTACAACCGAATGCGAAACGTATTTCACATATCCGGAACCGAATCGTGCGCGCGCGATTTTAAAGGAATCATTCTCCCAAAAAACTCTGCAATATTAGTTTGATTCTTTTTCGTTTGTTCCAAGGATTTATAGTTTTCATTTGATCCTGTCTTCCAATGATACCCCCGACTTTGATTGAAGTTACTTCGTTAAAGTTCGGTCGGTAAATTATTGGGAGTCAAAATTGTGAATCCAATTCAAGAATCAAACGAGAAACAAAACAAGCGAACCTTAGATCCGCTCGCATACGAAATTCTAAAAAGCGAAATCGTTCGTACTAGAATCCTTTTCCTCTTTTTTTCTTTTTCTTCCGTTTTACTGACAATCGTATTCACGCTTTTTTACGATAAGATCTCGAAGGAAATCGGAACTCGTTTTCCTTTTTATCCCGTTCTCGGAGTCAACGTAGGAATCGCACTTTACGAATTTCTGGTGAACCAAGTCTTTCAGTATCTTTTAAGAAACAAAAAGAATCTCATCGGCGCCGCAAGATTCGGAAACGTTTTCGTGGAAATATCCGCGATCGGTTTATTGATCTGGTTGAACATAGGAGTTTTCGCTTCTCCTTTGATTCCGTTGTATTCTCCCGCGGTTATGATCTTTTTCGTGTTCATCATTCTTTCGGTTTTGCGTCTCGAATTCTGGCTGAGCGCGTTCACCGGTTTCGTAGCGGGCGCGGAACTTTTCATATTAGCATATTATTATATTCCTAGAAATCCGGTTCCTATGCCGGTCCAATTCTTCAATTCGTTCGCGCCGTTTATTTCCAAAGGGGTTTTGTTTACGTTCAGCGGCGTCGCGGCCGGTTTGGTCGGACATCAATTAAAACGTTCGCTGATTTCGGCGATCTCCGCGGTTCAGGAAAAGAATAAGGTCGTGGGAATGTTCGGTCAGTATGTTTCACCCGACGTCGTGGACAAACTTCTCGAACAAAAGAACGAAAACTTTTCCGAGTTCAAAAGCGTTTGTATTATGTTTTTAGACATTCGCAATTTCACGAGATTCTCGGAAAAAAGAGCGCCCGGAGAAGTCATCGATTATCTGAATTACATCTTCACCCATTTGATCGATATCGTAAACCAACACAACGGGATGATCAATAAATTTCTCGGGGACGGTTTTATGGCGGTGTTCGGCGCTCCTCTTTCGGACGGTTCGAACGACGTAAAGAACGCGGTCGACGCTTCCGGCGAAATTCTCAAGAAGATCGAATTCTTAAATCAGGAAGGTAAAATTCCGGAAACCAGCATCGGAATCGGATTGCACACCGGCGAAGCGATGACGGGTAACGTAGGCTCGGAAACTAGAAAAGAATATACGATCATCGGAGACGTGGTCAATCTCGCGTCCAGGGTGGAACAGTTGAATAAACAATTCGGTACGAAACTCTTAGTCACACAAGCGGTGTATGACGATATCAAGGAAACGATTTCCGGCAAACATCTTTCTTCCATCCAAGTCAAAGGCAGGGAAGAACCGGTCGACGTTTACGAGCTGGATAAGATTTGATTGCAAGAAAAAGATCGAGCGAAAAAGACGCGACGTCTCTTTGAACAAGTTTCTCGATTCTACAACGCACAACGCGGCGGACGCTTCGATTCTACTTTAGAATTTTTGAATCAACGAGATTCATTTTTTTCTTACCAACGAAACTCCGTCCGCGATCGGAACCAAACTGAGATCCACGGAATCGTCCTTATAAATCATTTCGTTGAGTTTACGGATTCCGATCGTGGACGGTTCTTGGTGAGTTTCATCGGCCACACTTCCGTCCCAAAGAACGTTATCCGCAATCAATAGTCCGCCCGGTTTGAGCAACTTCATCACGAGCGGATAATAATTCGGATAATTCTCCTTATCCGCGTCCATAAAAACCAAGTCGATCGAAGCGGGTCCGAACGCGAAGTCGGGCGCCCAATCCGGAGCCGATTGGGAATCGATCAAAACTTGCAAAGTTTCTAATGCAGATCCGATCTTCAAACGGATCTTGGACTCAAGTCCGGTTTCTTTCCAATACTTGCGGGCGATCTTGGTCCATTCTTCGCTGATATCGCAACAGAGAATTTTTCCTTCGTCCGGCAACGCCGATGCGAAACAAAGGGAAGAATAACCCGTAAAGGTTCCGATCTCTATGATTCTTTTTGCGTTGCTGAGTTTGGTGAGAATGCCGAGGAATTGTCCCTCTTCGGGACTGATCTGCATGTTGGCTTGCGCCATCTTGCCGGTCTCTTCCCGGAGTTTGCGGAAAGAGTCCGGCTCTCTTACGGAATTCCGAAAGATATATTCTTCCAGCTTTTCCGTAAGTTGAACGTTCTTTCGACTCAAGGAGTTCCTTCGTAGATTTTCTTCAAGTCGGCCACGATGTTTTTCTGCATCGCCTCGTTCGTTCCTCCTCCGATCGAAAGGAGAATCGCGTCTCTGTGAAGTCTTTCCACGGGATATTCTCTGCAATATCCGTAACCGCCGAGGGCTTGGATCGCGTTCCGAGACACTCGTTCTGCCATCTGAGTCGCGACGAGTTTTGCGGAAGCCGCTCCCAAAGAATTTCTACTGTCCGGATTGATTCCGCTTGCGACATGATAAACCAACGCGCGAGCCGCTTGGTAATCCGCGTATGATTCCGCGAGAAGCCTTTGGATTTGTCCGAAGTCCGCGAGTTTTTTTCCGAACGCTTCTCTGTGGCGGATCGTATAATCGGCCATAACGTCCACACAACGTTTTGCGATTCCCAAGGACTGAGCGGCCAACGTGATTCTTTCGATCTCGAGGTTTCTCATCATGTGAACGAGAGCCCCGTCTTCCTGACCGACTAAGTTCTCCGCAGGAACTTCACAATCTTCGAATATAAGCTGAGTGGTCGGAGAGGAACGCATTCCCATCTTCTCTTCTTTTTTGCCCACGCTAAAACCGGGAAAGGAACTTTCTACGATGAAGGAAGTGGTCTTCTTCGAGTCCTTGCTCATTTTTGCATATACTAAGAATACGCTTCCGGTGTTTCCGTTGGTGATGTACTGCTTGGAACCGTTTAACACGTATTTGTCGCCTTTCTTTACGGCGATGGTTCTCATTCCGAGCACGTCCGTTCCCGCTCCGGGTTCGGTCATCCCCATTCCTCCGATCCATTCTCCCGAAATCACTTTCGAAAGATACTTCGCTCTTTGTGTCGGGTTGGAACTATGATAGAAATTATTTACGAACAATACCTCGTGCGCGAGATACGACAGCATAAAGCCGGGATCGTATGCCGACATCTCTTCGTGAATGATGACCGCGGCGACCGCGTCCATTCCCATTCCTCCGTCCTCTTCGGGAACGGTTACTCCGAAAAGCCCGAGTTCGGAACCGATTCTCCGGAAAAGAGGAAGGTTAAAGGTTTCGTGATCGTCGTGCTCCTTCGCCTGGGCATCCATATTCTCTTTTGCAAACTTTGCTACGTTTTCCCGAAGAGCGAGATGGTTCTCCGTCGGGTTGTATAAATCATTCGGTTTTTCAAGCACAGCTCTCATGTTGTCCTCTTCTCTAATATCCTCTTCCCCACGACTAAAACAGCTCGACAGAGAATCTTTGTTTTCCAAAAACTATCTTATGATCTACGCACTCATTTTGACAATCCTTTGTGGACTTTTTTTGATTCTATCTTATAAGAGCGCGGCCCAAAAGGAAAATAATTCCGTGTCTTTTCGATTGTCCTTTTTGCGTTCTCGGTTTCAGGCGGCGCTCCATTCTCCCTTTCAGAAAGAATCCGCCTTCCTACTTCTGTCTCTTTGTGCTTGGATGCTTTTGCCCTTGTTCTGGGGACTTGCATTTTTTCTAAAGACGGACGCGAACGTTCTAATCGTAATCGGATTTATGATCTGGACCTATTACTGGTTGAAATATCTCTTCTCCACGGATGAGGCCGCTTAGACCTGTTTAAAAAAGTGGTTTGCACGACATAGACACAAGATTTTTGTGTTTAACAGCACTAATTTTTTTGGAGTACCCATTTAATGAAAATCATCGTATTAGTGAAACAGGTACCTGACACCGAAACCAGTATTAAAGTAGGGGATAAATCCATCAACGAAGCCGGAATCAAATGGATTATTTCTCCCTATGATGAATTTGCTATCGAGGAAGGGATCAGACTACGTGAAAAACACGGTGGCGAAGTAATCGCCGTTTCCCTCGGACCCGACAGAGTCGTAGAAGCTCTCAGAACCGCTTACGCTATGGGCGCAGACCGCGCAGTTCATATCAAAGTTGATAACTACGTTCCTTTCGACACGAACAATACCGCAGAACTGATCGCTAACTTCGCAAAAGCGGAAAGCGCGGACGTAATCATCGGAGGAAGACAATCCATCGATACGGATTCTTCCCAAGTTGTGGTTCAAGTTGCGGAACTTCTTTCCATTCCTCACGTTGCTTTCGCGGTTAGCCTTGAAATCAACGGAACCGCGGTAAAAGCTACGAAAGAAGTAGAAGGCGGAACTCAAACCGTTGAAACGACCACTCCTGTCGCTCTTACTGCACAAAAAGGTCTGAACGAACCTCGTTATCCTTCTCTCAAAGGAATTATGACCGCTAAGAAAAAGCCTGTTGAAACGAAATCCGCTGCGGATCTCGGAAGCCCGGCAAGCAAAATCGAAGTTGTAGGACTCGAACCTCCTCCACCAAGAATTCCAGGTAGAAAACTGGAAGCGGCGGACGCGAACGGTTTCGCATCTCAACTCGTTAAAGCTCTCAGAGAAGAAGCTAAGGTTATATAAGGAGAACACAAGTGATCAACGTATTAATTGTTGGCGAATTGAAAGACGGAGAACTTAAAAAAATCTCCAGAGAAATCACTTCTGCAGGAAGAAAAATCGCTGATTCCATCGGCGGAAAAGTTGTGGCTCTTCTCATCGGTAGCGGAGTTGAAAAACACGCTCCTGAATTGGCCGCTGTCGGTGCGGACACGATCGTAACCGTTAACTCCGGAGATTACAACGCTGAAACTTATTCCACAATCGTTGCGGAAGTCGTAAAAGCGCAAAACCCTGTGGTAGTTCTTCTTCCACATACTTCTCAAGGAAAAGATTATTCTCCTCGCGTTGCCGTTAAGGTCGGAGCGGGAATCATCGCGGACGTTGTGGGATTCTCCGTTGACGGAGGAAAGGTCGTAGCGAAAAAGCCGATCTATTCCGGAAAAGCTTACGCAAACTTCAAAGTTACAAGCGCGATTCAAGTTTTCACCGTTCGTCCTAACTCTCAAGAGATCACTCAGAAAGCGGGAGCGGGCGCTGTGGAAGCTGCTTCTCCTTCTGCGGGCGATGCAAAAGTAAAAATCGTTTCTACCGATCTGAGCGGCGGTTCTAAAGTTCAATTGACTGAAGCTTCCATCATCGTATCCGGCGGACGCGGTATCAAAGGACCTGAAAACTGGCCTATCCTTCAAGAACTTGCGGACACACTCGGAGCGGCTCTCGGAGCTTCTCGTGCGGCTGTGGATGCTGGTTGGATTTCCCATTCTCACCAAGTTGGACAAACAGGAAAAACCGTTTCTCCTAACTGCTACATCGCTTGCGGAATTTCCGGCGCGATTCAGCACTTAGCTGGGATGGGATCTTCCAAGTATATCGTTGCGATCAACAAAGACGGAGACGCACCGATCTTCAAAGTTGCGACTTACGGTATCGTAGGCGACCTGTTCGAGGTTGTTCCTGCGGTAACTGCAGAGTTCAAAAAAGTACTTGGATAACCAACCTGCGAAACGAATCGGAAACTCATAAATGCCTTCCTATGGGGCGGCATTTAGGGAGTTGAGCATGAGTTTTTATTCAAAAAAGTACTTGGATAATCAACCTTTGCCCATAGTTTGAAACTATGGCATTTTTGAAAATCAGGAGAATCCTCCCAGGTGCCGCAGGACTGATCATGGTCTGCGGCATTTCTGTTTCAGGGGATCCTGGACGAGACAGACTGAACGCTCTCTTAGGAAGAATGGGAGAAATCAACTCATTGAGAGCGAGCGTTACGATCAATAACGAAATTTCCGGAACACTTTCCTTTAAGAAACCTAACTATTTACACGTCAAATTCTCAGACGGCAGAGTTGTATCTTCCAACGGAAGATTTCTTTGGTTTTATTCTCCAGCAAGAGCGATCGTAGGCAAACAGGATCTGCGCGGAAGTACGGGCGGGGTCTTCGGGTTGTTAAGCGGCTACGAAGAAGTCACTCAAGTCGGAGGATCGATCCGACTCAAATCGGCGACTAAAACATACGAAGAAATCGTAGTGACTATGAATTCCGACAACACTCCAAAATCGTTAAGAATGAAACACAGAGGAACCGGAGAATATACTTCAATCAGTTTCTCCGGCGTGCAAACGAACGTGGGACTTGCGGCATCCTTGTTCAACTTCAGCGCTCCATCCAGCGCGCAGATCGTAGAAAATCCTCTGAACGAAAAGGAATAAATTCTCTTGTCTCTGAACTCAAGGACCGACGCCCATAAGATATTTGCGGATCTCTATCGAAAACAGAGAAGCCCCGAACATCAGGAGCAGATCGACGAAGTCATTCAAAAATCGAACGATATCTTTATCCGAATCGATTTGATGAAGAAGGTCGATGAAGAGTTCGAAAAGAAAAGACAAGACGAAAACAAAAAGTCCGAAGACGAGGAAAAATCAAAAAGACAATCCGACAAATCCGCGGGCGCTTCTAAAACCGCCGCCAAACCGGCCCGCAGAACCGAAACGAATTCCGGAGGCGGAGCGGGAATCGGATTTTTAGCGAACCTCTTCGGCGGAAATCCCGCGATCAATAAGTTCGCAAAAGACTCTGGAACGATTGATGTTGGCTTTTTGGGAAGAAAACTTCAGATCGCTCCCGGAGTTCAAAACCTATTCAAATTTCTGAAAGAAGATCAGATCATCGCTACGATTCAGGCGCTTCGATTTTGCGAACAACAGGGTTGGAGATATTGGAAGCCTCTCGTTTATAACGTAGTATTAAACTTTAATAAACTACTCAACAGCATCATTTCCTTGGATAGCTTGTTCATCGATCAGATTTCTCCGGAAATCTTTTTGAACCGCGCGACTAAATTAGAACTTTATTATGCAAGACATTTGAGCCGGGAAGATTCCAAGGACATCATCATGACTCAGGTTCCGGAACTGATTCGCAAGGACGAAAAACTCGTTCCGAGAATGCCTCAGATCATGGCCGGTCTTTCCTACGGTCTCAACTTGGAAAACGGAAGGCCGAGAATGTCGGACGCGATCCGAGCCTTTCATATCGTCGCCACAAAACGAATGATCACTTGGGAAGAAATCGTCCAACAACTCAACGTTCCTCCGATCAACGAAACCAAGTTCCAAGGTTCTTCCGATATCATCAAGGAAGTGGAAACGACTTTGATCCGTCTTGCGGACGACATTCAAACGAGATTGAACCGCAAGGAAGAATTGCAGAGCCTACGGGAAAGATATTTTAGAATCGACGACAAGGGAAGAATGAACTTCGACTTCCTCAATCTCATCGTCGACGATTACTTCGAGAATCACGTTCCCGAAAACATGCAATCGGCATCGATCAAGTCCTCGTTTAAAGGAACTCCTCACAAGTTGATGTATCTTTTGCTCCGAGATTTCCAAGCGTCTTACGCTCCGATCCTCGAAGGAACCGTCAAAGTCGGAACGAAAAATCAAAGCCGCGACGTAATCATCATGTTGCCCGGTCTTTTCAAGGGCGACATCGAACAGATCAACAACTTGCTCCGTCTTTTGGATGCGTTTAACAAAAAGTATCCGAGCTTTCAATACAGCTTTGCGACTTACAACGAACATACGACGTCCACAACCGGCGTGGAAGATCAGATCACTCAGAATCTTTTGAAGTTGCTCGGAGACGCCGCGGGGTTTATGGGAAAATTCGCGGAGAAGATCAACATAATCGTGGAAAACCACCTTCTCGCGAAACAATACGAATCGACGGGTAAGTTGAACGAACGCGTTTTGGTTTCGAAAGAAAAGGTGATCGAAGAAATCAAAATTCTTCATAGATTTATTCCATACTGCGATTCCACCGTCGTATCGGGAAATCGTCTGAACGGAAAAACCCTCGACTTCGTCTTTTTGGAAATGGCCAAATTGCTTTATAACTACGCCGTGATTTACAAAGATAAATCCACGATCACCAAACTGACCTTACACAAAAAAATAGATACGGAACTCGGTTCATTGATGAAAGAATACGAAAGACTTGCCGGTAAACCATACGAAACAACGAGATCGGAGGAAGCATGAGGATTCTCACAGGAGTCCAGCCCTCCGGTAAACTTCACTTAGGAAATTTCTTCTCAGTCATTCGAAAACTCAAAGAATATCAGGAAACGACGGACTTATTCTGTTTCGTCGCGGATCTGCATTCTTTGACCACATTCTCCTCAAAAGAAAAACAAAGGGAGAATACCTTCAACGCGGTTTGCGATTTTTTAGCGCTCGGCATCAATCCGAACCGTTGTACGTTTTGGCTTCAATCTTCGGTTCCCGAAGTCACCGAACTGACTTGGTATCTCAGTCATTCGATCAGCGTGAATCAATTGGAACTCGCGCATTCTTTTAAGGACAAGGTCGCAAAAGGTTTTCATCCGAGAGGCGGGCTCTTCTTTTATCCGGTTTTGATGGCCGCGGATATTCTCGGATTTGACGGAGATCGTGTTCCGGTCGGTAAGGATCAAAAACAACATTTGGAATATGCGAGAGATATCGCCGCGGCTTTCAATCGGGAAGTCGGTCCGGTCTTTAAGATTCCCGAACCGGAAATCGACGAAGCGACCGCGCTTGTTCCCGGAACCGACGGCCAGAAGATGTCCAAGTCTTACGGCAACACGATCAACTTTTTCGATTCAGAAAAAGAACTTAAGAAATCCATAATGTCCATCATGACCGATTCCGCCGGTGTGGACGAAGCGAAGGACCCTTCTCAAAGTCATATATTTGCGATTCATTCTTTGTTTTTAAACGCGCAGGAAAAAGAATCCCTCAAACAAAAATTCTTAACTCCTGGAACCGGTTACGGTGATCTTAAAAAACAACTTCTGCAGGATACTCTGGATTATTTTGCGCCGTATCGAAAAGAACGCGAGAGAATCGGAGCCGATAAAACCTTTGTGGAAGACGCGTTGAAAAAGGGAAAGGAAAAGGCGCAGAAAACGATCACTGAAGTTTTGGACCGAGTTCGTAAAGAATTGGGGATGTATCGATTTTAGTTTTCAACGCGGAATCGTTTTTGTTTCCGTTTTGTTTTCGTTGCGCGAATCGTTCCTTCCAATCGCTTCGTATCTTTTAAGATCGTTTCGTTTTTTCGGGAGAATGTGGTAGTTCCTACACTCGTGGAAACTACAAAGTATCCACCGGGGTCGACGTTTGCCCTCGCGGATAAAAGTAGAACCTCGCGAAACGCGTAGTAGTTCCTACATTCTTCCGAAGACCGAACCAAATCCGCGCGCCGGACTTCCGACCAAATCCCCGACTCCGCAACGAACCGGCGCGGAACCGTAAAGGATATGGAAAAACATATCCGAAATTGGCTCCCCTGCTCCACATTCTCCCGATTTTCCTTAGGAACCTTAACGGGAATCGTATGCGATCTCCTATTTCCGGGAACCGCGCTACTCTGGATCGGAATTTTCATCCTCGCGCTTTCGATCCTTTCGACCGGAGCATTTATCAAAAAACGAATTCAAAAAATAGAATATATTATATTTGGAATATTCTTTTTTGCTGCGGCGATATCTTTTTATCCGGAACGATTCTCGGTCGAACGTCCTTCGAAAAACAACTTCGCGCCCGCGCAGAAGAAAAATCTATTCGGACAACCGGAAAAAATTTTCCAAGAAAGATTTCGGGAAAGAATTTTACTCGATCTCAAGGGCGCGGACCTCGAAAAAAATTCCAATCGAATCGCGCTGGGATTGATCTTCGGAGAAGCCAAACAGCTTTCCAAAGAATTTAAAACGAAGGCCAAAGAAGGAGGAATTCTCCATTTGTTCGCGGCATCGGGCCTCCATCTCGGAATTTTAATGGGAGTTCAGTTTAGAATTCTTTCCTGGATCCCGAGTCTCGGTCACAACTTCCCGAGAATTTTTCCGCTTCTCACGGGCTTTCTCTATTTATCCGCGCTCGGTTATCCGGTATCTCTGGCAAGGGCCTGGATCTTCGCCGGAATATTACTCGCGCAGGGATTGTTCTTTCGAAAACTTCGCGCGATCGATCTTCTACTTTGTTCCGCGTGGATATTATGGATCTCCGATCCTTCCCGATTTTACAGCGTATCTTTTTGTCTTTCCTTCGGAGCGGTCGCGGGAATATTCCTTTTTTCTTATCCGATTCAAGTCGTTTGTAAATTTCTTTCTGACGAGAATTTTTTGACTTCCTTTTTTAAGGAGAATCTATCGATTTCATTTGCGGCAGGACTCGGAACGATGCCTGTGTTGCTCTTCGCGTTCGGATCTTTCAGTTTCGGATCGATTCTTCTCAATCTGATTGTGGTTCCGCTCGCCGGAATTCTATTGCCGATCCTTTATCTTTCCTTGCTTTTGGAAGAAACAAAACTGACCGCGATCACGGGACCGTTTTGGTCCGTTACGGAATTCTTGATTCAAATTCTGATCTATTTATCCGAAACACTTTCCAAGCCTCTCGGATTTTACAAAGAAATGGGAGAAGCGGTTTGGATCGGAATGATCGGATGGATTCTTCTTTGTTTTGAAACCCTGTTCTTCGCGTATCTTTTGGAAAAATTTTTTTCCGGGTCCTCCGTTTCAGGCGTCGACGCGAAAGCGGGAACCGATCCTCCCTCCGACCTCGACGAACACAAACACAATGTCCTAAAAAACATTCGAAATTTAGAATATTCTTTCCCAAGGCCGAAAAAACGAAGGATCAAAAATCTTTATCCGATTCTGATCGGTTTGTTTTTTCTATCCGTTTGCGGAATTCATATTCTTTTGTACCATTCTCCCGATTGGTTTCCGAGGGAGAATCGAATCGTAAACAACCGATTCTTTTTTATCTTACGCAACGGAGATTCTTTGATCTTTTCCGGAAAGTGCAAATACGGATTCAAGGCGATCTCGAACGCGTTTCGAACCTCGCAAAAAAATTATTGCGAACACCGCGACGACCGCCCCCTCGAAAAAATTTTCGTGGAAGACGAATCCTGTCTGACCTGGGCCTTTCGTTGTTTGAAGGAACGCCCCCAAACCGAACTTTTGTATTCCGGCAGGGATTTAGACCTTTGGAGCCGCGCGAGCGAATTCAAACTTTTGCAATCTCCGCCGATCCGGGAAATTTCCCTTTCCCAAACGAAGAACGGCACGGGTTCCGTCGATTCCAAAATCGTATTCTTTCATACGAAAAAGGATTCCCTTACGGAATTAGCTCGAAGAACAAAAAGCGGAAGCGGTTGGATTCTTTTGGAACATCCTTTCGGAAGCAAAGACGACTCGGAAGTCTGGAATCGAAACCGAAAACTGCTTGGGCTTTCGGAGAGTTGGGTGTTTCTGGAAAAAGATGAGCTCCAGAGAATACCCGTTTCGGAAAATCACTGAGATCCGGAAATTTCTGGAGTCGAAATCCTCCGCGCCTTTGAAGAAATGGGGGCAGAATTTTTTAATCGATCCGAACGCGATCCAATCCATTCTTTCTTGTCTGAGTTCCGACCTTGTTTCCAAGATCGATCGTATTTTGGAAATCGGCCCGGGGCTCGGCGCCATCTCGCACGGCTTACTCGAATTTCAAAAACCGGTTACCTTGTTCGAGATCGATCCCGTTTACGCGAATTGGCTTCGCGAATATCTTCCCGAGTTCGAATTGAAGGAAGGAGACGCTTTGAATTTTCTTTCCGAATACGCAAACCAATCGGTTTATCTTTTCGGAAATCTTCCCTATTACATCTCCTCCGAACTTACGTTAAGCGCCGTTAAAAATCTCAAAGGATTGAAAGGCGCGGCCTTTCTCGTTCAAAAAGAATTCGCAAAAAGAATTTCAAACGAACCTTCTTCGATCCAATTTTATCTTTCCGCGTACGGAAGTTGGAGTTTAAAAAAGGATGTGAAAGCCGGAGCGTTTTATCCGAGACCGAACGTAGATTCCTCCATCTTAGAATACAAAGCCGCGCCCGTTTTTGAAAACGAGTTCGGTTTCCTCGCGCTCGAATGTCTTTGTAGAACCGCGTTCTGGGGAAAAAGAAAAAAATTGACTTCGTCTTTTCGGGACGCGCCGATCGCTTCCCTTCCTTTGGAAGTCCGTTCCTCCGAAAATTTTTCGGAAGAAAAGTTTCGGGAAGAATGTTTCAAAGCCTTGGACGAGGCGAAAATCGATTTGGACAAAAGACCGGAAGAATTGAACCCCGGCGACTTTCACGGAGCCGCAAAGTTTCTTTCGAATTATATATCAAAAATTTTGAATGTGATTTGAATTTCGTTTTTGAGAAACGAAGTTTTGAATCGTTTAGATCGGTTGAACGGTCAATTGCGGTTTTTACCGAATGTCTTCGAAATAGAAGAGCGCCGCGCGTACCGCACCGCTTAGGACTTTTTGTTAAAATCCTTATATTCTTGAAGCGTATTCTCCATAAATTCGGAGAACTCTCCTTCTTTTTTAAAACCGAAATACTGTAATACCGTGGATTGAATGAGAGTAAAATCGGCGAGTCCTTGGGAAATATCGATGATCATATCCGAAAGATAGATCGAAAAAACCGAGTCTTGAAATTCCTTCTTCACCAAAAGAGGTCTGTGGTGCATTTCCGCGGAAACGCGGATCGTATCCGAAAAATTCCATTTCTCGCAGATCATCGCGCCTAAGGTAGTATGAGAAATTCCTAATGCGGCTTCCTCCAAGGTCAAAGGAGAAGGAAACGAACGGTTCCCCAATATCTCGGAAATTTTTCCGGAAATCTCCGGTTCGAGCGAGATCAAAATGACTCGACCCACGTCGTGCAACAAAGCCGCGCAGACGAGAACGGTGATGGTTTGTTTTTTCCAACCCATTCTTTCCCCGAGACGTCTGCAGATAAAAGCCGAAAGACTGGATCGTTCCCAGATCGCTTCGAATTCCTTGTATTTTTCCTCGAGAATTTTTTTCGTTCCCAAACTCAAAAGAATGCTGTTCAATTCCGAAAGACCGATCACCTTGATCGCGTCCTCCAGACTTTCCACCCTCGTTCTTTGGGAAAACGAAGCCGAATTTGCAAGTTTTAGAATATTCGTAGAAAGTGATACGTCTCTTCCAACGAGTTCGGTGATATTCTGAATCGAAGAATCCGGTTTGTTGATCAGACTCATAATCTGATTCACGTTATCGGGAAACGTGGGTAACGTGTCCACTTCGGACAATATCTCCCCCGTCTTTTGAAGATTGACGTTTCTCTTTTTAAAACCGAAAGGAATTTTGATATAAGCCGAAGTGACTCCTTCCTCGGATTTGATCCGATACGAATCCCCTTCGATTCCCTCGTTTTTCAACATCAACAAGGACATCGCAAGTCCGAGTCCTGCGCCTTCGGATTCGTCTCCGTGATTTTCGAAAATTTCGGAAAGATCGTTGTATGTGTGCGCTTTCGAAATTCTTTCCTGAACTCTTTGATCCTCTTCGGGAAGAATGCTTACGTTGTTCGCGACCTTCAAAAGAAAACTATTCTGATTAAAACCGAAGGTGATCAAAACGTGAAGACCGTTTTTTTCGAGAAGATCCGTATAAAGATCCTTATTGGCGATCAGTTCCTCTTTGAACTTTTCCATTCCGGTCGCGTATTGGCCCGGATCGTTGATGTCCAAACCCGATTCCTTAAAAACGACCCTCTTTTGATTGGCTTTAACCGCGTTCATAACGGTTTCGCGAAGAATGGAAAAGATACATTCCCGCAGAGGAGTGATATCCAGATATTGAAGATAACGATCCAGAAGAAAGCTGATGATCTTATCGATGTTACGATTGAGATGAGTGATTCTTAAATAGAGAGGATTGAGAGATTCGATCGGCTCGTTGACGTTTTTGACGGAGAGAAAGTAACCCTCCTTTTCATAGTGAAACCACTGAATCTTCATTTGCCGATTTCCAAATTCTGCCCGGGTCCTTTGAACGTCGACCCAAGGTAGAATTATGACTCTTTAAAGTTTTGTCAACCGGTACTTTAAGTTTAGAGTTCTTTCCTGTCCAGAACAACTTTTACTAAGCCGAAACAGAGAACGACCCAGACTCCGATTTGGATCAGAGAATATTCTCCGTAATAATGGACCTGGGAAAGACTTTTTGCAAGAAGAGAACTCGAGAAAAAGAAGATCGTTCCTTCTTGGGGAAGAATCCAATAAACGACCTCGAGAATCTGTTTTTTCAGATCCGAGGTTTGCACGATACTCGCGGCGGCCGATTCGTAGATGAACAGATCCAAAAACGTGGAGAACACCAAAAGCGCCAGTCCTCCGAAAAACGCCGCGTTCTTACCGAAACTCAAAACGAGAACGAACCCGAAAAGAATCAGAAAGTAAAAAACGAAAAACATTGTAAGACAAGCCTTTAAAAGATCCCAGGAAAAGTTTCCTCCGCCGATCTGCTGTTTTACGAGATAGGTTCCGATCAAAAAAACGGCGTTCGCAAAGATGAGTAAAAGCACACCTAAGGATTTTCCGCCAATGTATGTCAGAGGTGAAACGGGTCTGGAAAGAATCGGAATGTATGTTTTGTTTTCCAGTTCTTCTCCCAAAAGAGAAACGGGAAGAAACAGGGCGAGAACCGTATTCCAAAACGCGAAAAACAAAAACACGACGTAGATTTGAAAATCGGGATTTCCGGATTGATCCTGTCCGCCGATCTGAAGCTGACACGTAAAATTCAAAAAGAGAAACAAAGCGGATATTATAAAAATGAAATATACGATTCTTTTTCGAAGTGTTTCCCTCAGAGTCAAAAACGAAATCGAAAAAACTTTCGGAATCTGATCGCGAACCCAGGAAAAATTATTCATGGTTTCCTCCGGTGACTCTCAGAAAAACCTCTTCGAGAGATTCGGTGGTTCTTTCGTATTTCAAGATATTGGCTCCTAAGTCCACGAGTTCCGCGGGAATTTTTCTGAGATCGATTCCGTTTGCGGGAAGAAACTCGATCTGATTTTCCACGATCTTTTGTTCGGATGAGATTTTGCGAATATAAGAATCCAATTCGGAACTCATCGATTCGACTTTCACGAGAATTCGATTCTTCCCTTCTTTCAAGGATTCCAAAGGTCCGATCGCCGCGAGACTTCCCAAGTTGAGAATTCCGATTTCGTGACAGACCTTTTCGACTTCCAAAAGTCTATGAGAATTCAATAATACGGTTGTGCCCTTGGATTTGTTTTCCTGGACGAGGGTTTCCCGAAAATCGATATAACCTTTCGGATCCAGGCCGGAACCGGGCTCGTCCAAAATCAAAAGTTCGGGATCTCCGATCAACGCGGATGCGAGTCCGAGTCTTTGTAACATTCCTTTGGAATAACCGGAAACTTTTTTACCGGCCGCGTCGGCGATTCCCGTTTTTTCCAAAAGGTCCTTAGACTTTTCGCGGATCGAAGCGGCCTTGATTCCGGCTAACTTTCCGCTGAAGGTTAAAAATTCTTCCCCGGTTAAAAATCCGGGAATGGAAACTTTTTCGGGAAGATAACCGATTCTTTTCCGCAAGTGAGAGGAAAACGGAAGTCCAAATAAACGAAAGCTTCCTTCGGATTGTTTGGAAAATCCCATGAGGATTCGAACCAAACTCGTTTTTCCGGCTCCGTTCGGGCCGAGAAGACCGAAAACCGAACCTTGGCGGACTCGAAAGGAGATACCTTTGAGAGCGTTTTGTTCTTTGTATTTTTTTTGAATCGAATCGATTTCAATTGCAAATTCGGACATGCACTTTTCCTTGGAATCAGAGCCTTTTCTTAAACCGCGCGAAGGCGGAATCCATATCCTCCGTTAAGGGATACGGAACTGCAAAGCGAAACTTATATCAAAGAAAACTAAGTTTCGTAAGAAGCCATGACAACGTTGGACCTTTTTTGCAAACGAAGGTTCCACTTGAGAAGGATCAATGATTTTCGGGAACCATTCCCTGTCAATCCTCTGGAAACATGAAGATTATTATTGCTAGACATGGGGAAGCTGAAACGACTTCTCCGGACGGAACCGATCGTTCGAGATTGCTCACCGCAAAGGGAGAAACCGACGTACGGAAGATGGCTAATTTTCTCAAGACCGGTTTCAAAATTTCCAAGATCTATCACAGTCCTTACGAAAGAACCAAACAAACCGCAAAAATTTATACGGACATTCTAAAACCCGAACAGGAAACCGAATCCTTGGATTATCTCGAAGCCGGTCAGGACATGTCCCGAGTTTGTCCGATGATCCGAGAATATTCCAACTCGGATACGATCCTGTTGGTCGGTCATAGCCCGGACGTTTCCATCTTTGCCGAAAAACTTTTGGGAATCGGCGGAGTCGGAAAGAGTTTTCTTTTTTCACCGGGTTCCGCTCTGGCCGTCAACGTTCCTCGAGAAAAATTTTTGGACGGTCAAATCATCTGGTTTATCTGTCCCGATTTTCTCTGCTAAGTCCTTTTCATTTTTAAGTTTACAGAAGAGCCTTTTCGTAAATTCTTACTGTAGTTAGTAAGAATCGGGGTGTAGCGCAGTGGTAGCGCACTTCTCTGGGGGGGAAGGGGTCGCTGGTTCGAATCCAGTCACTCCGAGATTCTTTCTATGTTAAAAGTCCCGCCGTTCTTTCCGATCCGATCCACACAAACGATTTACAAAACTTTCGATCCGCAAACCGTGCGAACCTTTGGAAACGAATTTCATCGTTTACAACGAGCGGTTTTATAAAAAGAATCGATCGCGCCTTCTCTCGAAGCGCCCTGCCCCGTTTGTAAAACCGTAATCACCGTATATTCCTTCGGAGAATTTAGAACCCAACGTTCCCAAAGATTTTGTTTCTTTTCTAAAAATCCCAAAAACCAAAACGCACCCGAAAGAGAACCGGTCTTTCCGTAGACGATTGAATTTTCAGAATCACATTCGGACCAGAACGCGGATTCTTTCCAACGTTGAAAATTCTTTCGATCGATTCCTTTGGATTTTCCCTCGTCCTTTAGAAATTCCACCATAAAGTTATGTTGTCGTTCGGGAGTTCTTTGAACCGCTTTCGAAAAATAAATATTCTTTTTATCTAAATAATGTTTTTTGAATGTTTCGGAAACGTATCCGATGCGAATCAGAAAGTCTTCGAATTCTTCGTATCGATTCGGCTCTTCTTCGAAAAACGAAAGAAAAAAAGAATTGGAGGAATAAAACATGGCTTCTCTCAGATTCAAATCGCGGGGAGAATCGGGGATATGCGCTTCGAAACTTCTTTTTTGAAAACCCGGCGCGACTAAATTCTTTTCGAGTAAGAATAAGGTGATCCAATATTTGAGAGTGGATGCAGGTGTGAAATTTTCTTTGAGAAGATCCCCCTCCCCGGAAATTCGAGGAGAGGGGTCAGTGAAGTGTGAGAATAGTGTAATTTCCTTGGATCGAATCTCTCCGGCGGAAATTAAAATCCAGAGAGTAAGAAATAGAATTCTTCCTTTGAGCAAGAACCTTATTTCTTAATAAAATGATTGAGGATATTGTCCCGGATCTCTTCGAACCGAACCAATCCCCAAGCTAAGTTGACTTTCAGTTTAAGGGCGTTGTCGCTCATGTCCTTCTCGCCCTGGGCTTTGAGTTGATCGAATCTTTCTTCGATCTTTTCTTTGCCTTCGTTCAAATCATCCACGAGTTTATCAAAAATCTCACGGGAAGTCTGAACGGCCCCGATTCCTGCATTGATTATGTCGTTTAATTTTTTGTTTTCCATACAGTAACCCCTCAATTTGCTTTCGAGGATCTCTATTGCTATTTTTGTGCAGTGCATAAAAATAGCAAACACTTTTTTCCTTTTTTTCCTTGCCCGGGTTTCCGTTTTCCCGAAAGTTCGGAGACCGTACAAAGATATGAAACTACCCAATTTGCTGAAACAAAACCGAGAATGTAGGAACTCCTTCGGTTTCTACCTGGGAACCATTCTCCTCTTAACCCTAAACCTCTGGAATTGCGGGGCGGAAATCAAGGCCGTCGGTCCTTCCGGCGCGGCTTGCACGAAGATCGAAGGACTTCCCGGTCCGGAAGACTTGGCCATCGATTCCGAAGAAAAGATTCTTTATGTCTCAAGCCACGAACGAAGAATCAAGGATCAAACCGGAAAGATCTTTACGATCGATCTGAAAAATCCCGCGGCTACGCCCAAGGAAATTTCTTTGAAATATCCGCCGGACTTCCGACCACACGGAATCAGTCTTCTCAAAACGAAAGACGTCTACAGGCTGTACGTAATCTCCCATCCGAAAATCTACGAAGTCCACACGATCGAAATCTTCGAACGCAAAGGAAAAGATTGGTCCCATGTGGGAACTCTTACAGACCCGCTCGTCACAAGCCCGAACGATCTCTTCGTAGTATCCGAAAACGAAATCTATCTTTCCAACGACCACGGAGCCGGAGGAATCGTTCGGTATCTCTGGGACGATCTGTTCGGATTCAAACGCGCGGAAATTTCCTACTACGACGGAAAAACCTGGTCGAACCTCGGAAACCCTCTTTCGTTCGGAAACGGAATTCTCTACACAAAAGATTCTCAGGGAAAGGAACTCTTATATCGATCCGGTTTCTCCGACAAAACCGTGTTTCAATTTCCGATCACAAGAGAACAAGGAAAACCCGTGCTCGGAGAACCGAAGTCGATCCTTCTTAGTTCCGGTCCGGACAATCTTGAGTTGGATTCCCAAGGGAGAATTTTCGTAGTCGGTCACGCCTCCGTATATCGATTTTTGAGACACGTGCGAAACGCGGATTATCCCGCGCCGACTCAAGTATATCGGATTTCACCGGACGGAAGTTCTCAGGAAATTTTCGCGACTTCGGGAGATTTGATTTCGGCGGGAAGCACCGCGATCCCTTACGACGGAAGATTGTATATCGCGCAGGTGTTCAATCCTTATATTCTAAATTGCGAATATAATAATTCAAGCAAATAGAAAACGGCTCGATTTCTTTTAACGAACGTAGAATTTTCGGATCGTATCCGCGTAGACGGTTCCCATCAAATCGTATCCGACCGGATTCGGATGAATCGGATCCGTTACCGGATACAAGGGAATCGTCTTTTCCATTTCCAAAAAAACGGTTTCCATATCCGCGGTCGGATATCGGGAACCTAAACTTCTCAAATACGGATTGATCTGAAAGATGTTCGCCCGATAACCCGGCTGGATCGTCGGAGGGAGAATGGTGACTATAATCGCCGAGTTTGTTTTCGACTGAATCGTTCCGATAAGATTCTCATAGTGATTCGGAAATTGATCCGTGGGATAACCGGAAACGTCGTTGGTCCCCAATTCCAAAATCAAAACGTCCTGTTGTTCCGTAAACGCGGTTCCGATCGCCTGGGTCCAACCGGGAACGTCCCTACCCGAAACCGAATAATCCGTAACCGTAAAACGAGAACCCAATTTTTCCCTGAGACCGAAACCGTCCGATCTTTGGGAAAGAGAATCTCCTATGATCCCCACTTTTAAAAGAGGACCGATCAAGGGCAACAACGCGGAAAGTCCCTGTTGTTCGTGTTCCTTTCCCACGCAACCGTTTACGCAGAAAAAGAATAAGAAAAGTAGAATATTCTGAAATACGAAAACGGATTGAAATCGGGCGGATTTCATTTTTTCTTCCGAAGATAAATTTCCGCCTGAGCGCGCACCAACTTCCGCGTAGTCGACGGGGAAACGCCGACGGTCCGTTTGTAAAATGAGGATGAATTCTCCTTAAGATAACCTTCCACGGCTTCGTTGCGTTTGGTTCCTTCGCTGAAAACGAAAGTATCGATCGAATCCAAAGTGGAAACGAACATTTCGTGCGGAACCGGCAATTCTCCCGGAATGAATTCCAGGATTTTTTGATTCGGATAAATTTCTCTAAGATGAAAATAAGGATCGGGAATCGCCTGAAGATAAACTTTTTTCGAATACTTCAATTCCGCCGCGATCTCCTCCGAAAATTTCTTTCCGAGATCGAATTCAGGATTTAAAAAACCCACTTTCCGATACGCCAAAAACAAAACGATCAAATTGCAGAACAAAAGTCCGGACGCGACGTAGATCACCCGTTTCCGATCCGACTCCTCCAAAAGAATTCCGCCTAACGCGGATAAGGGGATCGTAAGATACATCACGTAATAGAATTCCGTGGATAAAAACAAAAAGAAAAGAGTTCCGAAAATCCAAACGAAAAGAAACAAAAACCGATCCAACTTTTCCTTCAACAACCTTTGATTGATTCCGATTCCGGCCAAAAGAAAAATATAGAATAGAATTCTCACTCCCGGATTTTCATAACCTCCGATCAGAATTTTGATCTTGGTCAAAATCGAAAAAACGGAAAACAATTCCTTCTTTCTTCCGAACTGCAATCCGAACTGAAACAAAAACAGATCGAATCTCGGAAACAACCAAACGATCCAAACTCCGAGCGGAATCGTTCCTCCGATCCAAAACAAAGGCGCCGACAAGGATTTTCTTTTCCACAAAAGAAACAAAGCGGGAACGCCGAACACCGCGCCGAAAGGATGCGAAAGAAAGGAAAGCCCGAGAAATATTCCCGATACAAACGATTCGACTTTACCGACCGGCTCGGGGTTTTCATCGAAAGCGCTTCGGATTAAAAAGAACAGACTCGCGAGCGCAAACAAAAGACAAAGAGCTTCCATTCTCCCCATCGTCCCTACTCTTAGATACAAAAGATCGGTGGAAAGAAGAAGACAGGAAAACAAAGAGGAAAGCGGAGAAAATCCGATTCGATTTAGAATTCCATAAAATACGAATATACAAAACGCCGCGGTCGCAAGCGTAAACAACCGAAGTCCTACGATTCCCGGAAGAACGTATTTCATCCAGAAACCGCCCGTGAAAAAATACAAGGGAGGCATCCATAACGTCGTTTCTTCCATACCGGGAATCAAACCTTCGAGAACCTGCGTTCTTAAGGTTCCATTCTCCGCAAAATCCTGGGCGGGTGAAAAGAATAGAACCTCGTCCGGCCAAACCGGCGGAAACTCGAGTCTTTGATTGAAAGGAGCCCAGACGAAAAGGGCTATGATGAAAACCAAGAGGGTCCAGGGGACCGCTTGGATCGGAATGAGAGTGGATCGTTTCCGGGACATAGACCCGAGGAGAATCCGGGATTAACCCCGGATTTTAGGTAAGCGAATCGAGAGCGGAACTTTCTGTTTCGTACACTTCAAACAGATCTAAGAGTTCGACCACATCGAATACTTTTTTTACGGGAGGAGTGATACAACAAAGTTTCAACTTTCTTCCCTGCTTTTCCAACTCTCTGACCATACCGACAAAGATACGAATCCCAGAGGATGAAATGTAAGAAATATTTTCCAGGTTGATTAAGATATCGCCCTGTCCGGACTGAACATCATCCAGTAACTTCGCTTCGACTTCGTCTGAATGTCCGATATCCAGCCTACCGTTGAGCGCAACCAGAGTGTGCTTACCGATCTTTTTCGTTTTAATTTCCAAAGATGGCTTCCTTTTAAAGAATTAGGACTAAATTAAGGTTTCAGAACGCGTTTACAACTCATTTTTAAGCTCCGATATCTAGAATTTCATCCAAAGAAAATATTTTTACCGGTTCGGACTTCGATTTTTTCCCGATCAACTTATAGGTAGCGCGCCTTGTTTTAAATCCGAGATACTCGGAGATAAATCGGATTGAATTTCCGTTCGCGTCCATACGAACGGCGATTGTCTCTCTGATTTTCGGAACGTTCACTTCGATTCCCGTCTTACGTTTCAATTTTTGTAGAAGTTTCTGAATCGTTTTCGGATGAAGCCTTCCGTTTCTTCCGGGAAATAAATATTCCTCGGGCATTCTTCCTTGAATCGCTCCGTAAAAATCCTTCAAAAGACAAAGCGGAATGTCCAGACGACGATCCTTTCTTCTTTGAAATCCACGAATTCGTAATATTCTTTCCTTTATGTTTACGTCGATGACCCGAATTCCGACCAGCTCTTCCTGTTTTAATCCGAAGAGAAACAGAAATCGGATCCAAACGTAATGATTCGGATTGTTTCTGCATTCGTCGATCAGCCGTTTGATTTCGAGGTTGGTAAGAATTTTTTTATTTCCGTATATATCGGAATTCGTTTCGTATAAGGTCATAACAACCGTCCTTTTCAATTCCGTTTGATTTGTCTTAAACGCGAAAATAATGCAAACAAAAATCGCTTCGAGAACGCGGAAGTCCGGGATATTTTCGATTTCTAAAACATGTTTTTAGAATATTCAAAAAACATAAATTATCCCGAAACGGAATATCGCCCGAACTCCGTCTTTTACGAATTATAAATGAAAATTTATTCTATTTTAAGACCCGAAAACAATCGGATTTAAAAATCCGAAAACTCTTCCTCGAAAGTTTCAGTTCACTTCGACCCGATTCAATTCGTCCAGTTCCACCTTCCAAGATTGGACGATTTGTACCATCACGTCCAACACGGCGGGTTCTGGAGAATCGTAGGAATCGGCGGCAAAAGAATCCACCGTCTCGAAACCTTTGATCCGAATCAGGGAATTCTTTTCCATTTTGGCCCGAAATACCTCGAACTCTTCGATGGATTCCGTGGGAGAATTCTTCACATAATACGGTTTTACGATGCTTACTCGAAAACTTTCGATCGGAAGTTCCTTTAAGGTCTGCAAAAGCCGAAAGGACAATAATGCGACTTCGAGTTTCATTCTTTCCTTATATTCTTTCTGCCCGAGAAAGGTTAGCGCGGAGTTTCCGCCCACGGATAACGTTACTCGCACCGCGTCCGTCGTGGTTCCGTCAGGCGAAACACCGGGGGAGATTTCGATTTCCTTCAATCGATCCCCTAACAGTAAAAAGGAGGTCTGGCGAATTTTTTCCTCAACGGGAACCCGGCGATCGGATAATATCTTTTGAACCTGGTCTTTGGCGGTCGGCTTACAACCCGTATACGCAATTAAGATCGCAAAAAGAAGAATAGGGTGAAAGGCCCTATATACAATATTTTGATTCTTAGGAACTTGTTTTTGATTCGAGAAGGAGTTCTGATCCGTTTCGTTTAAATACAATCGTTCATTTCTCATGGAAAAACCTCCTTTATTTCTTTATCGAAAGAGACTCATTAATTTTAGGAGATCCATCGGTTTTTTGCAAGCTTTTAGCCGTTTTTCGACGTTTTAGCGAAACGCGATTTCACTCTTGTCGTAGCGTCCGCGCATTCATTCCGCTAACGTTTCACGGACCGACCGGCGGTCGGGCAATCATGATTCGGATTTTTATCGTATCAATCGGTGATAAAACGGTTTAGCCTTATTTAAAATTAGGAAAAAAATTATTTCAAATGATTGGCCTTTAATCGCTGTTTGGGGTAAAAAGATGTTCCATTTTTTTTGGCGCTTATAGAAAAAAATATTCAACGTTAATTTTTTTCTGTAATTTTAATTAGGTGATTTCGTCATAAATACCTGTATGAAACCAAAAAAAATTTCGAACGACGATCTTGAGTCCCTGGTAACAGGTGTTAAATCTCAATCCTTAGAAGCAGTGGGGAATTATCTATATAAAGGATTCAGAATACAGGTTAGTAAATATAATCTGTCCGGCGCTGAAAGAGTTCAACTTCTCTATCAAAGAAGAAGAAACAACGGCCTTTGTATCGTATGCGGAACGAAAGTCTCCAAAAAGAACCCTTCCTCCGGCAAACTTTATAGGCTTTGCGAACACCACCGCAAGACAATCGATAAGAAAAAGTAATCAACCTTTTCGGAAAACCTGCAGATAATCTTTAGAGGGAACCGTTTTCCTCGGGAGTTTATCTTGCAGGCCCAAAGATTCTTCGTTTTTATACTGATCCCATTCTTAACTTGGATCTCCTTTTCCGATTCCCTCCATTCGGAAGCGAGCCCCCTCCAGGAAACTCAGGCGGAAAATCTCCTCAGAATCGCGGAAGAAGCCTTCAAGGATCGGAAATTCCATAAATCGATCGAAGAAATTAAAAGTTTTCTGATTCTTTATCCTTCGAGTAAGTTCAAAAACAAGGCCTACCAGGTTTTAAAGAACAACTATTCCAGACTTGGTCGTCCGGAAAAAGTCCTCGAAATCAATCTGCATCAGTACGCTCAGGAACCGAATTCTTCCCAAGGTTTGAACGCCTTTTTCGAAGCCGGTAAACTCTACCTTGAAATCGGAGAGGAAAGTAAGGCGAGAGACGTTTTCAAGTCGATCTGTTCCCAATCCTTTTCCAGAGAACTGGCCGAAAAAGCCTCTTTGGAACTCTCGGAATGGGAGATTTTAAGCGGTTCCAAGACGGAAATGTCGGAATGCGGAGAAAAGTAGCGCTTTTTTTCGAGATTCGATTCCCGGATTCCGATAATGAAAACAGTTGAACTCTGATTTTCAAAAAAAATACTAACACAACAGCATGTCCACAGGGATCTTCCAAATCGTTAATTTCCAGAAGGGCTCCTACATTATCGTAGAGGGCAAAAAGGATTCTCCTAGCTTCTTTATTATTCGAGAAGGGAAGGTTAAAATCGGTCGCGAAAACCCCGTTGTCGGTGAAGATCCGAATTCGGTTCAAGGTCCGGGGGACTTTTTTGGCGTCGTCGCGGCGATGAGTCAACACGCTCAGATCGAATCCGCAGTGGCACTCACCGACGTTTCTGTGATCGAAGTGAGTTACGATCAATTCGGAACTCTCATTCAAAGAAATACTCCAGTAGCGATGAAAATCATCCGCTACTTCTCCATGAAACTCCGTCAGTTCGACCAGACGATCACTCGTTTGACTTTCCGCTCCGCGGTGGAAGAAGATCCGAACGAACTCTACAACATCGGTGAGAATTACTTCAATCAGAAGAATAGTCCGCACGCCGCTTACGCGTTTCAAAAATATCTTCAGTATCTTCCGAACGGTCCGTTTGCGACCCAAGCCAAGCTGAAACTGCAAACGATGAACCAGCCTATGCAGGCTCCCGCGATCGATCTTACGAAGTTCAACCGTATGTATGCGGACAACGAGATGATCTTTTGCGAGCACGAACCCGGACGCGAACTTTATATCATTCAAAACGGAAAAGTAAAGATTACAAAGATCGTGGATAAGAACGAGGTGTTACTCGCCGTTCTTCAGAATGGAGACATCTTCGGCGAGATGGCGCTTCTCGACAACAAACCGAGATCGGCTTCCGCGATCGCTTGGGGGAACGTTCAACTTCTCGCGATCAACAAAGCGAACTTCGAAGGAATGGTCAAGGCTCAACCTCAGCTGGCGACCCGTTTGATCACTCTTCTTTCGGAAAGGATTTGGACCGCTTATAAACAACTCGCGAACTTGATGATCAACGATCCTCAAGGAAGAATCGCCGATACGTTATTGACTCTTGTTGAAAAGAATAGAATCAAAATCGCTCCTAAGGTTTCGTATAACTTCGAAATCGGAACGAAAGACTTAATCAAAATGGTCGGTCTTTCTTATCCTAAGGACGAGAATTTGGTTTTGGATCTTTTGACTAAAAACAAATGGATCAAACTCGATCAGGGTAAACTGAGTTGTACCGATCTTGTGGAATTGGAAAAACTCGTTCATATCTACAGAAAAAAATCGCAGATGGAAAACAAACTCAAGAAAAGGGCATAACGCGTTACGCGCTCTTCGATCGAGATGCCCTCTTCCGATTCCAAATCCAAATCCGATTCTTCCCAAGTTTCATCGTCTTCTGCTTCCGCAAAATCGAAAAAGCCGGAAGAGCGCGATATTCTTCTTAAAAAAGCGACCGATTGGCTCCGCAAAAAAGATCCGATCACGAAACGGCTGATCGACGGAGTCGGGCCTTGTAAACTGCAGACGATCGGTTCTCCGTATCAGGTTTTGATCAAATCCGTTTTGGGTCAGCAACTTTCGACGAAGGTCGCTCTTACCTTTGAACGTAGATTGATCGCGCTTGCGGGCGGCAGAAAGATTCCTTCTCCCGAACAGATTCTTGAAATTCCGAATTCTAAGATGAGAGAAATCGGAGTTTCCCAGGCCAAAACCGAAACGATCAAACGTGTCGCGGAAGCGTATAACGATCGTGCGATCACGGATTCTAAACTTCGTAAATTAGAAGATTTGAATGTTTTGGAACTTCTTTGTTCTTTAAAGGGCGTCGGCCCTTGGACCGCGGAGATGGTTTTGATCTTTGCGTTGGATCGTTGGGATCATTTTTCGATCAACGATTTGATTTTACGGAAGTCCGTAGAAAAACACTACGGGATTTCCAAGGATAACAAAAAAGAAATCATTCAATTTTTGAAGAATTATTCCCCGTATCGTACGATTCTTTCCTGGTATCTTTGGGCCGATGTCGACGGCGGCGAGGGATGGGGTTGAACTACAATTTGTAGGAGTTCCCACAAAATCGCGAAGAAAAACGGATTTGCGAAATTCAGTATTTTCTGATATAGCCGAACTCGTGCAACTTGCTCCCACAAGCCCGCCACCGCCACCCAAACTCGGGTGGGGGCGATCCTTGTTTTTACGATAAAGTTGTCGGAACTACTACGAAATTCTCTCTCACAACTCCGCTTCGATAGCATTTGCAGCGGAAATCCCGAGCAGGAAAACAAAAGATTTTGTGTTTGAGAATCGAAACTGCGAGAATCGGAGCCAAAAGAAACTCACAGTTGCTTCCTAGGGGCGCAACTTCAATCGCGAGCCTTTTTATAGAAAAAGGCCCGGCAAGCGGATCGCCCGCTTGCCGGGCCTTCGAATTCAAAAAATGGAATATTCTTAAAACTTAATCCCGACCGCTTCACAATCGGCTTTTGTCATGATCTTGACGAGTTCTTCGAACTTGACCTTCGGTTCCCATCCGAGTTTTTTCTTCGCCTTTGCGGGATCTCCGATCAAAATGTCGACCTCGGTCGGACGGTAAAACTTAGGATTCACTTCCACGAGAAGTTGTCCGGTCTTTGCGTCGAATCCCTTTTCGGAATCGCCCTTTCCGTCCCAACGAACTTCGACCCCGGTGAACCCAAAGGATTTTTCGACGAACTCTCGCACGGTATGAGTTTCGTTGGTCGCAACCACGTAATCGTCCGCGTCCGGTTGTTGCAACATCATCCACATCATTTCCACGTAATCCGGAGCGTAACCCCAGTCGCGTTTAGCGTCCATGTTTCCGAGTTGGATCGGTCCGCCTTTTTTCGCGAGAAGATTGGCGACTCCGATGGTGATCTTTCTCGTTACGAATCCTTCCCCGCGTCGAGGAGATTCGTGGTTGAATAGAATTCCGTTGGAAGCGTGAATTCCGAACGCTTCTCTATAATTTACGACCGCCCAATACGCGTATAACTTCGCGACCGCATAAGGAGATCTCGGATAAAACGGGGTCGTTTCCGTTTGAGGAATCGCCTGCACTTTTCCGTAAAGTTCGGATGTGGAAGCCTGATAAAAACGGCTTTTCACTCCGATTTGTTTGATTGCGTCTAAGATTCTCAAAGTCCCGACCGCGTCGGCTTCTGCGGTATATTCCGGAACTTCAAAGGAAACTCCCACGTGGGATTGCGCCGCGAGATTGTAGATTTCGTCCGGATTTACTTTTTCAAGAATTCGATTTAAGTTACTGGAATCGGTTAGATCCCCGTAATGAAGCACGAGGTTGGAGTTCCCACGAAGATGTTCGATTCTCGCCCGATTGAACATGCTGGATCTTCTAACGATCCCATGGACTTGGTATCCCTTATCGAGTAAGAATTCGGTTAGATAGGATCCGTCCTGTCCGGTGATCCCGGTTATGAGCGCTTTTTTCATCTTCAGACCAGGAAAACCCAAAAACCCCATCTGGCAAGAAAGTTTAGAGGCAGATTCTCCCGTTTACGCGCGCCGGATCGGTTTGCAACGCGCGAATCGGCTCTGAATTCTCAAGGCTCAAACCGCGTTGTGAACCCAATCCTTTCTTCGGAAACGAATGAGAAACACGGTCGCGAGCACGATCACCCAAGCCACGATCCCGGACCACAACCCGGTGGAACCCAGTTTCAAATAAATTCCCATAAAATACGCGGAAGGTAAAAACACAAGATACGAAGCCGCCGTATAAGCGCGGAACACGAAGTCTTGAAGACCCGCGCCTCGAAGAGCGCAAGCGATCACCATATGATACGCGTCTATGATTTGAATCACACCCAAGATGACCAAGGGAGAATAGGCTTCTTCGATCAGATCGGAATCGGTCGTATAAAAGGACAACATCTCCTTTCCCCAAAAGATGAATAGAAGCCCCATACTTCCCATCACACACGCGGCAAAAAACGCCGATCGGAACGCACCGTGATACGCGAGCTTCGGTTTACCCGCTCCGAGCGCCTGTCCTAAAATCGTGGTCGCCGCGATTCCGAATGCATAACCCGGTAAAAAAGAAAGACTCAACGTGCTGAACAACATATTCGTAACCGCAACGGCCGTAGTTCCGACCACCGTCGCGAATTCGATAAAGATCATAAAGGAAATGTTGTTGAGCAGTTCCGCGAGCGCCGGAGTCGTGCTTGCCTTTAAGATCTCCCGAAAATGTTCCCAACTAAAACCCCAGGAGATATGTTTAAAATATTTTCCCAGGTGTTTGGAATAAAAGTAAAACGGAAACGCAAACAGACCCGCGGCTCCCGCCAAAGAAGAAGCGATCGCGGCTCCGGTAACTCCCATCGCTTCAAAACCAAGATTTCCGTAGATCAAAACCCAGTTTAAGAATATATTCGCAAAACATGTTATGATCATGGACGCAAGACCTGCGGTCGTGATTCCAAGTCCGTCCGTAAACGCTCTCGTCGTAAAAAGCAAAAAGAAGAATACGGTTCCGAGAAAACGATAATACAGATAACTGCTCGAAAGATCGCGAACGAGATCGTCTTTGTTGAGAAGATTCATCAACCAATCGCTGATCGCGGCTCCGCCGAAAGATAAAAAACTGCCGAATACGATCACGATATAAAACGTCGTGATTCCGATCTTTCCGATTTCGGAATCGTTCTTTTCTCCGAATCTTCTCGCGATGATTACCTGAATCCCCATAGAGAATCCCATCAAAAACGCAAGCACGGTGAAGTGCGCGATTCCTCCGATTCCGATCGCGGCGATGGAATTTTTGCCGAGCCTTCCGACCATCATCGTATCGGTCACCCAAACCACGGTTTGACTAAGCATTCCGAACACGACCGGCACCGCGAGTTTTAAGATCTTGGAATTCAAAAGACTCGGACGAATGTTTCTGTAAAAGGTATGAGCTAAATGATGTAGAGTTCTCACGGTTCTTCCAATATTTTAAAAAGAAGTAATAAAACTATTCCTTTTCGAAAAAAACTTTCTTCCACGTTAGCGTTTCTTATTTTCTGTAAGTGAGTTCGTTCTTCCCCTTTCAAAGCGTACAAACTTGAATCGGAATTTCGGACTCGATCAAGAACTATGAAACTCTACGCGGATCTTCACAATCACCTCTACGGATCGATCACTTCCGAATTTCTCTATGAGATGGGCAAATCCAACCCTTCTCCTCGCTGGGAAATTTTTACGAACTCGTATCAACAGTGTTTCGGTAAAAAAATTTCCACGGAAACTTTTTTCGACGACTATAAGGACCCGGCAGAATTTAAAAAACTCTATCAGTTCAATCACAGAGGACCGTTTCCGGAATTCCAAGCGAAGTTCAATCTCATCATCGCCTTATCCAGATTCAATCCCGAAGAAATCGCGTTAGTCGCCACACGGATCGTCGAGGATCAATTCTCGCAAGGAGTTTCCTACGGAGAATATAGATTGATGTATTCTCCCTTGGAAAGCGATCAGGGAGTTTACGACAAAACTCTCGCCGCCTGCGAAGGTCTCGCCCGCGCCGAGGAAAACACGAAGGGCAAAGCGATCGGAAAACTCGCGATCTCCTTACACAGGGAAGGCGACGTCTTCCGGGAATATTCTCTCCTGAAAGGGTTTATGGAAAAAAATCCCCTGATCGCCAAGTATCTGACTGGATTAGATTTTTGTTATATAGAAGAGGGATTTCCTCCCAAGGACAAAAAGGAATTTTTCGAACTCGTAAACAAGGACAACAAAGCCCAACGCGAAACGGCGCTCGCGATTTTGTATCACGTGGGGGAAAGTTTTCAGGACAAGTCCATTCTTTCCGCTTGCCGTTGGGTTTTGGAATCCGCGGAATGGGGCGCGCACCGTCTCGGTCACGCGATTTCTCTCGGACTTCATCCGGCCGAAAAATTAAACGGAAACATTCTCGAATCGAAATCCGAAAGACTCGATCAACTTCGATTGTATTACGATCGCAGGGAAGAATTGAATTCTTACTTCGAGGTTCCTTCCTTGGAAAGAATCGGAAATGAAATCGATTCCTTAAAACATAAAGAAAACGTAATATTGGAAACCGGCCCTTCTTTCTTGGAAGAATGTATCGGCTTTCAGAATTATTGTATGTCCAAGATCAAAGAAACGCCCGCGATCATCGAATCCTGTCCGAGTTCGAACGAATACATAGGAATGGTGGTAAATCCGGAATCACATCCCATTCTCCGTTTTGCAAAGAACGGAATGAGGTTCACGATCTCCACGGACGATCCCGGAATTTTCGGAACCACGATCGAGGAAGAATATTCGAAGGCCGCAAAGATCGGTCTCGACGCGGAAACCTTGGAAACTGTGAGACAGAATTCTTTTTTATACACTTCGGAAATTCTAAGCGGACGAAAATCGGTTCCTTAATTTCGCACTAAAAATCCTTGCCTCGCCCCGCGCGGGGAAGATTGTAGAAGAAAGACCATGTTCAGTTTCACCTCTTGGTTCCGCCCGGTTACGGTTCTGTTGATTCTCTCCTTTGCGAATCCGAACTCGTGGCTTGCACAAAGTCAGACGGACTTTGCGGATCCTTATGATTTCAATTTGAGAAACTATAAGGATTCTCCGACCCGAGACGGTTATCAAGAATACGCGATTCCTCCCACGTTTAAAAAACCGGTTTTGGTTTCTCCGAAAAACGCTCAGGTTCCTTTTGAAAGTCCGTTTCCCGCAACCGGCGGTTTACGAAGAACCACGAATCCGAACGTGGAAAGAGGACAAGAGAATCTGATCAATCCTCTCACGGGCGACATCAACGTGGAAGCGATTCTGCAAAGACAGGCGCAACAAGCGGATCGAAAGAAAAGACAGAACCAAGTTCACGAAGAGGAAAAATACACCGAAACGACCTTTCGTCGTTTTTCGATCATCTTTTTTATGACTCTTCCCATCACACTCGGTTTGGGATATGCGCTCGCTTCCGCGGCGAAGGTCAACGGCGTTCATAAATTTCAAAAAACGTTCGGCGGTTCGATTTTTATTTTTACGTTCGGAACGACCCTCGCGTTCGCAAACGCTTGGCACGATATGAGAGAATACGAATCCATGAAACGCGAGAATCAACCCGAATCTCCTCCTGTCGAACCGACCTCGGCGGATTCGTTGGGTTTCGGAAACTCGACACCGATTCCGATTTCCGGCTCGTCCTCGGTCGTTCCCGGAAGAGAATACAAATTAGAGATTTCACTTTTTAACGTCAGATTCTGATGACTTCCTTAAAGGAAAGTATATTCAGATTTTTGAATGCTCGAAGCAAGGCCGCCTTTTTTTATCAATCCCATATCCATTCTTATTTAAGAATCTATTATTCGTTTTGCGGATTCGTTTCTCTTTGTCTTTTGATCCTTATCTACGGATTTTATTTTCCCCACTCTTGGACGCATTGGATTCGTCTTCTTGTAAACGTCATCGTGGTTTCTCTCGTGATCTACGAGGCCTTGTCCTTTCTTTTCGTAACCGGCAATCTTTTGGAATATCTCAAAACGCATATCACCGAAGCCGTCGTCGTGTTTCTTCTCGTGTTTCAGGAAATCATCAGTCAGGAAATTTACGAACTTCTCACCTTAAACTCCTTGAGCGGAGAAGACGCGAGTTTGGCGTTTCTTTCTTTCAGTCAGATCTTTTTGTTGTTCAGCAACTTTTCCCGTCTGATCCGAAAAACGGATCTTCTCAATTACAGACAAATCAGTCCTTCTCTCGTCATCACGGGAAGTTTCGGAATTTTGATTCTCCTCGGAACGCTCGCCTTATCCGCGCCGAGAGCTCAAGCCGTTTCGATTCCTACGATCGATATTTTTTTCACTGTGGTCAGCGCGGTTTGTGTCACCGGTTTGAGCACGATCAACGTCGCGACGACGCTCACCGGAACCGGACAAACGATTCTTATGGTTTTGATCCAGATCGGCGGTCTGGGTCTGATGACCCTTACGGTTTTTTTCGCGATCTTTTTGGCGGGTCAGGTCAGCGTTACGAACAAACTTCTCATCAAGGATCTTTTCAGTCAGGAAAGCGTGGGAAGAGCGTCCTTCGTTTTAAAACAAGTGGCGCTTCAGACTTTTCTAATAGAAGCGTTAGGCGCCTTATTGATTTTTTTATCGTATCCCGATACGAACGAAACGGATTTGAAAAACCGGATCTTTCATTCTCTCTTTCATTCCGTGAGTTCTTTTTGCAACGCGGGTTTTTCCACGTTTCCGCAAGGATTCGAAAACGAATGGATGCTGGATCAAAGAGGATTCTTATCCGTGGTGATGGTCTTGATCGTGTTAGGCGGACTCGGATTCCCCACGGTGCATCATCTGATTCACTGGACGTTGCGGATCGGGGACGTTCCCAAAAGAATGGAACTCGGAGCCAAGTTGATCCTCACGATGTCTTTCGGTTTGATCGTGCTCGGCACGGCTTCGTATTACGTGTTGGAATTTAAAAACACGTTAGCCGGACTCGAAACCGGAGACGGAATTTTCCATTCTCTTTTTTATTCGGTGAGCACGAGGACGGCGGGTTTTAATACATTAAGTATTTCTAAAATGGGAATTCCGATGGTATTCGTTTCCTTGTTTCTGATGTGGGTGGGGGCTTCTCCGAATTCCACCGGAGGCGGGATTAAAACGACGACGCTCGCGGTTTCCATTCTCCAGTTGTTCAATCATATCCGAGGCAAAGAGGATTTGGAAATGTTCGGAAGAAGAATCTCCTCCGGTTCCGTTTCCAGGGCTTCGGCCGGAATTTTGGTTTCCTTGTTTCTGATCTTCTTCGGAATTTTCTTTTTGACCTGTACGGAGAACGCGGCCTTCATCGATCTTTGTTACGAGGTCGTTTCCGCGTTCGGAACCGCGGGACTTTCGAGAGGGATCACTTCCTCTTTGACCTCACCCGGAAAACTTCTGATCTGTTTTACGATGTTTTGCGGTCGCGTGGGAATGTTGACGATCCTCATCGCGTTCGTTCCTAAGGGAAAAAAATCCGGTCTTACATATCCGGAAGAATCGATTATCGTCGGATAGGAGGCGCGTCGTGACGACCAAAAGAAAAAACAAAACCCGTAAGAAAAGAATCGCGGTCATCGGCTTGGGAGAATTCGGAAAGGCTCTCGTGATTTATCTCAACGAAAACGGCCACGAAGTTACCGCCATCGACAGGGACATCAAGGTCATCGAAGAGATCAAGGATCACTGCGCCTTGGCGGTTTGTGTGGACACGAGCAACAAATCCTCTTTGGAAGAATTGGATCTGGAAGACATGGACGAGATCGTCGTCGCGCTCGCGGAAAATTTCGAATCCTTGATCACGACCGCGTATCATTTAAAGGAAATGAATCTTGATTCTCTTCACGTTCGTTATCATTCCGAAGTGAATCGAAAAATTCTTCAGATGATCGGAATCGAAAAACTGTTCAATCCCGAGGAAAGAGCCGCCGCTTCCATGGCGGAACAACTCAGTTATCAGGGAGTCAGAAAGGCGACTTTGTTAAGCGAAGAATACAGCCTTTTCGAAGTGGAGATATCTTCGCATCTTTACGGAAAAACATTAAAAGAATTGAATCTTCGAGAAAAATTCCAACTCAATCTCGTCGCCGTAAGAAAAGCGGATTCGAACGGAGACGATTCGAAGATTCGGGAAGGTTCCGTCTTTCTTCCGGATTCGAAAACGGTTTTCCAAGAGAAGGAAATTCTGATCCTATTCGGAAGTTCGGAAAGTATCAAAAAATTTACGAACGCTTATCCCATCGGATAAGGAATCTCTTTCGAAACCTCGTCAATCTTTTTCAAAACGTCGTCGGGAAGAATCACGTTCGCGGCTTTAAGACTTTCCTCCAACTGTTCCGCCGTATTCGCGCCTATGATCGTAGACGCGACGAAGTCGTGTTGTTTGGACCAAGCCACCGCGAGAACCGTCGCGGACATTCCCGCTTCCTGCGCGATCTTTTCGAGCTTCGCAGTGGAAGCTAACGTGCCTTCGTTTAAAAAACGATGCGCCATCCTTCTTTGTCGTTCGGGAGAACTCGCGCTAAGATAACGGCTGAACCTCGCGTTTTGCGGAGGATCGGGAGAATTGTATTTTCCGGTGAGAACTCCTCCGGCCAAAGGAGAATAAGACAGAAGACTCACACTTTCCCTTTTACAGATGTCGGCTAACGCGTCTTCGAATCTTCGGTTTAATATGCTGAAATTATTCTGAATGGATTCGTAACGCGAGAATCCGAATCGTTCGGAAACCGCGAGACTTTTCATCATTCCCCAAGGGGTTTCGTTGCTGTTGCCGATATAACGAACCTTTCCTTCGTGAATCAACTCCGTGAGAACTTCGAGAGTTTCCTCGTAACCGAAATCGTTATCGGGCCAATGAGTTTGATACAGATCCACATAATCCGTTCCGAGTCTGTGAAGACTTCCTTCGATCGCGACTCGGATATTTCTTCGATCGAGCGCGGTCTTTCCTTCTCGAACCGGCGGAACGAACCAACCGTGCCCCGGACCGCAGACCTTCGTAGCGATCAAAACCGAATCTCTCTTTTTCGTTCTCAACCATTTGCCGAAAATCTTTTCCGTTTCGTGCACGTAACTCGCATCAGGCGGAACCGGATAAATTTCAGCCATATCATAAAAGTCGATCCCGGCCTCGTAAGCCCTGTCTAAGATTCGAAACGCCTCCGCTTCGTCGCAAGTGGAACCGAAGGTCATCGTTCCCATACAGATTTCCGAAACGACCATTCCGGACTTACCCAATCTTCTTTTTTTCAAGGAATTTCCCCCAAGTATGACAATGCCAAATATGGCATTTTATTAAGCGAACGCAACCCTAAACGATTCCGATCCGAATTCGGAATCCTTCGATTTTATACCCGTATATTAATTCCTTGGAATATTTTTTTTGCTATTTTCGATTTCTATGTAATATAAAATCGTTAAGTCTTCGTTTTACGTTCGTTGCAAGAGGTGCGTTTTTGGATACGGATTCGCTTTACGATCATGAAAAATACCAAGACCTCATGCCTTCGTATTTATATCTGAAGAACGAAGCCGACGCGACCGCTCAGGAAGCTATCTTCCTAAGTCCGAAAGAAATTGAAATCCTGTATCAGATCCGAAATCACACGACCTTGGAAGGATTTTTTTCCGGTAAGATTCTGAAAGTGTGGAAGGACGAAGGTTCCAAACCCATCTACGTAAACACGTTGAAAAAACTTTCGGACGAAAATCTGATTTTCGTTTTTCCGGAATTTAAATTTCTTCCAGAAACGAGCCAACTTACGGTTTGTCTTTGTCTCGTATCCGAAAAAGAATTTAAGAAATCGAACCGTGAAAATCTCAAGGAAATCTATCTCAACAGCCTCAGTAAATCCGCGTTTGCGATTCAGAACTACATTCTCGGGTGCGAACCGTTCCAGATCAGCGAACTCGTATCCATATTCGAATATCTGATCGCGGGAACGGCGGCGGGGAATTTCGTCAAAGAATCGTTCAGCATCAAGAAGTGGATTCATTCCTTCACGTTCGAGGAACTTTTAAAGGAGGAAACCGTCGCCGATTCGATCCGTTTTATCCTCGAAAACATTCAAGAAAGTGAATATATTGCCGTCACAAAAACGACCGGATTGTTTCACGTCGCAGACGAACTTTCGGGCAAGGCGTTCGACATCCTAAAAGGTTATTATCTCAATCAATTCTCCAAAAGACTTAAAGAGCGATTTCCGGAAGCCTGGAGACTCGTTTCCGAATACAGAAAAGAGATCGTAATCGATCCGAATCACGTCGGGCCGATCTCCGGGATCGAGGAAAAATTCGTACAGGACGAATTGAAAATCATAGGAGAATCTCTGGAGGATTTAATTCCCCAATCGTTTCAGGATTTTCTAATACTCGCCAACTACATTTCCAAAAAACACGACCAGGAAAGGAACATCCGAGCGTCCGCGGAAGAACTCAAATCGATCAAGATGCTCAAGACGATGATGTCGATGAAGAATCAAACCCTTTCGCAGTTCGTCACGATCAATCTCGACGAGGATCGAGAGTTTTCGTATTCGATCGTGGACAATCTCAAAAGAGATCCGGATTGTATTTCCTGCGATTGGTACGAAAAGGGAAAAAAGATCGCCTGTCTTTGCAACAAAAAGGACGACACCATTCTTTCCTTGATTCGATTGATGACGGAGAAATATTCCTTCAAAACGGATCTCATTAGGAATTTCTTATATCTTTTGAAAAAGGAAAAAAGCGTTCTCGGACATTTGTATTCGCATCCGGATTTCAAACCGGCCTTGCTTCGTCTGAAATATACCTGTTATAAGGAAAATCTTTCCTGGTTTTCGAGGGTGTTAAATTTCTTGGGAGCGTACGGATTGCTCGAAAGTTCCTTGGAACACGAGGAATCGATCACCCAGTTCGAACAACTCAGCAGGGAAATCGCATATAAGGAAAATCGAAAGAAACAACTGGAAAAGATCCGAGCGGAATGGTTGAGCGAAACGTTGATCGATTCCGAAAACGCAGTGACCGAGGTTGCGCCCGATCCGAAATCCAAACCTCGCTCGCGTTAGACGAAACGGAAATCAAATTCGAGTTTCAATCTCCTCCACCGCCGTCCCCGCCTCCGCCGTCTCCTCCCCCGGAATCACCGCCGCCGTCGCTTCCATCGGAACTACCGGAATCTCCCGAATCGCCGCCGATCCAATCCCAAAAAGAAGAATGGTTTGAGTTTTCCGAGTCGATTGAATTTCCAAAATGGTTCAAGCTACCCGAATCCATGCTCGTGCTCCAATCGTTCGAGTTGTTTTCGTTTCGTTTTCTTTTGGAGTCGGGCCCAAACAAACCCAATAAAAGTTTAAGGAAATAAAAACCGCCGAGGGCCATAAAAAAATACGATAAATATTCCATGATGTCCCATACGGATGTGACTCCGTTGAAAATCACAAACGCGATAAACGAAATAGAAAGTATAAGAAAAACGATTCCCATAAAAGAAATTCTCGAACGAAAGAATGCAGGATACAAAACCAGAAAAAAGAGCGCGAAAACTAGAACAGAAATCGAGAATAGAATCACTTTTTAATTTCGAAAGTTCTAAAGTTCCCTTTCGGTTCTTCCCAAGAAATAACGGCTTCTTTGATTTCCGAACCCTTCGGTCCTCTTTGAATCGCTTTGTAAAGATCTTCGATGAACATTTTATCGCCTTCGACCACGGTTTCCACTTCTCCGCCCGGAAGATTTTGAGTGAATCCGCTGAGTCTACATTCTTGCGCTCTCTGGAGAATATAATAGCGGAACCCCACGCCCTGCACTTTTCCGCGCACTAAGATCTTCGCTCTCGAATTATTTTTGGATCCCATTCTTATTCCTCCGTTTTGCTCTCCAAGTTCACCATCCACGCGGAAAAGTCCTTAAAAAAATTCCAAAGAATTTCCTTAACGGAAGAATCCGCGTTCCAATCGTCCAAAGCCTTTCGATAACAGGAAAGCCAAACCCTTCTCGCCTTTTCGTCGATCGGAAACGGAAGATGTCTCGCACGCATTCTCGGAGGTCCGTAGTTCTGAGAATACAACGGAGGACCTCCCGTTACTTGAATCAAAAAATCGGCGGATTTAATTTTACTCTCTTCCAAACCTTCGGGAAACATAAAAGCGATCGGGCTTTGCGGAATTTGATCGTAAAAGTCTGAAACCAGTTGGCGAATCGAATTCTCCCCAACCGCTTGAAAAACGGTTTGTAAACCCGGAATGGGACCCGGAGGTCCGCCGGGAGGAATAAAAAGAGGTCTTTCTTCCATCACGACTTGTTCCCGGCCTCTTGCAAAAACGAACGGATCTTCGGCCCGAAGTCGTTTACAATTTTATAATATACGTCTTTTTTAAAGGGGACGACCGTATCCAAGGTGTTTTCGATCGGTATAAATCGAACCGTTTCGAATTCCCTTTCGTGAACGTCCAGGTCGCAGTCCGCGGCTTCCCCGTCCCAATAGATCAGAAACCATTTTTGAAGTTGCCCCTTGTATTTTTGAAGATGACGATTGAGAGGAAGGTTTTCCGGAAAATCATAAGGAATCCAATCCGGATATTCGGAAACGATCTTACCCGAATCGACGCCGACCTCTTCGTACAATTCTCTCAAAGCCGCTCGGATCGGGTCTTCATCCTCGTCGATCCCGCCTTGAGGAAATTGCCACGAGCCGAGAAAGTTCAATCGTTCTCCCACCAATACTTCTCCGCGAGAATTGAACACGACCATCCCGACATTCTTTCTGTACGGTTTTTCCATACGAGTAGGCTCCCTCTCTAGCTTTTCTATGACAAGAAGTTTTAGAGATGGAATTCAGTTGCAAATTTTATACTCTCTTGGGAATCATACACATAGATCCTTATCGTTTAGGAGTTTGAGTTTCGCAATGCAATTACGTAATAAGTCTTCCCGTTCACGCATCTTTAAAGAAAAGGATTTTGAAATCAAAGCTTCGTCCATTCCCGGAATCGGAATGGGGCTCTTCCCGAAAGAAAACGTAAACAAAGGCGATACGATCGGATATTATACCGGTAAAATTCTCACGGATAAGATAGCGAACTCCTCCAAATACTGCGAATCCAAATACTTACTCTGGATCTGCAAGGATCATTGGATTTACGGAGAAGGCAAAGAAAGCAATTATACGCGATTTATGAACCATAGTACGAAGCCGAACGTAAAGTTAGTCGTATCGGTTCGATGGAAGACCGCGAGATTCGAAGCCATCCGTAAAGTAAAGGCCGGGGAAGAATTGTTCTTCGACTACGGCGACGAGTATTGGATCAATACGGACATCGATCCCGTAGAAAGAAACTGATTCTCCCCCGAAACTTGAACTTAAGTCTTAGATCCTAATTCTTAAATCTTAGAGGCGGCGTGACGGAAAAAGAACGCAAAGCCGCCCAAGAGATTGAACAAAGCGGGCAATGTCTTTAGAGTAATACCGATATCTCCGTGAGAAATCAACGGAGTCAACACGAGCTTGGATCTGTTTTGAGGAAGATCCCTTTCCAACAATCTTTCCAAGATCAAAGTCGATTCCGAAGCGGGAACGACGTTGTCCTCCACACCGTGAATCAAAGCGACATGAGCTCTTAAGTCTTCAAGTTTATTGTAAACCTGAAGATCCTGTAAAAAAGAACGGAACGGCCCCGCGTTACGAACGATTCTATCCCAGATCTCCGATCGATATTCCTTATCCTCTTTGAGTTTAAAAAAGATTTCCCGATTTGCGGGCTCCATGTTTTCAAGAACCTTCGGAAGTTCGGGAGCTTCCCTAAGAATACTTCCGTCCAAAATGCTCGCGTGTAACGCCTTACGCACTTCTTCGTTTTCACCGATTCCGAAATGAACGAAGTTCCAAAGAAGAATCATTCTTCCATACTCGTCCGAACCTTCGGCCGACATCAGATAATCCAAAGTCGTTTGAACGTTTCCGTAAGCGCCGATCGTACAAATCGATTTAACCCTTTGACCCACTTCCGGTTCGGCCGCCGCGATCAAACCCATACTCGCCGAAAACGAAGGGGCTAATAAGGAAATTCTTCCATCGGGACAAAACTCCGGATCGGAGGAAAGATTCAAAATCAATCCTTTGATCTTTTCGATACTTTCGAGTTTGATTTTGAATTCGCTGATCTCCTGCATCTGAGGAGAAAAAACCAAAAAGCCGCAGGAAGCCATTCCTCTGCAAACCGCCTTAAAACGAGGATCTTGATTTCCGAGATAAGCCATTCCGTTCACAGCGAGAATGGTTCCTTTGAACTTCGTTTTGTTTTCGGGAAAGAATTTAAGAACGCCCACGGATTCTTTTCCGATCGTGAGTTGAAGTTCCTCTTCCGAGATTCCTTTCGCGGAATTATTGCGTGTGTTGAGTGCGAAACGAATCGCGGAGAAAAAATTTTTCATAGATACGAGTGATGTTCCTAAATGTAAAATTTGAAGGATTTATGTTGGATATTGATTACGACGAAGTTACAATTCAACTTCAAGGGAAGAATTCCGACCTCAATAATTTCCGCATGTCCTTCGGGAAATTGGTAAAAAGTCCGTCCGCACCGCGACCTAAGTAACGTTTCATCTCTTCGGTTTTGTTTACGGTGTAGACGACGCTCAAAAAATTCTTTTCCACAATTCGTTTTAAATTCTCTTCCGAAGCGTCTTCCGTGGAAGGATGAACGCTCCAAGCTCCGACTTTTTCGGCGAAAGCCAAAGCCTCTTCCACGTTTCCGCTTTCGTCTCCGACAAGAACGCCTAACTTGATTTTTGGATGAAGGGTTCGGATTCTCTCCAAACATTCCCAGGAAAAGGAAGAGATAACGATCCGATCCTCGAGTTTGCTTTGGCGAAGCAGATCCAAAACCTTAACTTCGATGGAACGGGCGTCCACGAAAAAATCCATCCCGGTCGATTTGATTTCTATGTTCAGATCCGTTTTCGATTTTCGAATCAACAAAAGAACGTCCCGTAAGAACGGAATTTTTTCCTTTCTGAATTTTTTGGAAAACCAGGAACCCGCGTCCAATTCGCTTAATATTCCCGATTCGAACCTACGAACGTTTCCCACAAGTTTTGTCGTCCGATCCAGATCGTCGTCGTGAATGACGATCACTTCCCGATCCTCGGAAAGGGTTACGTCCAGTTCGATCAGATCCGCTTTCGCATCGATCGCTTTGCGGAACGCGATCATCGTGTTTTCGGGAAATTCTCCGCTGAAACCGCGATGGGCGAATACGAGCGGTTTTTTGAGATCGGAGCGGGTTTGTAGATTCTCAATCATATTCTATTCTTTGTATATTCTATTTATCTGATGTGTTAATACGAAAAACCGACCGCAAAATCGAAACCCGCGTCGTAGACTTTTCCCGCGTGATCTCGTTTGATCTCTTCTTTTCGTAGCCAATAATCCGTAACGGTCGCGGGACGATTTGCGTAATCCAAGGAATCGATCGTAACGTTTTTATGATACGGAGCGAACGCCCTCAAAAGAACTTCGAATCCGAAAAAGAATCCCGATTCGAGTTGATGACGAACTCCCAAACCCGTTCCCGCGTAATAACGCGGACCGTAATCCAGATGAACCCGCTCCGAACGATACGACTGCGCGCCGGTCGTGTCGATAAACTGATCGTATCTAGTATTTCTAAAGTATTCTCCGCCGAACGCGATCGGAATATAAACGGAAGAATCGGCCAGAAAGTAATTCAAAAAAATTCCTCCGCCCGCTGCCTTGGATTCCCGATCGGATTGTCTCGCCATTCCGTAACCTACAAAGTAAGAATATCTCGAATCGAAATCGGCGTTCGTTCTGGAAAAGTTGGAATAGTATTGAAATCCGATGGAAACGTTCTTCCAAGCGTTCCAACCTAAAATCGCGGAACCGTAACCCGGAAAATAAATTCCTCCGAAGAAGAATTTTCGTTTCATTCGGATTTCTTTTTGAGAAGGAGATTTCGGATTCGAAGCCGCGTTCGCGTTCGAATCCTTTTGGGAATCCGAATTCAGATTCCGATCCGAATCGTTTTTATCCTGTTCTTGTTGTTGCGAAGGAACGGGAACGATGTTCTGCGAAAATAAATTATGAAACGAAAGAAGAATGAGAACGATACAAGAAATCAACGCATAGGATTTGTTCATAGGAAAAAGAGTGTATCGAAGCAGAAGGCGTTGTCAAGAGAAAGGAAGGTAAGGAAGAAAGGGTTCAGGCGGGTTTAAGCCCCGCCCGAGAGGGAAAGTTACGATTCTTATTTAGAAGCGGCAGCTTTACCGGAAGTGGTGTTTTTGATCGCTTCAGCCACTTCGTTAATTTTTGCTTTTACAGCTTCGATTTGGCCTTCAGGGATTTTGTTTTTGATCTCTTCGGTAATTTTGTTGTAGTTCTCGATGATCTTAGCTCTGGTTTCTTCGTAGTTCTTTCCGGCAACGGAGCTAACTTCTTTGATATCGTTGATTACTTTATCAACGGTTTCGCGGATTTTTACAGTCGCTTCGGAATTGTCGGAAGCACCCTTAGTAACAAGCTCCAAATAGGTTTTTTCGAGATCAGCTTTCGCTTTACCCAGACCTTCTTGACCAGCTTTGATGAGTCCAAGACCCGCATTCAGAACATCTAGAATTTGCTTTTCCATTCGATTTTTCTCCTTGAGATCGATTCTTTGTGCATCGCACAATCCTTTTGTATTGCACCGCACAATTTCGGTCAACCTAAAAAAAGAAAAAATTTCCTAAATTTAGGATTTTTCTAGAATCTTTGCTTATTTGATTAAACGCCGATGTTTCGGCATTTTTTGATTTATGGGAGTTTGGTCGGAAGACCGACGAGACCGGCCCGGCCGGGTCGTGAAAGAAATATTCTAAATTTGGAATATTCCTTTTACGTTTCAAATTTCGGATCGGAAATTCGAGCGATCGCCTTTCCGATTTGTTTAGAATGAAGCTTACAAGCGTCTTCCAAACCTTGGTACAAAAGCAGACTTTTTTTTGCGATTCCGAGTCTTTCGTTTTTCTTTTCTTCTAAAGTAAGACCGCCTTCATAACCTTCGGTGATCATCAGAACCGTTCTTTGAATGCTCATTCCTAAAATTTCGGTCAAACCTTTGCGAGAGGAAACCTCTTCGTCGATCCCGTCCATCTCTTTCAGATTTTTGAGAATCTGATCCTTGAACTTATCTTCGGCGCGGATTTGAGAATACAAACGTTCGGAAAGAATTCTTCCCCGTGTTACTTTTTCCGAGAAACCCTTGAGTTGTTCGAATAATTTCTTCAGTTCGTTTTCGATTTTATGTGCGGTTCGTGCGTGCGCGGGTTCGTCCGCGATTTGAAGGATGCGATCCCGAACGGACCGAACCGTTTTCGGATCACATTCGTTTTTTTGAATATATTCCGCGAAGTTCGCGCCGGGAATTCCTTCCAAAACAACCCCGTCCTTTCCGAAGTTGAACCAAGGATTTTTTTTCGGATGATCTTCGAACCACTTTTTAAAGATCAAAAGTTTTTCGTTGGTTCTCAATTCACCGCCTCGAATCGAACGCGCGCGTTTTACGGGAAGGGCGGTCATCTGTTTATGATTGTGATATTCTCTTCTGAACTTTCTGGATTCGATATGATTGAGCCTTTCTTCGAGAACCGCGCCTTTGCAATGCGCAAGTTTATCCGGAAAGGAAAGATCCTGTCCGACCAAAAGAATGTTCCTTGCTTCCATCTTTTCGGCAAGACTTACCGCGTTCGTGGAGACGGAACCCCCGAAGTCGACGGCGCCGATTTCCTCTTCGGGCTTCGATGAAAGAATTCGGATCAAAGGAAACGGAGACGAAGTAAAAAAACCGTTCTTAAACGTTCCGGGAAGTCGGAGAGAATGATACGAGGAAGTCGGATCGAAAACGATTCTCGCGCTTCCGGTATAACCTTCCAAATATTTTGTGTTGAGGGCCTGGGGGTCCACGGAAAAAACCAAATCGGGATCGATCCCCGCATTCCATAGAACCATAAGCGCCGTGTCGACCGCGATCAGAATATAATTATTTCTGAATATTCGAATTTCATCAAGGGAAAGAATCAGGGACGGCCCCGCTCCGCAGACGAGAATATCCGTTTTCCCTCGGCAAACCCCGAACAAGGAAACGATCGGTTTCATGTCAGCGAGTTCGGGAAGATTGGAAATAAAATTCCGCGTCCAGATTCTTTCGAAACGGGTGAGCGTGGAAATGTTCACGTCTTTTTTGTGAAAAAAACCTTCCGCGATAAAACGAAGTTCTTCGTAAGAATCTTTTTTCCACTGATTGCTTCCCCGATGCGGGATAAAGCTGATCGGAAATCCGGAAATTCCGCGAAACGCCGCGTAAAGATCCTGTTCCAAAAGAGGGGTCAAAAGAATTTTCAGTTTTCCCGATTCCAATAATTCCGAGTAATCAAACAGAGAAAGCGCATAACGTAGAATTTCGGGATCGGCTTCCATCCAAACAGCGGTCACGTTTTTAAACTTTAGAGTTTCTTGAACCACGTAACCGAGCCCTGCCCCGAAAAAAAGAAAGACCCTTTCTTCGTCCTCTTTTTTCAATCCGTCCAAAAGCCGCTTTGATTCCGTAATCGGATCCATCAAACTGTGAAGCGCAATCCCATCCGCAACGAGAACGGGAAGCCCGGTTTTAGACGTTTTGATTTCGAAGGAAGACGAAGACGTCAAAGTCGAAGGAACGTTGGATGCGGGCGCACTCGTAGAAACCGCGTCCGAAGCGTTCTCCGCCGCTCGCGAATCCAAAACCGCTTGGGAAATTTTTTCTCCGAGAGACGGATTGGAATCGGACAAACCCTTCAGGTTTTTTCGGAGAATCGTTTCGTCGACGTCTGAATACATCATAATTTTAGAATATATTCTTTATTTAAAGTAAAGATTGAGTCTTCCTTCTTGGACTTTTTTTCCGGGCGCGGGTTCCTGTTCATAACAAAAACCGCTTCCGTGAAATTTAACGGGAATCCCCAGAGGTCTTACGATCTCAAGCGCTTCTCTTTTGCTCTTTCCGATCAGATCGGGAATCTCTCCGATTTCGGCGGGTTTTATATTCTTTCTTTGAAAACGTTTGAGAGAAACGTTAACCGTTCTTTCCCCTTGTTCGATGATCGGAATGATGTTTTCTACGACCTCTTTGAAAACGGGAGCCGCCAAACCTCCGCCCGAATGAGTTCCTCCCTTCGGTTCGTCAAAAAGAATCAAACCCACAATCTTCGGTCTTTCCGCGGGAAAAAACCCCAAGAAGGAAGCGGACCACAAACCTTCGACATAACCTTTTCCCGATACTGCCTTTTGACCCGTTCCCGTTTTTCCCGCGATCGAATATTCTTGAATGTATGCGTTCTTTCCGGTTCCCGATTGAACGACTCTTGTCATCGCTCTTAAAATTCTTTCCGTCGTGTATTCTCGGATTCCGATCGGAGATTCCTGCGTTTTGAATTCGTGAAGAATTTCTCCGTAAGAATCGCTGAAATGTGAAACCACGCGAGGAGTCAACATTCTCCCTCCGTTTACCACGGACGCCGCCGAAGCTACGAGTTGAATCGGAGTTACGGAAATCCCTTGTCCGATCGCCATAAACATAGAAGTCGCAGGCGTCCATTTTTTCAGAGGAGGAAAGTATCCGACGGATTCGTTGGGTAAGAATCCGGTCTTTTCACCGAACTGAAACTTCTTCATATAATCGTAAAGCAGCGGTTCGGGAATTCTTTGAGAAGCCTTGATGATTCCCACGTTGCAGGAATATTGAAGAATCTCCTCCAAGTTCAAATGTCCGTGCGCGTCCGTACACTTGATCTTGGTTTTACCGAGTTCGACGTAACCCGGACAATGAAACTTCTCGTCCGGACGTATTAGATTTTCATTATATAAAACCGAGGCCAGAAAAATTTTCATCGTGGAACCGGGTTCGTAGACGTGACGGATCGCCCAGTTCGTATGCGAATCTTCCCCGGATTCGTTGTATTGATTGGGATCGAACGCGGGAAAAGAAGCCGAAGCCAATATTTTTCCGGTGTTGATTTCCATAAGAATTCCGATCGCTTTTTTGGAACCGGTTTCCTCGAATCTTTTGCCGAGAGCCTTTTCGAGTTTGTATTGAATCAACCCGTCGATCGTGAGATGAAGATTACTTCCTCTCGAAGAATCAGATTCGGTCGGAGTCATCAAGTCTTGGTTGTATTGAACTTCCAATCCGGAAAGAGCGCGGTCGTCGTCCATTCCCGTAAATCCGACAAGACTGGAAGCGAGAATTCCGTGCGGATAAACTCGTTTGTATTCTCTTTCTCTTCGAACGCCGGGAAGCGCAAGATCCATGATTTTGTTTCCGAGAGTTTCGTCGATCTCGCGTTTGAGTAAGAAGTAGCGGCTTTTTTCCCGGATCATCGCTTCGATCTTATCGGGCGACATTTCCAAATATGGCGCGAGTTGGACCGCGGTGAAGTTCGGGTCGTAGATGTTTGCGGGATAAATTCCGATCGTCGCGGAGTCGACCGTCATCGCGAGTTCGATTCCTCTTCGATCGTAAATCGCTCCGCGCATGATTCGATCGCCCGTTTTCAAAATGACTTCTCTTTCGTTGAAAAAGGTAAGAAAGACAACTCTTCCTATGAGAATGCAGAAAAGAATGCAGATAAAAGAAAATAGAATCGTGAGCCGAGTTTTGCGAGAATTCATCCTGTATTGATAAGATCGTCGGATCCTTTAAATTCGGAAAGTCTTGTTTTCCGGTCCAAACCGTTCCTGATTTGTATGGCTTGTGCTTCTGCTATAGAGGATTTTATTCTGTTTTAACGAATTCGGCTTGACGAAGAATCGAATTTGAGGCAGATTTTGTCCTGTTTCGGAACCTGTGGTAGTTCCTACAAAATCCGAAAAAGGCGAAGAAATCCAGATGAAAACTTATCTCATTCCGGGAATCTCCAATTCCGGGCCGGATCACTGGCAAACCCACTGGGAACAAAACTACGGATTTATCAGAGTCCAGCAGAAAGACTGGATTACTCCGATCTTTTCAGATTGGGAACAAAGTCTTTTGGATCAGATCGACAACTCGGATTCAGGGAAGAATCCAATTCTCGTCGGTCATAGCCTCGGTTGTTTGTTGATCGCAAATTCTTCTCCGAAACTCAAAAACCGGGTAAGTTCCATTCTGCTCGTCGCGCCGCCCGATCCAAAATCTCCGGTATTTCCTCGTGGTTTGATCGGATTTGAGGAGCTCCTACAAACGAACCTCGGAATTCCTGGAATTCTTGTGTACAGCGAAAACGATCCGTATTGTACTCCCGAGTTTTCTCGAGAACTTGCGGCGACTTGGGGACTTCAAACCGTCAATTTGGGAGAAGAAGGTCATATCAACAGCCAATCCAATCTGGGAAATTGGGAAGAAGGTTATCGGATTTACAAACGTCTTTTGTCTTAACGGTGATTCGCAGATTTCGTGGGAGTTCCTCCAAAAAGCGGAGTCACGAACGAATTCACGGGCTTCTCGGGTCTCTCGAACTCCCTCCTTTGGTCGGAACTACGGCAAAAAATTTCTCGAAAACGAAGGAGTTCCCACAAAAATCCGGCCGGATCCAGAACGCCGCCGCAAACTATGTCGCGAAAAGGCAAACTTTCCGGCACTCTCCCTGCTCTGATGCCAAAAAAGAAACGATTTTAACCCCTGAACCGTCTTGAATTACTTTCTTCCTTGACATTTTTACTCGGAATTCGGAAACTAATTGTATAGATTAGCACTCTAACATTCAGAGTGCCAGAAATAGAATGGATCTTACAGACCGTCACAAAAGAATTCTAAAAGCCCTCGTAGACGAGTTTATCCAGGAGAATCGCCCGGTCGGTTCCAAAACTCTTTACGATAAACACGACATCGGACTTTCACCGGCTTCGATTCGAACCGTGTTGAAGGATCTGGAAGACTATGGATATCTCGCGTCCCGACATACATCGGGAGGAAGAATCCCGACGGAACGCGGCTACCGTTTCTATGTGGATTCTCTTGTGATTCTCTACGAGCTGACCCTCAAGGAGAAACAGCGCATTCAGGAAGAATATTTGAAGATGCAGTTCAAACTGGATCAGATTTTGAAAGCGACCGCATCGGTACTTTCTTCCTTGTCGAACGCCGCGGGAATCGTGATCGGCCCGGCAAAGAACCTGGACACTTTAAAACATTTGGAACTCATACACGTTCATGGAGACGAGATTCTCATGATTCTCGTGATGAGATCCGGCACCGTTCTACATAGAAATATCTTTGTGGATCGGAATTATTCTCAGGAAGCTCTGTATCAGATTTCAAAATATCTGAACGATAACCTGAGAGGTTATGATATATATGAGATTCAGAATGTAGTGATTCCGAAGTTGATGATCCGCAAAGACGGACCCGAAGACTTTACGAGAATCGCCGGTTTGATTTCGTCCGCGATGACTCCGGATAACTCCGAGGTCACGTTGTATATCGACGGATTTAAAAATCTCTACGCGAACTTCAGAGACGAAGAAGAACAGCTTTCTCAAGTTCTTTCTCTTTTGGACGACCAGGGATTTTTAAGAGGATTCTTTTCCGATTATATCGATCAGGACGGAGTTTATACGATCATCGGAAAGGACGGAGATCAATCGATGTCCGGAGTTTCGATCATCACTTCCAACTATAAGATGGGAGAAAAAAAGATCGGAGCTCTCGGAATCATCGGACCGCAAAGAATGGATTACAACAGAGCCTTACCGCTCGTCGACTTCACGTCGAAACTCGTCTCCGAAATGGTGACGCGAATTAGTAAATGAGGAAAGAAAATTAGAGAATATGAATCCTGAAGAATCAACACAGACAACGGAACAATCGCCGACTCCCGAACCGGAGAATTCTCTTCAAGCGGAATTGGAAGCCGCAAAAAAAGAGATCGAATCCTTAAAGGATTCCTGGGCGAGAGAAAGAGCGGAGTTTCAAAACTTCAAACGCCGGTCCGCGCAAGAATTCACATCGATCCGCAAGGAAGCGGTTAAGTCATTGGTCAGCGGATTCTTAAATCCGATCGACAATTTGGAAAGAGTCGGCGCGACACAAACCAGCGCGGAAGAATTAAAACCGTTCGTGGACGGAGTTGCGATGATTCTCAAGGAATTCTACTCCGTATTAGAAAAATCGAATGTAGTTCGTTTTGATCCGAAGGGAGAATCCTTCGACCCTATGTCGATGGAAGCCCTTTCTTCGGAAGAAGACGATCAATACTCGGAAGAAACCGTCATAGACGTTTATCAACCGGGTTATTACTACAAGGAAAACGAGGATAAGTTCACGCTTCGACCCGCGAGGGTCCGAATCGGGAAACCGAAGTCATAATTAGAATCTCAGGGAAGTATAAAGGAGAAAACAATGTCCAAAGAAAAAATTATAGGTATCGATTTAGGAACTACTAACTCGGTCGTTTCCGTAATGGAAGGTGGAGATCCGGTCGTTATTCAAAACTCTGAAGGAGCGAGAACGACTCCTTCGATCGTAGCATTTACGGCAAAAGGAGAGAATCTGGTCGGTCAGTTCGCGAAGAACCAAGCGATCACCAACGCGGCAAACACGATCCGCTCCGCAAAACGATTTATCGGACGCAGACTCAGCGAATGCGAATCCGAAATGAAACACGTTTCCTACAAAGTGGTTCGTTCGGGTAACGAAGGCGTTAAGTTCGAAACTTCCGCGGGAGAATTCACTCCTCAGGAAATTTCTGCGCGCGTTCTGATGAAGATGAAACAAACCGCGGAAGACTATCTCGGTCAAAAAGTGACCAAAGCGGTCATTACGGTTCCTGCATATTTCAATGACGAACAACGTCAAGCCACCAAGGACGCGGGAAGAATCGCGGGTCTGGAAGTGGAAAGAATTATTAACGAACCTACCGCCGCCGCGCTTGCGTACGGTTTCGATAAGAAGAACATTAATTCCAAAATCGCGGTTTATGATCTCGGCGGCGGGACGTTCGATATTTCGATTCTCGAACTCGCGGATGGAGTTTTCGAAGTAAAATCCACGAACGGAGATACGCATCTCGGCGGGGACGACTTCGATATGGCGATCATGGAATGGATGATCTCCGAGTTTAAAAATCAAACCGGAATCGACATTTCCGCAGATAAAAACACGGTTCAAAGATTGAAGGAAGCCGCTGAAAAAGCGAAGATCGAACTTTCCGGAACGATGTCCACTCAGATCAATCTTCCGTTTATCACAGCGGATGCGTCCGGTCCGAAACACTTGGACATGACGCTTTCCAGAGCGAAGTTCGACCAACTTACTAAGAATCTCGTGGATCGTACAAGAATTCCATGTGAGAATGCGCTTCGCGACGCCGGTTTAAAAGCATCCGATATCGACGAAGTAATCTTAGTCGGCGGTTCGATCCGTATTCCTGCGGTTCAAGAACTCGTAAAACAAATCTTCGGAAAAGAACCGAACAAATCCGTAAACCCAGACGAAGTGGTTGCGGTCGGTGCGGCGATTCAAGGCGGCGTGTTAGCCGGAGAAGTTTCGGACGTATTGCTTCTCGACGTAACTCCTCTCTCGCTCGGTATCGAAACTCTCGGTGGAGTGATGACCAAGTTGATCGAAAGAAACACTACGATTCCTACAAAGAAATCGCAAGTGTTTTCGACTGCGGCGGACAACCAATCCGCGGTATCGATTCACGTTCTTCAAGGTGAAAGAGAAATGGCTTCCGCAAACAGAACGCTCGGCCGTTTTGATCTGATCGGAATTCCACCCGCGCCAAGAGGAGTTCCTCAAATCGAAGTGACCTTCGATATCGATGCGAACGGAATCGCGCACGTTTCCGCAAAAGATCTTGGAACCGGTAAGGAACAAAAGATCAGAATCGAATCTTCGTCCGGTTTATCAGAAGATGAAATTCAAAAGATGGTGAAAGATGCGGAAGCGCACGCCGCGGCCGATAAGGCTCAGAGAGAAGTGATCGAAGCTAAGAATGAATTGGATACGATCGCTTATTCTCTTGAAAAAACCGTAAACGAAGCCGGAGATAAAATCGGAGCGAGCGAAAAACAACTCGCAACCGACGAAATCAAACGCGCCCGTGAAGCGATCGAAAGTAACGATAAAGCGAGAATCGAATCCGCAAAAGCTTCGATTTCTAAAATCGCATCCGACATCGCTACTAAGATTTATTCGCAAGGTGCGCCCGGTGCGGAACAAGGCCCAGGAGCGGCAGGTCAGCAAGGACCGAACGATCAAGGCAATTCCGCAGAGAACGGGGAAAAGGTCGTCGACGCGGATTATACCGTAGTGGATGATGAGAAAAAATAAGAAGCCGTTCCGCCTATCCTCGTATTGAATCGAAGATAAGGTTGGGGCGAAACCGCGTCGCGCGAAGCGCGACGCGGAGATTCTAGAAATCATTGAAAGCGCCGAACAAACTGGAAACATCAAATCGGATTCGACGCAACCTTGGAATTAAACAATGAGTGAAAGAAGTTACTATGATATTCTTGGAGTTTCCAAAAGCGCGAGCGACGAGGAAATCAAATCCGCCTATCGTAAGTTAGCGATCAAATATCATCCGGACAAGAATAAGGGTGATAAGGAATCCGAAGAAAAATTTAAAGAAGCGACCGAAGCCTACGAGATCTTAAGAGACGCAAAGAAACGTCAGGCTTACGATCAATTCGGAAAAGCCGGAGTGGGCGCCGGTGCCGGAGGATACGGACAAGGCGCGTACACGGACTTCTCCGATATCTTCGGAGACTTCGGCGATATCTTCGGTGATTTCTTCGGCGGTGGCGGTCGAGGCGGTTTCAGCGGCGGAAGAAGATCCGGTCCGCAAAGAGGTTCTGACTTACGTTATAACTTGGAAGTTTCTTTAGAAGACGCCGCACTCGGAAGAGAATATAAAATCGAAATTCCACGTTTGGAATCTTGCAGCGAATGCAACGGCTCCGGCGCGGCCAAAGGAAGTTCTCCCGTAACCTGTTCGGACTGCGGAGGTTCGGGACAAATTCGAAGAACACAAGGATTCTTTTCCGTAGCGACGACCTGTCCTACTTGTAGAGGAAAAGGAACCACCATTTCCAATCCATGTAAATCCTGCGGTGGACAAGGCCTTCAGGAAAAACGCAGAACGATCAATATTAAAATTCCGCCCGGAATCGAAACCGGATCCAGACTTAAGGTTTCCGGAGAAGGCGAAGCCGGACCGAACGGCGGACCACACGGCGACTTGTATGTGGTAACACATATTAAGAAACACGAATTGTTCAGCCGTGAAGGAAACGATCTGATTCTCGTTCGTAAAATCACTTTAGCTCAGGCGATTCTCGGCGCGGAAATCGAAGTACCGACCATCGACGGCAAAAAGGCGAAGATGAAAATTCCGGAAGGAACCGAATCGGGACAAGTGTTTCGATTGAAAGGTCATGGAATGCCTTATCTCGGAGCGTATGGAAAAGGAGATCAACACGTAGTCGTGAAGATCGAAATTCCGAAAAAGATCACGAGAAGACAAAAAGAATTGATAGAAGAATTCGCGAGAGAATCGGGAGAAAACATTCCTGGTTCAAAGGGAAAAATCTTTACAAAGTAAGAAGAATGCGGTCTTTCCATTCTTCGTAAAAACGAAAAGAACGAGAAGATCCGTTTTTCACATTTTATAAGAATCGGGTTTAAGACTCGAACTGAGCCTCGGCGCTCGAAACAAAAGGAAGTACAATGACAGAAAGAGTAAAACTCGGTGTGATCGGAACCGGACACATGGGACAATACCATGTGAACGTGGCAAAAACTCTGAACGACGCAACCCTGGTCGGAATTTTCGACGCGGACGTGGACAGAGCGAAACAAATGGCGGAAAAACATAAGACCTCCGCGTTTGCGACGATCGACGAGTTGATCTCGAAAGTGGACGCGTTGGTGATCGCGGTTCCCACTTTTTTACACCACGAAATCGCGAAAAAAGCCCTGTTAGCCAACAAACACGTGTTAGTGGAAAAACCGATCGCGGAAACGACGGAACAGGCGAAGGAACTCGTAAAACTCGCTGCGGATAAGAATTTAGTTCTTCTCGTGGGCCACGTGGAAAGATTCAACGGTGCAGTATTAGAATTAGGTAAAATAGTAAAAGACCCTTTACTGATCGAGTCTCGCAGGCTTGCTCCTTTTAACCCGAGAATCAAGGACGTCGGAGTCGTTCTCGACATGATGATTCACGATATCGATATCGTTTTGAATCTGGTCAATTCTCCCGTTAAAAAACTTTCCGCATCGGGAACGAAGGTTTTATCCAATCACGAAGATATCGCGAACGTTCTTCTCGAATTCGAAAACGGTTGTCTCGCGAGCATCACGGCTTCCAGAGCGACACAAGCGAAGATCAGAACCTTAAACATCACTCAGAAAGACGTTTATATCATGCTCGATTTTACGGATCAGGAAATCGAACTTCACAGACAGGCGACGTCCGATATTCTCCTTTTATCCGAAGAGATCAAATATCGTCAGGAATCCATCGTGGAAAAAATCTTCGTTCACAAGGACAATCCTTTGAAACAAGAACACGAACATTTTATCCGTTGTATCAGAAAGGAAACCGAACCGATCGTAAATCGGAACTCGGACGTTTCCACGCTCGAAATCGCTTATCAAATTCTTTCCGAAATCCACGGAACGTCTAAAAAGTAATCCGGTCTAATTTTGGTTGTATATGGAAGAAACTTATAACGGTAAAATTCTAATCTCCAATTCTTCGATCGTTATGGATTATTTTAACCAGACGGTGATCCTGATGGTGGAACATGACAGTCAAGGCGCGTTCGGTTTGGTCTTGAATAAAAAACAAGAAGCGTCCATAGGAGATGTGATTCAAGGAATTCCGGATCATGTTAGCAGAACGCTTCCGATTTATTCCGGAGGTCCTGTCGATCCTACGTTCATTTCCGTTTTACATGAGGACACTCAGATTTCTCAACCCGGCATCGAAGTGATTCCCGGTTTGTATCTCGCAAGAAGTTTCGATACTCTTTTGGAATTGTTGGAATCCTCTTCCAAGTTTCACGTCTATCAAGGTTATTCCGGGTGGGGCGCGAGTCAGTTGGAGACGGAGATGAATCGTAAGTCTTGGGTCGTTCACGAAGCGACGAAGGATTTCGTTCTCAATCAAGATCCGGAAACGACCTGGCAAGAAGCTCTCAAAAGCAAGGGTGGAATTTATAAGTATTTCGTGGAACACACGAAAGATCCGATGTTGAACTGAAATTACATTCGCGTTTTTGTTCGCGCAGTTGCAGTTACGATTGCCCATTACTCAATACCTTTTACCGTTTCGAGCCAAGAATCGATTCCGTTTTTTAGCCTTTACAGAGAAGTCCGAACTTTTAGGATCAAAAAAATAAAGAGGTTCTTTCTGATGAGAAAGTTGCAAGGTCTATTCTTGAGTTTAAGCGTTTTCGTCTTCTTATTTTCCATCGGCGATCTTTCTGCGGACGGTTGTTACATCTGCACTTCCGGTTCGACGGATCTTTGCAGGGACTACTGTAGATTTACGGGTTCGGATACGTTTGACAATCGTAAAAAATGCCAGGACAAAGGCTGTAAGGTCGGCGGCACAGCGTCTTGTCCAAGCGCTTCCAATTATAAGGTTTGCTCCGCCAAAGCGGGGGGCTTTGATGTTTCCTCCGGTCTTTTTGCTTCGACGCGTTGATCTTTTTTGAATATTCAACTTTTTTAAAATAATGAGAGCTGTGAACTTTTAGCAACGACCGTGTTCGGCTTGGTTTTGTAGGTCTGGCAGTCGGTGGACTTTGTTCCGTTGGTCGGTGAAGTTCTTATGTTCTTTTTTATCGGTTCTCATTCTTTCATTCATTCGTAGTCTTCATTGTCGCGCATCGTTCGTGCAGAAGAGGCCCGAGGGCGATTTTTCTTTTTTCTCCCGTTGGTTCGGGCATGGTTTGAGCCTGTTAATTTTCCGGCCCGCTTTAAAAGAAGAACGTATTCTTATGTTTGAGCGATTGTGATTCCTTTGTCCCAAGGATAATCGATACTTATGTACGGTTTTATAGGATTCGGCGTAAATTCCAAGGCGCGGCTGATCGTATTGGATGTAAGATCGAGTTGCCAGATATATCTGTAGACATCGTGAAATGTAGGAACTCCTTCCTTCAAAGCTTTTACGATAGAGTCATCGACCCCTACCCGATCCAAATACAAAAGAAAATTAAAAAGATAACACCGAGAAACACCGTGCGCCTGAGCCAACGCACCCAACATCGACCATAGACCGGTCCCGATTCTCACGTTTAATTTTTTCAGTTTGCCCTCATTCTTTTGATAGAGCGTGGACGAAGCGGTATCGTTCAAACGAGGATAAGCGGAAATAAACTTAGAATAAGTCCTCAAAAGATAAGAAATTCTTCTGCCAAAACCCAATTGCTCCTTTCTCGCAAGCCCGTCGTAAAAACTTTGAGGAATCAACAACGTAACGACTTTGTCTTTTCTTTCATTCAAACGCGATTGGATCTTTTTACCGTCATCAAAAAATATAAGCTGCATACCCGAAACGGTTCTCAGAAAAGAAAGCGCGGCCCCAAAATTTTATAAAAAATCCCGAAGCGCATCAAAAGATACGGTAAAAAACAAAATAAAAATCTACAAAGCCGATCGCCGATCTCACGACCGGCCCCACCCCGACCGTTCCTTATCAAATCGCTTTCATAAAACTAACCGGCGGCTTTTTCCATTCTCCCCTTAAGTTTAAATAATAAACCGAAGTGGTGGCCAAAATCGTAAAAAGATACGCGAGAAAATATTCGACGAAAGGATGAGAAGGTTGAATCTCCAAAACCTTTTGGCTGATCAATTCGTTCGCGACACAAGCCAGGCCAAGAGCCAAAAGAAAGGAGAATGTTCCCAAAAGAATTCCTTCCCAAAGAAAAACCCTTTTCAAAAAGCTCGAAGTCCCGCCGATAATCCGAAGCAAAGTGGTTTCTTCGATTCTTTCCTTACGACTCGAATTCAACGCGGTCAAAACCAAAAGAAGAGAAGCTCCCAAAATCAACCAAGTCATCAATCGAATCGTGAAAGAAATTTTTTCCAAGATTCCCAAAAACGCACGAACCGCTTTATCCGTATCGATGATCGTCAAGTTCGGATATTTGGAAACGAGATTCTTCTGAAGATCGTATCTCTTTTCTTCGGATTCGATTCTCAAAGAACTCAGATAATAACCCGGAGCCTTTTCCAAAATTCCTTTAGAAAACAAAACCACGAAGTTCGGTCTCATATCCGCCCAGTTTACGGTTCTAAAATTGCGGATCACACCGGTGACTTCCACGCCGCCGATGAGAAAGGTCAAACTGTCTCCCAAGTTCACTTTCAAATGTGTGGAGAATTCCTTCTCGACCGAAATCTGATCCTCTTCTCCCTTTCTCCAAAAATCACCATCCAAGATTTTTTCCGTGGGATAAGGATCGTTTCTGTAAGATAAAAAATATTCTCGAGTTCTTGCCGTGGATCTCCAATCGCGTTTTAACGCCGAAGATTCCGTTTCGTCCTTCTTCACGGTTTCACCGTTGATCTTGGACAAACGAGCTCCGATGACGGGCGCGACGATCACTTTCTCAGCGCCGAATTCCTTGACGACTTCTTCGAAATGTTCCTTTTGTTCCGCGCGAATATCCATTACGAAAAGATTCGGTCTTCTTTCCGTATCTTTGGCGCCGCTGTATTCCAAAAGACTTTCGCTTACGATCAAGGATAAAAGAAGAATGAAAAGCGAACTCGTCAATCCGATCACCGAAAGGGACAAGGTCGTTCCCGGTCTGTCGAATTTACCGATGATAAACCGAACAAAGGGAGAAAAATCGGCGCGGTCCCGAAACCTGGAAATCAATATTCTAATTCCGGAATATACTAAAAATACGATCAACGGAAGAACGAGCAGAATCGAACAAAGAATCAATCCTTTCAACGCGCTTTCGGTTTCCCACCAAGCCAACGCAAAGAACAATAGGAATAAGATCGTATAACCGGCGATCTGCGTAATTCTAAACCTAAGAATCCGATTCGTTTCCTCCTGAAATTCCTGTTTGAGAGCGAGAATCGGTTTTAACGTTCGGATCTCGACCAAGGATTCCACGGAAGAAAAGAACGGAATTAAGATCCCGATCAAAAGTCCCCAAACCAAGGAAGTAAAACCGATCTTAGGTTGAAAGCTGAGAATATCCTCGCCCGCAAGATCGGGAATCCATTTGAGTAAAACGGAGCCGAGTAAAATTCCTAAAACGGAACCGATCAAAGAAAAGAAAAACAATTCGCCCAAAACGATCAGACTCACCGCGCGGGGACTCGCTCCTAAACATTTTAATACCGCGAGCGCTCCCGATTTTTCACGGATGCCCGCGCGGCTCGCAAGTAAAATCGAAATTCCTCCCAAAAAGAAAGCCGACAAACCGAGAAGACTGAAAAAATCCAACGTGTTCGTCAAAAATTTTCGCGAACCGGAATTGGTTTCAGTGGAATCGTAAAGAGTTAAGTCTTTTTGAATATACTCTTTGAAGTGCGTTTCCTTATATTTACCCGCGACGGAAGGATCCTTGAGTTTGATCGGAACCAGATAACTGATGCGAGAACCTCTTTGTTCCAAACCGGTCGACGCCAAAGAAGCTCCGGATATGATCGAAGTCGGAGCCATGGAAAGAAAACTTCCCGCGATTCCCGGTTCTTTTAAAACTTTTCCTTTTAGAATGAATTCTTTTTCACCGAGTGAAACGGAAGAACCGATCTTGAGTTTTAAATTTTTGATTAAACTTTCTTCAAGAAGAATTTCCCCTACCTTTAACTTGCGATAAACACCCGCCGGTTCCGTGACGATCTCACCGTAGTACGGAAATTTACCGGACATGGTTTTGATTAACGAAAGAGTCGTTTCGTCGTTCTCTTTGTTTCGAAGCATGGAAGCGAACTGCACGAGTTCCGAGGTTTCCGCGCCTTTTGGAAGAGTGGTGGACATAAATTCTTTCTGCTCGGAGGTCAAAGGAGAAGAGGTTTGTACGAGCAGATCCGAGCCCATCAGATTGCGCGCTTCCTTGAGAATGGAGCGACTCAATTCTTCCCTGTACGCGTGGATCGCGGTGACCGAGCCGGTTCCGATCGCAATCGCCAAAACGATCTGCAAAGCCGAACTTTTTCTGGATCGAAAGTCTCTTAAGACGGATTGAATCAGTAATTTGAATTTCATTTTTTCTTCTTTGAAACCTTTTTCTTTGCGCTCGATGCGTTTGATCGAGCCGAGGAACGAACGGACGATTTGGAAGAAGCGGACGAAATCTTGGATGATTTTTTTCGTACGATCGTCTCTTTGATTATACGACCATCGCTCATTTCTAATACACGATCGGCGAGATTCGCGACCGAATGATCGTGCGTGACGACGATTAACGTGGAAGAAGTTTTCTGATTCAACTCCGCGAGAAGATTCATCACCATCTCGCCGTTCTTTTTATCCAAATTGGCGGTGGGTTCGTCCGCAAAAAGAATCTTAGGATTGTGAATGAACGATCTCGCGATGGCGATACGTTGTTCTTCTCCGCCCGAAAGCTGTCCCGGAAAATTCGAGGCTCTTTCCTTCATCGAAACTTTTTCCAACCAGGTCAAAGCCCTATCCCTTATTTGCGTGGAATCCAATTTAGAATTCAACACGAGAGGTAAGGAGACATTTTCCAACGCGTTGAGAGACTTAATCAGTTGAAAATTCTGAAAGATGAATCCGATCTTCTCTCCTCTCAACTTTGCAAGCTCGTCTTCCCGCTTTTGCAGAAGAGGAATTCCGTCTAGAACGACTTCTCCATCGTCCGGTCGATCCAAACCTGCTGAAATAGCGAGCAATGTGGACTTACCGGAACCGGAAGGACCGATGATCGCGATGAATTCTCCCTCTTCAATGGTAAAGGAGACGTCTTTTAACACTTCGAGTTTTTTTCCCGAAACTAAATAGGACTTGTTGAGATTTTTTACTTGTAGCAAACGAAACACCTTTCCTTATCCGATTCAAAAAAAGAAATAAATTTCCAACGGATCGACTATCATACATTGGAAACTCGCTTTTAAAAAAGCATTCCACATAAAACAAAAGATCCGAATTTTTTTAAAAAAAATTCTATCTATTTCCGTTCGACGTCGGCTAATTTTTTTTGACTCTAAACTACCCGGTTTTTATAACGTAATCTCCGATCCGCCGGGAAGGGATGTTGTTGGATCACGTTTCTTTCCGGATTTATTGACACTCTGTAAATAAACAAATCATCATGGATAAGTCTGGGAGCAAAATGCAGTTACTCGAAGAAAAACAAACAGAACCGAAAGGAAATCATCTCTTGACTTGCACCGGATGCAGATCAAAAGTCACGCAACTCTACCAATATGATCTTTGCAAAACTTGTTTGAGTAAAACGTTTCAAAGATTGATCAAGGTAATCGACTCAGTAAGAAAGTAAGGATCCAAATGCAATATCCGTTTCAGGAAGTAGAATCTTTTTGGCAAAAATTCTGGGAAGAAAACAAAAGCTTTCAGACAAACATCCGGTCTTCTAAACCGAAATTCTACTGCTTGGATATGTTTCCTTATCCGTCCGGCGCCGGACTTCACGTAGGCCACCCGGAAGGATATACTGCGACCGACATTCTTTCCCGTTTTAAAAGAATGAAAGGTTTCGAAGTCCTTCATCCTATGGGTTGGGACGCCTTCGGACTCCCTGCGGAACGTTATGCGATGCAGACCGGAGTCCATCCCGCAATCACGACCAAAAACAATATCGATAACTTCCGCCGTCAGATTCAAATGATCGGCCTTTCTTACGATTGGTCCCGAGAATTGTCCACAACAGACCCGGATTATTATAAATTCACGCAGTGGATCTTTCTCAAACTCTATCAATCCTGGTTCAATCCCGAACTTAAAAAAGCGGAATCCATCGAAGCGCTTGTCGTAAGATTCTCCCAAAAAGGCTCGGAAGGCCTGGATTACAGACAATTCAGCGCGGAAGAATGGAAACAATTCTCCGTTGCGGATCAAGAGAAGATTCTTTCCGATTTCAGACTCGTTTATCAGGCCGAAATCCCCGTAAACTGGTGCGAAGCGCTGGGAACCGTTCTCGCCAACGAAGAAGTGGAAGAATGGGTGGACAAGGGTTACGAAGTCGTTCGTAAACCGATGCGCCAATATATGATGAGAATCACCGCGTATGCGGATCGTCTTCTCGCGGATTTAAAACTGGTCGAATGGCCCGTTTCCACTTTGGAAATGCAAAAGAATTGGATCGGCAAAAGCGAAGGACTCGAGATCACATTTCCGTTTAAAAAATCCCTTCCGAGCGGGCTCGACGGAATTCGAATTTTTACCACAAGACCGGATACGATTTTCGGTGTGACGTATATGGTTGTCGCGCCCGAACATCCGATCGTAGCCGAGATCACCACTCCCGAACAAAAACAAAAAGTCGAAGAATATCAAAAGGCTTCTTCCTTAAAAAGCGACTTGGATCGTACCGAACTCAGTAAGGAAAAGACAGGAGTTTTTACGGGAACTTACGTTCTCAATCCGGCCGATCCTACGAAAGAAATTCCGGTTTGGATCAGCGACTACGTGTTATACGGATACGGAACCGGAGCGATCATGGCGGTTCCCGCGCACGATCAACGCGACTTCGAGTTCGCAAAGGCCTTCGGATTAAAAATTCTTCCCGTGATTCAAGGCGAAGTTGCGGACGCAGCCTTCGATTCGAAAACTTCTACTTGTATCAATTCTTCCTCCGCGGAAGTTTCCATCGACGGTTTGGATTATTCTTCCGCGTCTTCCAAGATCATCGCTTGGGCGGAAAACAAAAAGATCGGTAAGAAAAAAATTCAGTTCAAACTCAGGGATTGGCTTTTTGCGAGACAAAGATACTGGGGAGAACCGATTCCTCTCGTTCATTATCCGTCCGGGGTCACCAAACCGATTCCGGAATCCGAACTTCCATTAGAACTTCCTAATTTAGAAGAATTTAAACCTTCCGGCACGGGAGAATCTCCCCTCGCACTCGCCAAAGATTGGCTGAAATACAAGGACCCGGAAACCGGAGAAATCGGAACCAGAGAAACGAACACGATGCCTCAGTGGGCCGGTTCCTGCTGGTATTATCTGCGTTATATCGATCCGAAAAACGGAAAGTTATTCTGCGATCCGGAACTGGAAAAAAAATGGATGCCCGTCGATCTTTACGTGGGCGGCTCCGAACACGCGGTGTTGCACCTTCTTTATTCCAGATTCTGGCATAAGTTCTTATACGATATCGGAGTGGTTTCCACGGTGGAACCTTTCGGAAAATTGATTCACCAAGGTTTGATCCTCGGAGAAGACAAACGCAAAATGTCCAAGTCCTTGGGCAACGTTGTCAATCCCGACGACGTCATTCAAGAATACGGAGCGGACAGTCTTCGACTTTTCGAGATGTTCATGGGACCTCTCGAAATGGTGAAACCTTGGAGCACGAGAGGCGTGGAAGGAGTATTCCGTTTCTTAAATCGGATCTGGAGACTCTTTCATACCGGCGAGGGAGAATCTTTCCGTCTCGACGACGTAGTTCCGACCTCGGAAGAATTGAAAGTGCTTCATAAAACGATTCAAAAAGTCTCGGAAGACATCCCGAACTTTTCGTTCAACACGGCGATTTCTCAACTGATGATCTTTGTGAACGAGTTCACACCGACGGATCGAAGACCGAAAGAGGTTTTGGAAGCGTTCATTCTTCTTTTGGCTCCGTTTGCACCTCACCTCGCGGAAGAACTTTGGAAACGTTCCGGTAAAAGCGGTTCTTTAACCTACGAAAAATTTCCCGAAGCCGATCCGCAATTTTTGGTCGAATCCGAGATTCTCATCGTGGTTCAGGTAAACGGAAAACTCAGAGACGAATTCAAAGCGCCGAAGGATGTTTCTCAAGCCGATGCGATTTCAATGGCGAAGAATCTCGAGAAAATCAGCGGGATTTTAGAAGGGAAAACGATCCGAAAGGAAATCTACGTTCCCGGAAAACTGGTCAATCTCGTAATCGGTTGATTTTTTTGAGAATGTAGGAACTCATACGTTTTTCGAAAAATCGTCGCGTAGTAGTTCCTACAAAACTTGCACCGACAAACGAAGAATGGAACAAACCCCAAACATTTCGGAAAATCAGTTCGTAGCAGTTCCTACAAATTTGCGCCGACAAACGAGTTGTAAACCTCACCCGAACCAACGTTCCTTAAAATGTAGTAGATCCTACATTTTAAGGAACAAACGACATATAAATCTACTTCATAATTAAAAAAACGAGCAGACCAAGGACGATCACAACTCCTGCGACGATGATCATTCCCAAAGAACCGCCACCGGAAGAAGAGTCCACCTTTGCTGCCGGAGCCGAACCGGAACTTTTACTTTTGACCTTCGCAAGACGAACGGGACGTTCTTCAAAAGCCTGAAGTAAAACGCCGGAAGGACCTTTCGCAAAGATATGATATTCTCCCTTACCCGCCGCGATGCCGATAAATTCTCCGATCACGTTCTTCGGATTACCGGCTTCGTCAAAACCGCCGAGGGTTTTGGCCATCGCTTTCTCGTCCATGGTTCCGATCGGTAATTGAAAGAAAAGTTTATCCCCTTCCGTAAGTTCGTCGAAGTCCACTCCACCGACGGGAGCCAAAACGGTTTTGGAAAGAATCACTCTTCCGAAAGGTTTTCGGAATTGTTCGATCTGTCTTTGCACCGGGGTTTTTTCCTGAGTCTCGGGAATTTGTCCGATGGAAGGTTCGTCCGCGGGTCTGTTTACAGCGGGAATAATTCCTGCGAAAACGTTCTTCGCTCTGAACTTCAAACTCGATATGTATTCCACGTCGGCTTGAATCCGAACTATATTCACTTTTAATGATGTTTTAATTTGATTCTCGAGAATGTTCACAAAACTCGCCGCGTCGTTTCGTTCCCAATTCGCATAAGAAGATTCTAATACTGCTTTTGTAAGTTTGGAATAAACGATTCTTCCGATGCTGTCCGAAAGACCGGGATCGAAAGGTTCGGACTTCGCCGCTTCGATCATGTCGAGAGCGAACGCCGCTGAATCTTCGAAACTTCTGATCTTACGGATCAGAGACGAATTCGAAAACAAGGAGAAGATTTCGATGACGTCGTTTTTATATTTACTCACAAGTGCGACCACCGCGCCGCTTCTGTTTTCTATGTCGATTCGGATCTTCAACAGGAAAGAATCTCTGATCTTTCCTTGAATCAATTCCACTGCTTGTTCTTCCGTCAGCACAGACTCAAGCGCGAGATTCATAAGATTCGCTTGTTCCTGTAATTTATTGACTTGATTGCTCGGTTCCATTCGTCCTCATTCTACACGCTAGGAGCCAAATTCTGCCCTTTGGCGAACTTCAGTCTTCTAGGAATGTAATCCTCTCTGAGTGGGATTTCTACTCTGGCAACAGTCTGCGAAATCCCTTTCCTACTGTAAATCGTAAACAAGTGCCTGTCAAATCCGCTCTGAGCGACCAGAATTTCGACCATCGTAATTCCGAGCCCGGCGCCTTCGGTGGAATCACCGAACTTCATAAAGAACTCGAATAGGTTGTCGAAGTCCCTTGAAATTCTAAATTTCTCGCGAACCCGTTTTTCTTCCTGATCCGTGAGTTGAAAGTTGTTCAAAATCTTCAAAATGATCCTGTGCTCGTTGAAGAAGAAGGTGACTTTGATTGTCAAATCGTGTTCCTTCATTTTCTCCCTATAAAACGGGAACTTTTTGTCGCTTAAGCTACTGTGAAAGGATTCCATCCCTCGAGCGTAGTCGTCCAAAGATTCTATATTCAATTTTGATTCTTTAAAAAGAATCCGTTTGATTGCGGCTTTCGTCGCATTGACGATCAATTCTTTGGAAGAAGTATAAAGAAGTTCGGTGAGATCGAGTCGATCGTATCGGGTGAGAATTCCCTGAATGATGTATTTCAGTTTTTTCTCACCCTTGGGGGTTAGAACATACGTGATTAAGGAAATCGGAATTTCTCTTGAAATCGCAGAATCGACTTCCATTTGAAAGTCGGCTGATACGTCGTCAAAATCCCTCATGGATTAGAGATATGACGAAAAACTTCCCAGTTTCGACGAAAAAAAAATAATTAGGAAAAAAAGTCTTAAAAAAATTCTCAATTTCCTTTTAAAAAAAGGCCTAATCGAGGCTCAATAACCGCTTGATTAGCCCTATAACTTTGTCCGCTTTCGGTTCGATTCTATGGATGGAATTTACGATTTTAGAATCCGATCCCGGAATTTTCCCGTCGTGGAACTGAAGTTTGAATTCGGTGAATTTCAAGCCGTGAGCGGTCGAAATTACGACCACATTCTCCCCTTTTTTGATCGTCCCCTTGTGAATCAGCTTTTCCAAAGCCGCCAAAGCCACTCCCGTATGAGGATCGTTGTATAAACCGAATAAGTCCGCTCTTGCCGCCGCGTTCGCCAACTCGGATTCGCTGGCCTGTTCGACAACGCCGCCGAATTTTTTGAGGGTTTTGATCGCCTTTTGAATCGAAACCGGATTTCCGATTTGAATCGCGGACGCAAGCGTCGTTTTGGCCGCAACCGGTTCGAAACTTTCAAAATTCTTTAAGTAGGAAAGATAAAGTGGATTCGCGTGTTCGGCTTGCGCCAATACGATTCTCGGAAGTTTGTCGATGAGCCCGAGGGAAAGCATCATCTCAAATCCGGCTCCGAGCGCGGAAACGTTTCCGAGATTTCCTCCCGGAATCACGATCCAATCCGGAACCTTCCATTCCAACTGTTGCGTGATTTCCACAGAGATCGTTTTTTGTCCTTCGATCCGCAAAGAATTCATCGAGTTCGCGAGATAGATTCCCGCTTCTCGAGTTACTTCCTTTACGATCTGCATACAACCGTCGAAATCCGTATCGAGCGCGATCACTTTCGCTCCGTTCGAAACCGGTTGAATCAACTGGGCTTGCGATACTTTTCCCGCAGGTAAGAATATAATCGCGGGAATTCCCGCCTTAGCCGCGTAAGACGCAAGCGCCGCGGAAGTATCGCCCGAACTCGCGCATGCAACCGCTTGGATCGGAACTCCCGATGCGATCATATGTTTGACTTGGGATAATAGGACGGTCATACCCAGATCTTTGAAAGAACCGGTGTGGGAGATCCCACATTGTTTTACGTAAAAGCTACCGAGTCCTAAACTTTCGGTAAGTCGATCCGAATTGAAAAGATGCGTTAGACCTTCTCCGGACGTTACGATATTTTTATCTTCGATATGAGGAAGAACCCATTCTCTTTTGTTCCAAATCCCGGAGGAGTTCGGAAACTGAACGGAACGAAAACGCGCGTCGAATTGGTTTTTCCACTCTTGTCCCGATACGGTTTTTAACGCCTCTATGTCGTGCGAAACCTGAAGAAGGCTTCCGCATTTTTTACATTCGTAGACGATCTCGTTGAGATCATATCGAGTTTTACAAGAGTCGTTTATACATTCGAATTCTGCTTTGTATCGGGTAAGAGTGGAGACCATATTTTAGATAGAATTCAAAATGTCCTTTTTTTTGGTATCAAATTCTTCCTGAGTGATGAGACCTCCGTCGAGCAGAGTCTTCAACTTGGCGAGTCTCGCCGTTGCGTCCTCAGCCGCAGGTTTGGCTCCGGCTTGATTTTGTCCCATCATGTTGGACATCATACCGGCCATGTTCATTCCCATTCCGAGACCCATTCCCGCGCTCATACCTTCTCCGGCAGCGCCGCCCGGATTGTTGGCTGCGGCTTCTCCGATATCCAACATTCTCTTTTGCTGATACATATTTCCCATCGTTTCGATTTCGAATTTATCGGTGAGAACCTTCTGGATCTTTTGGAAGTTCGGATCGTTCTGATCGAAGTTGATCGATTGAATGAAAAAATCCAAAATCTCAAGTCCGTATTTTTGAAAATCCGGTTGGGTTTTTGTTTTTCCGGCGGCGGAAGCTTCCTCGAGGTGTTGAGAAATCTGAGTGATCGGAACCCCGTTTTTTAATACGACTTCGGAGATAAAATCGCTGAGTCTCGTGACGACCATCGGCTTGAGAAGTTTATCCACTCCGTCGTGGTTGAATCGTTGTTGGGTTCCCACGACCGTGTTCACGAAAGACTTGGAGTCGATCACTTTAATATTATAATTTCCGAATGCTCTTAAACCGAGAGTGATATGATACTTCGGATCTTCAATTTGAATCGGAGCCGGAGTTCCCCAAGTCATGTTGATCACGGACTTGTTTACGTAAACGATCTCCGCGGTAAACGGAGTTTGTCCGCCGAACGGCAGGTTTACGAGTTTTTCCAAAATGGGAATGTTTCCCGTTTTGAGAGTATGAGTTCCGGGACCGAAAACGTCGAGGGCCTTTCCTTCCTTAAAGAAAACCGCTTCCTGACTTTCGTTTACGACGAGTTGACCGAAATGGCTGATATCGTTTCTTGGAAATTTCCAAACGATCTCGCCGGGTTGTCCCTCGTATTTTATCACATCAATCAATGCCATGGTATATTCCTTAATCGTTTATTTAAAAAGTACGTTGCGTTTAAGACTCGAAAACCGATCCAATTCTTTCAACGAGATAAGACCCGTTTTTGAATCTTAGAGTTTCGTGAACAATTCCTTTCTCGAGCGAAACGCGTTTTCCAATTCGTCCAAAGCCGAACGGACTTCGCCGATCGCGTTACGAACTTCCTGAACGGAAGAATCCGCAGTAACTTTGAGAGCTTGGATTTTGGATTCGATTCCTTCCACTTCTTTAAAGAGAGAATGATCGAATTCCGCGAGTTTTTCCAATTCTTCCGCGGTCGCTTTGAATCCGGTGGCGAGCCCGGTCAGCCCGTATCCCGCCGATTGAATCGTATTGGTAAGTTTGTCGATTAACAAAACCGCGATCTCACTGCTTCCGATCAGATCCAATTTTCTCGCCGATACGAAGGCCTCTTCCAATCTTCGAACGGGTTCTTTGAGAAGAGAGACCTTGGAAGCCAATTCTTTTCTCAACATGGAATCCGCGTTTTGAAATTCGTGATCCTTAAGAGCGCTCGAATACAGAGGAAGTTTTTCCATAAAACTTCGGATCTTTCCTCTTTCGGTTCGATAACGATCGATCAGAGATTTTACCGGCGATTGCGCAAGAAATTGACCAAGTAAATTTTGACCTGTTGAAGTTTCCTGTTGCATAACTTCAAGTTTTACACGATTCTCGGGACGGATCAATGAAAAAACGAAACGGATTGACCTCGAAAACAATTTCGATAAGCTGACTCCGACACGAAATTGCCCCCGTTTTTAAATTCGAAAGTAACGATGATCCAAAAATTCAAAACAATCCTCGATCCGATTTTCAAAAATAAATACGCACTTCTTTTTGCCGCCTTTTTCTTTTCGTATTTTCTCTACCTGACGATTCCTCCGAAATATCTTCTTTCCGCAGATCATTACGAAAAGTTCATTCTCGGAAAATCGATCTTTCTCAGCGGGTTCCGATCCTTGGACGTTTTTTATCCGGGTTTTGAATTCGATCCGGAACTCAAGTTCAGTCTTTTGAAAATGTCCGTAGTCAACGGCCATAAGATCATCGCGTTTCCGATTTCATTAGGAATTCTTTATGCGATCGCCTACCCGTTCGGAGGCGCCTACGGAATTTATTTCCTATCCGCATTGCTTGTCGGTTTAGCGTTATTTTTAATCGGAAAAGAATTTAAAATCCCTTCCTGGCAGATTCTTCTTTTTTCGTTTTTATCGCCCGTGGTAATGAACGGTTATCTGTTTATGGACGTGGGCGTCGGGCTTTTTCTTTTTGTCTGCGGAATCTTTTTTTATCAAAGCTCCAAGGAGAATTCTTCCTTAGCGCGCGCTTTGTTTGCGGGAATTCTTTTTTCCCTGAGTTATTGGTTTCGTTTGGAATATCTGATCTTTATCGGTCTTTATTGGATCTTTGAAAGTTATCTTCGTTTTCCATTTTCCAAAGAGGATAAAACCAAAAAAGAATTCTTTCTCGTTTCCGGAATTTTGGTTTTGTTGTTTTTCGCGTATTGCGGTTTCAATCAATCCTTCTTCCATTCTCCGCTCGGGCCGAGATACAACGCGAACTACGATTCCGCGAGCGGTTCGCATCTATTTAAGAATTTTATAAATCTCTTATTTTATGGAAATCTAAAGCTTGGCCTTTTCGGATACGCTCCGTTTTTGCTCGCGGGTCTTCTTTTGTTTTTGTTTCCGCTCGTAAAGAATTGGAAGGACCTTTCCGAAAAGGAAAAACCTCTTTTGATTTCCTCCTTGTTCGGAATTGTAATCGCCGCGAGCGTTGCGCCCAACGACGGGGGCGCGGAATTCGGTTCGCGTTACTTAACTCCGGGTCTTCCGGGTTTGTTTCTTCTTGCATCGAGAACGTTTCGGTTTCTCCAAACGCAAAAAATTTTCTGGAGAATTTCGTTTTCGATTCTTCTCGCAATTTCCGTGTTTCCGACTTGGATCTATTATAAAACCACGAAAGGTTTTGCGAAGAATACGAAGGGAGTTCAGGAATTCATTCTCAAGGAACCCGGGGAAAATCTTTTGATTTTTCAAAACGGTTTGATCGGAGGAATGGCGAGCGAGGGTCTTTATTTTCAAGGAAGGGTTTATCAAGCGGTCGGGGTTCCCGAGCTTAAGGACTTGCTTCAAAAATTCTCCGCTTCCAAAAACAAGGATGCGGTTCGTTTTGAATACTTCGCGTATTCGAAAGAATATACCGATGGAATGAAGGATCTCAAATACGATCAGAACACAAAAGAAGGAATGATCGGTTATCTGAGTCAATTTGATTCCAAGGCGATCGGCGATCTGAATTCGATCCAAATCTTGGATAAAAAAACGCTCGGGACGATCGAAATCATTTACGGAATCTACGACAGGCGCAAATAAAACGGGGCGAAGGTTTTCGATCGAAAACCCGCAATCCATGAGAATATTATGAAATACGCAAATGCAACCTATGATAAAATCTTAAAGCTTTCGTCCGCTCCTTCGTTTAAAATCGTCTCGCTTTTGATCGCGATCCTGATTTCCCTTTTTGCCGCTTTTTATACGAAACCGGATTCCTCCTTTGCCGCGGACAGTCTGATGAAAATCCTTCAGACCAAAGGATGGATCGCAAACGACTTCCGATCTCAGGAAATTTTTTATCTGGGAAAAAGAATCGATTCCGAGTTAGCGTTTTTCCCGATCGAAACATACACTACCGAACGCGGGGAAAAAATCGGACCGTTTCCGATCGCAAACACGTTGATTACAAGTCCTTTCGTTTGGGCAAATCAACCGGGTCTGTTGATTTATCTCTGCGCTTTATTGTTTTGCGCGTATCTAACGCTGCTCTACGGAATGACAAAACGTATTTTGATTCCCTTTGCGGCCGCGATCGCCACTCCGCTCTTCCATCATTTCATTTCGTTTTCGGACGTTTCCGTCGCCGCGGTACTGGTTCTTTTGGGAGTTTCGATTCTCCAAAACGAAAACAATCTTTTTGCGGGTTATCATCCGGCTCCGATGCTTTTATCCGGGGCCTTATTCGGTCTCGGATGTTGGTATAGACCCGAGGTCTTGATTTTGACGGCTTGTATCGTTTTTTCCTCGATCCTGATCAAAACTTTTTCAAAAGAATCTTCGTTTATCGAAGACTTGAAAAATATTTCCTCCTTTTCGGGAGGATTCGTTCTTATCTTTGCCACATTCGTACTTTATAATTTTCTGAATTATGATTCTTTTTTAGGGCCGCGGGTCGCGTCGAATCGTACGATCGCGGTTTTCGATCTGGCCGCCAAAATCTCGAGCGTAAAAAGTCTGATCTTCGCCGGAAACGGTCGGCTCGGACTTTTAGGATATTCTCCCTGGTATCTTTTGATTGTTCTATTCGGTCTTTGGAAATGGAAGGTTTCGAGCGAAAGCGCGCGCACTTGGATTTTAACCTTCGTTTTGAACCTGATTTTGGTCGGAATTCTGACTCCGAACGATTCGAATATCGACTGGGGTTCGCGTTATCTGACTTGTAGCGTATTCATTCCGCTTCTTTTGTTAAACGAAATCAAACTCAAAGAAACTCAGACAAAACTTTACAAAAACATAATATTATTCGGATTCGGAATTCTGATCGTTTATTCGGCGAGCGTAAATCTGAAAGTGATCAAACTGATGAGAAAGATTTCGATTCAACTTTCGCAGATTCAATCGGAAATCCCTTGGAATAGTTCCAAGGTTTTTATCACCCAAAAGATTCACGTCGCGAATACGTTCGGGCTCAATTATCTTTCTCAGACGATTTTGTTGATTCATAACAAAAACGATTTGGATCAAATTCTGAAATCGTATCCGAACGAAACTCTCGTTTTGATCGAGGAACCTTTCGACAAAACCCTTTCCGAGTTTGTGAAAACGAAGTTCTCAAATTCTTTTCGGATCGAGGACATTACGAAACCCGGCGGGTTACTGCACATAACCGAAGTTAAACGATAAGTTAATCCCTTCGGAGACGGTTCTTCAGACTTAAAAAAGGATATTCGACGAGAAAGTAGGAAAGAAGCGCGAAGATCGTCGCATATACGAAACCGATCGACAACATCTTCGTAAATTCTCCCCAAGAAACCACGTCCGTTCTCGTTTTGAGAGGAATGCTTGCGAAAAAGATCGCGACCAAATGCCAAAGATACATTCCGTAACTTACGCGAGCGAGCGGGGCGAAAATTCTCAGGCTTAAGAATTTTCCGATCCAAGAAAATTTATGAATACTCGCAAGCATGACTAACGCGTATCCCATGTTGGAAAAATTAAAACGAAATACGGTGTAATAAACCGAAAAATGATAAGGGATAAAACTCGCGATTCCCAAACAGATCAACCCCGGAATCAAAAAGAAATATTCGCGGGTTCGATTGTGTTCCTGTGGAATCAGATTCCAATTCTTATACAATTCGAACGCGAGAATCCCCACGACTATGGAATCGAATCGAGTATGCGCGGGACGATGAAACAAAGTATCGAATATTTTATACGGATGATCGCCCGCGTTGTGAGCGTAAACGAAATATCGAATCACCGCGGCCGAACAATATAACGCGACGATAAAGAACAAACGAGAATTCTTTTGAAGTCTGAATAAAATCAGATAACAAATCAAAGGAAACACGAGATAAAACTGTTCTTCCAAAGACAAAGACCAAGTATGAAAGTGGAGCGACTCCACGTAATTGGAAACGTAAAGAGCGTCGAAGATCCAACGATCCACCGCTTGAATGAACAAGGGCATACTCGCCTGCACCGCGGGATCGGTGGAAAGGCTCATCGCTTTGATTTGCATCTTCGCGATCCACAACGTGATAAAAACGAGAGCGTAGTAAGCCGGAAAAATTCTCAAACTTCTTCCGATATAAAAATCCTTAAAGTCGACCGTTTTGGTTTTTTCCCAATGACGATAAAGAACTCCGTAGATCAAAAAACCACTCAGAACAAAAAATAAATCCACGGCGGAAGTGAGATTACTTAAGAATACGTGAAGCGTTTTGGAATCCTGCGGAACCTTGGTCATAAGACCATCATAAAAATGGAATATAAAGATGATGATCATCGAGATGGCTCTCAGTCCGTTTAAAGAATCTTTTTCAAAGGGACGTTTTTCAAACAGGGATATGAAAGCCGATTTCATGCCGGTATAATGCCTCTAAACCAATGATTCGCCATGAAAAACGACGTATTAAAGACTGTAAATCACTTTGCCCTAAGAGCCTTTTTCGATTTGCCACTCTAAAGAAGAGTCAAAATATTGTCTTACGTTCTTATGAAAGACCACGAAATGAAAGAGAAGATCAGAAAGTATCTTCGAACGATTCTTCCCGTCTTTCTTTCCCTATTCACGATTCTTTTGATGAGAATCTTTTTGTTTCAAATCTACTTCATCTCCGGTTATTCGATGGCGCCTTCTTATAAAGAAGGAGATTTAATATTGGTCACGAAGCTCGGATTCCCCGCGCGCATCGGCAAATGGGAAATTTCTTTCATAGAAGGTTCGGTCAGTCGTTTCGACGTCCTCGTCCTGGACGGCTTGGAGGAAGAACTGAGCCTAAAAAGAGTCGTCGGACTTCCGGGCGATTACTTCCGATTTGAAAACGATCGGATTCTCATCAACGACGGACCGCTTCAAGAAACGTTTTTGAAACCCGGCTTTAAAACGATCGCGCCTTCGTTGTCCATGATTCCCATGACCGCGGTGAAAGGAAACGTACCGATCGGAGACGCGGGAAGAATTCCTCCGGGTTACTTTTTAGTTTTAGGAGATAACCGGGAGAATTCTACGGATTCGAGAAACTACGGTTTGGTTCCGTTTCAGAAATTAAGAGGCAAGGTTTGGCTTTTTCTTTAACAATCAACGCGAAGTATATTAGAAGAATAAAATACATTCAGTTATGAACATAAAAAATTATTTTTTATCCATCTTCCTAAAAAAAGACAACGAACACGAAAATTTAAACGGAATTCGTGCTTTGTCAATTTTGTCAGTGGTCATCTTTCACGGCTGGGTCACGGCAAAAACGATCCTTCCCGGTGATTCCGATCCTCTCCGTTTGTTTTTGGGTTCGCTTTCCTCCGGAGTGGATTTTTTCTTTTTACTCAGCGGCTTTTTGATTTACGGAGGATTGTTCCGCGAAAACGAAAGGACTGGAAAGATTAAAATTAAGGAGTTTTTTATAAAGCGATCCTTGAGAATTTTTCCGGCCTATTATGTTGCGCTCGCGGTTCTTTACTACAGCAAATATAAACAATTGATAAAGTTCGAATCTTTGAACCTTACGCACCCGCAAATTTTAGCCATGGTTGCGGATTTAAAACTTCGCATGAGTAAAGTTTGGATCGATATTTTTTATCTTTCGGATATCGTTCCGTACGCGCTTTATAACGGAGGCTGGTCTCTTTCCATTGAGGAACATTTTTATCTCATCCTTCCTTTTTTCTGTCTGATCTTCTTGTTTAAAGTAAGTTTAAGAATTCGGGTTATTTTTTATTTTCTCGGTTTTTTAACCGCCCTTATCGTAAGAATGAAGCTTGCAATTCCGAACGCAAGTCTTGACGCCGCATACATGTTTTACGCGAGATTCGATTCGATCCTCGCGGGGATGTTGGTTTACGAAATTTTCCATCACTTCCCGATGACGCCCGAAAAATCGAAAGACAAAAAACTAAAATATTCTATAATCCTAATATTCGGATTTTTGATAGTAATCGGGGCGCACCAGATCGACCCCGGAACTTCTTGGGCCTTGGTATTTCGTCCGCTTGCGCTTTCGTTCGGTTTCGGAATTTTGATGTATTTTTCTTTCTATCCGGGATTTCTAAAAAAATTCTTCAGCCTTTCCGTCTTTAGACCCTTCGCTCGTCTCGGATATGCGGGTTATCTCTGGCATATCTTTGCGATTCCGGTCGCGGCGAAAAAAATCATTCCGTTGATTCAAACGACGCCGACGGTTTGGATGTTCCTGCTTTGTAGCATTTATCTGGTTGCGGTTACGTTTCTGATCTCTTGGTTCTTTTTTCTTTTGATCGAACAACCCTTTCTGATGTTAAAAGACAAACTCACCGGAGTTCAGAATAAGATTTCTTAGAACCGGCTTTCGTCCGATTCCTTGAACAAAAGAGCGTCGTCGAAGTCCGAACCTCTATGAGGAAAAGCTTGTTCATAAAAAAGAGCGGCGAACAATTCGAAATCCTCGTCGGTCGCCAAAGATTGTTGTTCCCAATATTCGTTTCTTCTTTTGATCAAGACGGAAATGGTTTCGTCTTCGAGAGAGAATTCTTCCCCTGCTTCATTGAGTTTTCGGATTAACCAGTTGAGATTGTAGATCGTATACGGACCTAAAAATTCCAAGGTGGCGACGGTGGGTTCGCGTTTCATCAAGGCTTCGGTGTGGAACAACGGAATTCTCAAGTCGTAAGCGTCTTGCGTTTTTAGATACTGTTTGTAGTTCGCGGAGATCGATTCCAAAAACGAAAACGTGTTCAGATAACTGTTTCGAATCAGACTTTCTTTTTCCGGATGACGAAACATCACGTCGAGCACGTCGACAAATTCTCCCTTGGAAATCGCTTCTCTTAAGATTTGGTCTTCGGGAGAAGGTTTCGGAATCGGGTCGATGAGTTTTACGAAAAGATATTTTACTTCGTATGCGAATCTGGATTCTCTCGGAATATAATATTCGATCCAGATCGGTTCCTTATAATAATGTACGAGTTCCCGTTTCGGAAGATCAGGAGTTACGTTCAACGACTTTAATTTCTTAACGTCGTCCGTGATTACTTTTTTTCCCTCAACCCTCGTTCTGGATTTTTTGATCTGCCGTAGTTCCGACTTATTGAGTAAGGGTTTTGGTTTGAACGGCTCCATGGTATAAATATCGGTTTCTTGAGAATCGAATCTAAAACGACGTCGTGGAGAAAACTTAAGGTCCGGTCGCCACACAACGAGTGTATGCGGTTCCGCCCTTCGTATAATTCATCACGATATTGCCCGATCCGAACTGAATCACCCACGCTTCGGTCGGATTCGTATAAGTGGTCGAAGTCCAATAGTTCGAAGACATCGTATTCGGAAAGTAAGACGTGTTGACCGTAGGATTGGCGAGACTCAAGTCAGTTAGACTTCGTAGCTCGTTTACGGATGGAAGTCTCCAAACCCTTCCGCCGAGACTCAAAGAGTTACAAGCAAGAAGAGCGTTCGTCCAGTTTAAAGAAGTCGCCGTTCCGGTGCACAAAGAACCCGAAAGTCCGGCGCTACACTGCGCCCAGATCAAACCCGTGTTCACGTCGGTCACGGTGGAATCTCCGTTGTCCTTCAACAATACGGATGGCAAAGAAGGACCGGAAACACAACGCACGTTATTCGTATTTGTCTGAATCGTTTCGCCGATGATTCCGTCCGTAAAGGAAACATACCAACGATCCGTCGCCGAGATCGGAACATAGATCGTGGAAGTCCAGTGACCCGATCCGTTCGTATTCGGAAAATAAGAAGAATATGTTGCGGGCGTGGTTCCGTCGTAGTTCAACATGGCCGCCAATTCTTTTGCGGAAGCGAGTCTCCAATCGGTTCTTCCCGCATAACCGGAGTTAAGCGCACTGCACGCAGTATTCGACCCGGCCCAATCGAGATTGCTCCAAGTTCCCGTACAAGTCGCGCCGGTGGTTCCTTCCGAACAACTTTTCCAAATCAAACCGGAAAGATTATCCGTGGTCGTGTAATCGGACCCCGACACGTTCGTCGGTCCGGTAAAACTCGGAAGAATTCCGTTTCTCAATTCTCCGTCTTGTTTTGTGCCCGTGCAGGAAATCAAAGCGCCGCTTCCATCCCAACAAGAAGTCTGTCCCGTTTTCAAAGGAGCCATTCCATATAAGATCAGTTCCAAAGAATAGGAAACGCTTCCCGAAGAATTGAAAGCCTTCACCTGATACATCGTATCGACACCGCCATATCCGATGTAAGAACCCGAGATCACTCCCGTTCTCGGATCCAATACGACTCCGCTTGGTAAAGGCGGTGTGATGGAAAACGTAAGTCCTCCTCCCGTGATGTTAGGCGTTAAACTGATCGGAGCGCCGTTCGCAAAAACCGCGGCCGGATAACTTAAGGATTGGGGAGCCGGTCCGCAAAACGGAATGAGATTGGAAGAACCCGCGCTCAAAAAGAACGTTTCCCAATAGGATTTGGATTCGGGATTACACGCGTTGTCTACGGACTTTAGATTGCAATTCGCAAGAATCAAAAAAGAAAGAATGGAAAATAGAACTGATTTAAAAAAGGATCGGAAAGAATTTCTGGTTCGCATTAAGATCGAGGTCCCGGACGAATTCGCCCTTTAGAATCAATGGATGTAAAAAAATCCAATTTTACAATCAATATCGGAGGAATCCGTTTCCGATTTTGGAAAAATATTTCCAATCGAAGACTAAAATTTCGCCCGTTAAAAGAAAAAGTGCGTGATCCAAATTCTCAGAAAAAAACTGATCGGGTTCATCATACCCGAATCCGCAAATCGAATCGTTCCGTTGCGATCCAATATTACAAAAGAAGGATATGCGTTCACCTTCCATTCTTGTAAAAAGAGTTGGTTCGCGGGAACGACCTTGAAGTTGAGATTTTTTTCGCGGATATAACGTTCGAGTTCGACGAGATTCTCCCCTTCTTCCACGCTCACAAAAGAAAATCGAGAACTGTTTTCCAATCGTTCGGAATACCATTTTACCAAGGGAAGATTGGTGGAACAAACCCCGCACCAAGTCGCCCAAAAATAAACCACCTCGATCTTATTTGTCGATTGGTATGTTTCTCCTTGAAACAGCTTCATTCCGTTGAGAGGAATTGTCGGTTTTAAATCGGAGGCTTTGAACACGGAAAGGGCGATCGTAATCGATAAAAACAAAACGATCCAAAGCGCAACGGTTCCGCTCTTTTTGTAAATTTCCTTCATCGATGATAGATTCGTTTTGAATTTGTGTTTGTTACACTCGGTTCGCGGTTCGATCCATTGGATCCGAGATTCGTTGAAAAGAGTTTCTTCGTTTTAAAATTCTTTGAAACAAATCAAAACCCGGAGCGCTCGTCGGTTTCGAAATTTTTCGATTCGAATTTTTCAACGAGGAACAACGCGTTCGTTTTACAGATCGAAACGGATTCCCTTTCCGAAACCGGAATACATGATCGCGATCACCAGTGCGACCCAAATCAATCCTGCAAGCAAAACCCCCCAATCCGAAAGAATCGCCTTCGTAGGATTGTGCCCCATGTTCTTGATATAGATGATGTACAAAGAACGAAAGATCGCGTAGACTACGATCGGAATCGTATAGATCATCTGATCGGTTCCGAGATTTGCGATCGTGGTCGGACTCGTAACGTAAAGGACGTAACTCATTAAGGTCATCGTCGCGACGATTCCTAGCATCATATCCAAGAACCCGGTGGAATATTCGTCCAGAATCTTGCGATGTCCTTTTGCGTTTCCTTCGAGAATGATCAATTCTCCCCTTCGTTTCGAAAATCCCCAGAAGAGAGCGAGCATAAACGTACAAAGAAGAAGCCAGGATGAAAACGAAACGTGAATGATCACCGAACCGGCGATCGCACGGATCACGAATCCGATGCTGATGCTCATCACGTCGAGGATCACCATGTGTTTCAAAAACTTGCTGTAGAGAACGTTGAAGACGAGATAGAACGCGACCAGTCCGAAAAACGCGGGATGTAAAAGATAAGCCAAGATCAAAGACAAGGGAAGAATGATCGCGGTGATAAAAAGCGCAAACGAAGGATCCAATTTTCCCGAAGCGAGAGGTCTGTGTTTTTTTTCGGGATGTAACGCGTCTTCCTTACGATCCAAATAGTCGTTCACGACGTACTGACAACTAGCGACAAGGGAGAAAAGAAAAAAGGCCGCGATGACCCTTTGCACCGATTCCGGATCGGTCAATTTTTTAGCGAAGATAATGCCCGCAAAAATGATTACGTTTTTGATCCACTGATGGATTCGGAGCAATTTCAAATACTGGAAGAGCATACTCGGTTACATTCCTTAGAAACCCTCAAATCATCAAGGAAAAACCGGGGATCGGACGGAAACATATCGCTCCGTTTTTAAGAGAAGAATTTAAGAATCGAGTTTACGATTTTCGGAAATCGGAAGCGCTTCTTCGTCTTTGAGATGAACTCCTGAAATTCTTTTTTGTAAGGAAAGAGAAAGCAAATATACGGCCTTTCGAGCCGCGTCCGAAAAGTTCATTCCGCCTGAACGAATGTTCGAGATACAATTCCTTCTTTCGTCCGTAAGACCGCTTGCGGGTTGATACGTTAGATACAAACCGAGGCTGTTTTCCGTGGACAAACCGGGTCTTTCTCCGATGAGAATGATCGTCGCTTTCGCGTTCCAGAATTCTCCGATTTCGTCTCCGATCGCCACTCTTCCGTTTTTAACGATCGCAACGGGACTCAGTTTGAGTTTCAGATTTTGAAGGGCCGGTAAAAAAATTTCCAAAAACGGAATCAAAGAATCCCGAATCGCACTCGCCGAAAGACCGTCCGAAATCACGAGGCTCAAGTCGAATTCATCCGAAAACTTGGAATTACTTTCCTTCAAAGATTCCAAAGAATGATAACTCTGAGAGGAAACTTTTTTTCCGAGATCGGGGCGCGCCAAATATTCTTCTCTGGAACTCGCCTTGGATTTGATTTCAAGATACGGTAAACCGTACGAATCCAAAAAGTCGAAAAGATTTCCGAAATCCGCTTCGGCCCAAACCGCGTCTCTTGCGCGCGCGTGATCCAATCGGAATTTTAAAACTTCCTTTGTGGGAAGAGAAACTCCCGAACGACCGAGACCGATTCGTGCGGAGGTGAATTGTTTCCATTCTTCCCAATCCATATCAACCCGCCAACGTTTCCAGATCGGATAAAAGTCCGATTTGATTTTTCTGATCCGTCGGAATCAGATTCCGATCCAATATTCCTTTTTGCAAAAGCCATTCTTCGAATTCGGGCGCGGGTTTTAAACCGAGAACCTGTCTTAAATACAACGCGTCGTGAAACGAAGTGCTCTGATAAGAGAGCATAACGTCGTCCGCGCCGGGAATTCCCATGATATAATTACAACCCGCAACCCCAAGAAGAGTGAGTAACGTGTCCATGTCGTCTCCGTCGGCTTCCGCGTGATTCGTATAACAAACGTCGACGCCCATCGGAAGACCGAGAAGTTTTCCGCAGAAATGATCCTCCATTCCCGCGCGGAGAATTTGTTTTCCGTTGTATAAATATTCGGGACCGATAAAACCCACGACCGTGTTCACGAGCAAAGGCGAGAATTCTTTCGCGACCGCATACGCTCTCGCTTCCAACGTTTGCTGATCGATTCCCCAATGCGCGTCCGAAGAAAGTCCCGCGCCTTGTCCCGTTTCGAAATACATAACGTTATCCCCGATCGTACCGCGCTTTAAGGACAACGCGGCTTCTCTCGCTTCGCTTAACAAAGCGAGATTGATTCCGAAACTTTCGTTGAGTTTTTGACTTCCTCCCACGGATTGAAAGACGAGATCCACGGGAGCGCCGCGATGAATGAGTTCGAGCGTCGTAGTTACGTGACTGAGAACACAACTCTGAGTCGGTATTTCGTATTTGCGGATGAGCGCGTCCAAAAGATTCAGGAGAGAATGTACCGATGGAAGATTGTCAGTCGCCGGATTGATTCCGATGACCGCGTCTCCGCTTCCCAAAAGAAGTCCGTCTAAGATTCCCGCGGAGATTCCTTTGAGATCGTCCGTCGGGTGGTTGGGTTGAAGTCTTGTGGAAAGTCTTCCCGGAAGTCCGATCGTATTTCGAAACTTTGTAACGACTCTGCATTTTTTGGAAACCGCGATCAAATCCTGAATCGAACAAAGTTTGGAAACCGCCGCCGCCATTTCGGGTATGATTCCCGGAATTAAATTCTTGAGCGTTTCCGAATCGGTCTTGTCGCTTAACAAAAACTCACGAAATTCTCCCACGCTCATCGAAGAGACAACGGAAAAAGAATTCCGATCGTGACGATCGAAAATCAATCGGGTGACCTCGTCTTCTTCGTAAGGAATCAAAGGTTCTTCCAAAAACGCGGACAAAGGAAGATCCGCGAGAATCATCTGAGCCGCGACTCTCTCTTCGTAACTCGCCGCCGCAATTCCCGCGAGAATATCACCGGAACGCAGAGGACTTGCCTTTGCTAAAAGATTCTTCAGATCACCGAATTGATAATGACGGTTTTGAATCCGGGTTGTATATTCCACGGACCAGAGATTCCGTTTTTTTCAAGGAACTGCAACTAGAATTTTTAGAGGATGAGAATGGAAAACGTCGTCAACCGACTTGAATCTTCAAACCGTCGTCTTTGCTTCCAAGATCTCCGAGACCGGAGTGGCCGGTAAACGCGATCAAAAGAGTGAAGGTTCCCACTCTTCCCATAAACATCAAAGCGATGTAAAGATATTTTTCGACGTCATTGGTATAAGCGGTCATTCCCAAACTCAAACCCACGGTGCCGAACGCGGACATCACTTCGAAGAAGATGGTTTCGATCCCGTGTTTATTTCCGTTGGCGAGCGTGATCAAAAACATAAAGACGACGAGAGACAACGTAGCTAAAAAGTAGATTCGAGTTGAAATCGCCACGGAATTTTTGGAAACGTCTTCTCCCCAAGCTTGAACTCTTGCCTGAGGACTGATTACGTTTTTCAAATATAAGATTAATATAAAGAACGTAGTGATCTTGATACCGCCCGCCGCTCCCTGAGGTCCGCCTCCGATGAACATCAAAGAACAAAGAAGCACGTAAGTCGCGCTTCGAATCTCCGTGATGTCGAACGTGTTAAAACCGGCGGTTCTCGAAGAAACGGAAAGAAAGAAAGAATTAAACAACTTCTCGGTGAAACCCATCTTACCGATCGTTTCCAAGTTGTTGTATTCGATCAACAAAATTGAAATTCCTCCGATGTGAATCAGGAGTAGCGAACCCAAAACGATAATCGCCATCTGCATACGATTGGCGTCTCCGAATAATTCCTTTCGATAAACTTCGAGACGTTCTTCCAATCGCACCGAAGTTGCGATCACGAATATATACCATCCGGGAGGATCTTCTCCGAGAAGAACCGTTCTTCTCATCATAAACGTTTCGGTGACGGCTTCCACCTTTCCCATAAACTTCTGTATGATTTCCAAAATCGATTTTTCGATAAAGATGATTACCGGAAAACCGATCCCGCCCATCACGATCAAAAACTGAATGATGAGAAGACACAAAGGATCCTTCGCTAAAAAACTGAGATCGTCTACGATGGAGAATCCCGCGTTGTTAAACGCTGAAACCGAAGTGAAGACGCTTAAAAAAAATCGGCTCGGAGATCCGGGAAGACGATCCGTTTCGGGCATACAAAAATAAAGAAGAGTGGCTCCGACCGCTTCGATCGAAAGAGAAATGTTAAAAAGGGAAATCAACATTCTTCTTACGTAAGAAGCTTCGGCCTCGGTTTTCTTTTTTCCGGGAGGAACGACGCCCGAATGTTGATCGGATTTTTTATCCCTCAATCTTCTCGCGAGATGCGCGTCCGTTGCTTCGTAAACAAAAGAAGCGAGTCGAGTGCTTCGGGACAAACCGCGAACGACCAAAACCCCGATCAAAACCGTAAACGTAATGATTCCCAATCCCCCGATTTGGATCAGAAACATCATAATCAACTGAGTGGAACGTTGTAGTTCCGACAAAAGCACCGGAGAAAGCCCCGTGACACAGATCGAAGAAGTTGCGAGATAAAGGGAAACCGTATAAGTCAAACGACCGGATTCGGAAACGTAAATTCCGAAAGAACCCGCCAAAATGGCGACCGCAAAACCCAAACAAAGGGTTCGGGCAACCGACAACAAAAGAAACGCCTTTGCAATGCGGTTTACATTTCTTTTAATCAGTTTGAGCGGATACATACGGAAGAATGCAAAAGATCATCATTTTTCCAAATCCTTCCGGCGCAAATGAAAAACGATCCCCAACGAGCCGATTCGCCGATTTGAGTTTACAAATCCGCTCTTTTTTGGAATCTGGTAAATTGAGGGACTTTCTCAAGACGGTCCCGCCGGTGTTTTCACCGGAGCATTTTGCAATCTTTTATAAGAGGATGGCCATGAGCACTGCTGTAGCCGAATTCAAACCGAGCGAAAAACTTCTAAAAACCAGAAACATTGGGATTTCCGCCCATATCGATTCTGGAAAAACGACCCTTACCGAAAGAATTCTGTTCTATACCAATAGAATTCACGCCATCCACGAAGTTCGTGGAAAGGACGGAGTCGGCGCGAAGATGGACAGTATGGACCTCGAAAGAGAAAGAGGGATCACCATCCAGTCTGCGGCGACTTATTGCCAGTGGAAAGATCACACGATCAACATCATCGACACACCGGGCCACGTTGACTTTACGGTGGAAGTGGAGCGTTCTCTCCGCGTGTTGGATTCCGCGATTCTCGTTCTTTGCGGGGTTGCCGGGGTTCAATCTCAGTCGATTACCGTCGACCGTCAGATGAGACGTTACAACGTTCCTCGCGTCGCTTTTATCAACAAACTCGACAGAACGGGCGCAAACCCTTTCCGCGTAATCGATCAGTTGAAAGAAAAACTGAAACACAACGCAGTACCGGTTCAAATCCCGATCG